>PYER01000011.1 GCA_003017855.1 filamentous cyanobacterium CCT1
CCTTGGTGCTGTCGGGGCGGGGTGGCAGGGTGCCCCGCAGGCTGAGGCGATCGCCCCGGCACTCCACCTGCAGGCCGAGACGAGCCGCTTTGAGGCGAGTATTTAGCGCTGCGATCGCGCGATCGAGAGAGTCAGAGACAGCCATCGGGGTCGGAAACCGTTCATCCAGCTTGTAGAATATTGTCAGATATGAGTACCTAATTTAAAACCACTACAGTGCCATGGGTCGTGTCGGGGTCTTATTGCTAAATCTAGGGGGGCCAGAACAGCTTGACGATGTTCGTCCCTTTCTGTTTAACCTGTTTGCCGATCCAGAGATTATTCGCCTGCCCTTCCCCTGGTTGCAGCGGCCCCTGGCCTGGTTAATTTCTAGCTCACGCGCCAAACAATCCCAAGAAAACTACCAGCAGATCGGCGGTGGGTCCCCGCTGCGCCGCATTACCGAAGAGCAGGCCGAGGCCCTCAAACGGGTGCTGGCCGAGCAGGGCACCGACGCCAATATCTATATCGGCATGCGCTACTGGTACCCCTTCACCGAAGAGGCCGTTGCCCAGATCAAGCGCGACGGCATCGAAAAGCTGGTGGTGCTGCCCCTCTACCCCCAGTTTTCGATCAGCACCAGCGGCTCCAGCTTTCGCCTGCTGGAGCGGCTCTGGCTCGAAGATCCGACCCTGCAGCGCATTGTCTACACCGCTATACCCTCCTGGTACAACCGCCCCGGCTACACCGCCGCCATGGCCGACCTGATTGCCAAAGAGCTCGATAAGCTCGACAATCCCGACCAGGCCCACATTTTCTTTAGCGCCCACGGGGTACCCGTGAGCTACGTCGAAGAGGCGGGCGACCCCTACCAGCGCGAGATCCAGCACTGCACCGAGCTGATCATGCAGGCGCTCGATCGCCCCAACCCCTACACCCTGGCCTACCAGAGCCGGGTCGGGCCAGTGGAATGGCTGCAGCCCTACACCGAAGATGCGATCGAGCAGCTGGCCCAGCAGGGCGTCAAAGACCTGGTTGTCGTACCCATCAGCTTTGTCTCCGAGCACATTGAGACCCTGCAGGAGATCGACATGGAGTACCGGGAGATTGCCCACGAGGCCGGGATTCCGGGCTTCCATCGGGTACCGGCCCTCAATACGCACCCCCGCTTCATCACCGATATGGCCGATATGGTCAATGAAGCCCTGGCTGCGCCCCGCCAGCTCTTCTCCGATGTGGTGCACCCCGACAAAAAGGTCAAGATTTACCCCCAGGAGCGATCGGCCTGGGGCCTCACCCCGGTCGCCGAGGTGTGGAACGGTCGTCTGGCCATGGTGGGCTTTCTAGCCCTGCTGCTGGAGCTGGTCAGCGGTCGCGGCCCCCTGCACTTTGTCGGCATTCTCTAGGGTTTGCGCCCCAGACCATCACATCTCGCGCCATTTATACCCCAGGCCGTTGCGCCCCAGCGGTATTAGGGCTTCGGCTTGGAGCGCCTGGGCCAGTGCCGCCACAGGTACGAGGTTCGAATCACCAGCCACAGCAGCAGCAGCGCAATGATACCGCCCTGGTTAGGCGCGTCAAACGCCAGCACCGCGAGCACAATGCAGAGCCCGTCTACCACGAAGAAAAGCCACAGCGGCGGGCGGCGGGGGCGGTAAAACCAGCCCACCTGCAGCAGCTGAATGACCAGGGCTAGGAGAGCGCTAATCAGGCCAATCAGAAGGTTAATCCAGCCGTCCAGGCCAAAGGTGCGGGCGACAGCCAGACCGGCCAGGGCACCCACCCCAGGACTCAGAAACAGCTCCAGGGTTTGAAAGAAACGCTGGCTGTAGCGATCCTTGGACAGCATCAGCTCGGCCATCGACCAGGTAGCCAGCACCCCCAACACCAGGGCGGGGGGCAGACGCGACAGCAGCGGTACGTTAGACCAGAGCTGAGGCCCAGACATCAACCCAATCAGCAGCAGGGGCAGCGCCAGCCGGAGCCCCGTCGCCGCCGCGATCGACAAGATTGCTAGCAGTTCGGTGATAATCACGGCAGTCCCTGCCCAGTTGAGGCCATACTGGGGATACCCCTAGGCGCTGAGGGCCGTCGATAGGTAATCTGCCGCCGCCTTGACCACAGCCACAGCGTTTTCATAGACCATGCGGGTCGGCCCCAGTACCCCTACACTGCCCACAGAGGCGTCGCAGCGGGTGTAGTTCGACACGACGAGCGCACAGCCCTGCATCGGCTCTAGCGGGTTTTCAGCCCCAATCCAGACCTTTACATCCACGCCGTTGAGCGTCTGGCTCGCCACGGGTGGGGTGTCAAAAAACAGGGGCCACAGCTGCGACTGGTCTTCTTCCAGCAGCCGCACGATGGACTGAATCCGCTGCGCATCGGAAAACTCGGGCTGGCGCAGCACCTCTGACAGACCGCTAATCACCAGCTGAGGTGTTTCTGGTGCCCGCGATCGCAGCGCTAGATTGTCCAGTGCCTGACAGAGCAGCGCCCCGTAGTGCTGAAATTCGGCATCGAGATCGCCCCAATTCAGCGCAGCTACAGCGGCTAGCGGTCGTCCCCGCAGATGGTGACTCAAAAAGTTTGACAAAATTTCCAGGTGACGACGGCCCAGTTCTTCTGTTGCTTGAGCCGAGGCCCCCAGCAGCGCCGGCAGCTGCACCACTACCGACTGGGTCGCCAGCGAATCGAGCAGCACCACCATGAGCACCTGCTCTCCATCCACCGCCACCAGCTGAATGTGGCGAATAGTCGCACTACTGGACTGGGGCACCGTGATCAGGGCCAGATAACCGCTGATTTGAGCCAGGATTTGGGTGGCTGATCGCAGCAACGATTCCAGGCTGCGGCCCACCCAGTCCAGTTCCTCCGACAGAGCCGCATCCACCCGCCGCCCCACCCGCGTTGAGGGCGACATCAGCCGATCGACATAGAGCCGATAGCCAAAATCTGACGGCACCCGCCCCGCCGACGTGTGTGGCTGATAGAGCAGGCCGTATTTCTCTAGCAGGCCCATGGTGTTGCGCACCGTCGCTGGACTTACCTTCAGGTCATACTCCTGAGCCAAGGCCCGCGACCCGACGGGCTCTGCTGTAGCAATGTAGTGACGAATCGTGGCCTGTAGCACCTGCTCGTGGCGAGCACTCAGGGGAAGGGCAGAGTCCATAGGGGGTTGGTATAAAACTCAACTACGGCATTGCCCTACCATAACAGATGTTCTATGGGGTTCGGCCATGAACCGCAGACCTATAGATCTTTGCTCTGGGTAAAGAACTCACCCACCTTAAAGCTAGCCGTTTTCTCCAGCTGAGTGATCACCGAGCGCGTAATCAGCTTGCCCTGCTCGACCAGCACCTCGCCCGTAATCGGGTGCAGCAGATCTTGCTCAGCCCGGCGACCAATCAGCGCCTCAATGTCCTGCAGCGAGTTGACGTACATACCCGGCGGCAGTTCTACCACCACCCCGTTGGCGACCACCCGGGCCTGGCAGGCCAGCCGCGAGTTGGGCTTGCAGGAGGTAATCACTTCCAGCGTCCGCTGCTCGCGACGGTTAATCGGGGTCAACGCCTCCATACCCGACTGTACATAGATGTGGCAGGTGGCGCACATGCCTCGCCCACCGCACTCTTTCAACACATCTAGGTCTTTGTTGAGCAGGACCGACAGCAGGTTGCCGTTAGTTTCAACGGAGGTTTCTTGGGCGATGGGCTCTAGGCGAACGGTTTTAGCCATGGGGTAGAAGGGGGGGGATAAGGAATAGACGAAACGCCTGGGCAGGCTGCGGTGGGACGACCTCGGCGCCATTGGCTCACCGCATGCTCAGCAGTCCTGGGAAGACGGGAGAGCGAGCAAAAGAGCCTGTTCCTGGGGAGTAAGCCGACTACTCGCCAGGGTTTGAAAATTGCGGATGGTTCTACCACCGCGGCTCATAAAGGCCGTCACCCAGTCTTTAACCCACTGATGCTGTTCCGCCGTCAGCGGCATTTGGCCCTGGGCGGCAGCGGCAAAGTAGCCATCTCGCTGAACCTCAAACTGCTCTAGCCAGGGGTGGGCCGGGCGAGACTGCTTCCAGGTGTTGATGACGATGGTTTTACCCAGGTACTGGGTCGCGCCATCGCTGAGGTGATTGAGGGCCGCCACCACCTCCTGTGGGCCTGGAGCTAGGGTACCCGCTTTAGAGCCCACTGGCTCAGGCTGAGCCCTATTAACAGAGGAGAGGGACGTGGAGGGATCCGCAGCGGGGTCAATGGCGCTGGCGCTGCTGCCCAGGGTGACGCAGCCAGCCAGCAGCCGAAAGGTGGGCACGGCGTTGTGGGGGGCTTCGATCAGGGTGGCCTTGAGCTGGCCAATGGCGGTGCGGTAGTCGGTGAGGGGCATTTGGTCGGTGACCAACACCAGCAGAATCAGCCCCTGATCGAGCTTGTAGATGTGGGTGAGCTGATTGGCGAAGCGAAACGAAAAGGTATCGAAATGGGCCGGAGTCGTGTCGACCACCTGCTGAATACCCTGGGCCAGCGCATCCTGCTGGTGGGAGTTGAGGCTGATGTCTGGCCCAAAAAAGAAGGGTCGGTTGCGCCCGTCAATCAGCGCTATCCCAGAGATGCCGGGCAAGTTTAGGACATTCTGGATTACCTGACGTTTCATAAATCCTTGGGGTCTCGCTCTAATTTTTGTTGTCGAATGTCCTGAACCAAGTAATCTAGGGATGGCAGACTTAATTCGACACTAGGCTTGAGGCCATGAGTCTATCTAGGGTTGTTACGGCGACATCGGTTGCGATGACAGCCAGGGGCTGGCCTGCATTACTATCATGGTTTGTTGGCATCCCAGGATTATCGTACGTTAGGGTTAATGCCCATGTCTGACCTTCCTTTTACGCTCGACCAACTGCGCATTCTCAAGGCGATTGCAGCGGAGGGCAGTTTTAAACGAGCGGCAGACAGTTTGTATGTCTCTCAGCCAGCAGTTAGTCTACAGGTGCAAAACCTGGAGCGCCAGCTGGATGTACCGCTGTTTGACCGGGGCGGCAGGCGGGCGCAGCTCACTGAAGCGGGACATTTGCTGCTCAGCTACGGCGATCGCATTCTCAGCCTGTGCCAGGAGACCTGCCGCGCCATCGAAGACCTGCAAAACTTGCAGGGCGGCACCCTGATTATTGGCGCTAGCCAGACCACAGGCACCTATCTCCTGCCCCGCATGATTGGCCTGTTTCGGCAGAAGTACGCCGATGTGGCCGTGCAGCTACACGTCCACTCCACTCGACGCACCGCCTGGAGCGTGGCCAACGGTCAAGTCGATCTAGCCATTATTGGTGGCGAACTTCCTCCCGAACTACAGGACTCTTTAGAGAGAGTGCCCTACGCCGAGGACGAACTCGCACTGATTATGCCGATGTTTCACCCGCTGGCCAGTCAGGCGGTGATTCAGCGCGAAGACCTCTACAAGCTGCACTTCATTGCCCTCGACTCCCAGTCAACCATTCGCAAAGTGATTGACCAGGTGTTGACCCGCTGCGGCATCGAGACCCGCCGCCTCAAAATTGAGATGGAGCTCAACTCCATTGAGGCGATCAAAACCGCCGTGCAGTCGGGGCTGGGGGTAGCCTTTGTGTCTAACTCTGCGATCGAAAAAGAGCTGCAGATGGGCGTACTGCACCGGGCTAAGATTGACTCGGTAGTGGTCAACCGCACCCTCTCGGTCATTTTTAACCCCAACCGCTACCGCTCTAAAGCTGCAGCCGCCTTTACCGCCGAAATCTTGCCGCAGTTTACCAACCTACCCCTCAACTTTAAGCCCATCGGCGCCGACAAAAATGGAGCCGACAAGAACGGGGTCAAGTCTACGTCTCTACCTCCCGAACCGCTATACCCTACCCCCTAGCCCAACGCTTCGCGGGTCGTGCTCTGATCGCTGGGAATGGCGATCAGCCCATCTTTGTAGATATGAATGAGTTTGCGCTGGCGGAGTTTGCCCATCAGGCGAGTTACGGTGACCCGAGTGGAGCCAATGGCGCTGCCGATTTGAGCGTGGGTGAGCGACCAGGGCAGGTAGTAGCCCGACTCGCAGGGTTCGCCAAACTCCTCAATCAGCAGGGTGAGAAATCCCAGCAGGCGATCGATAGTACGGCGCTGGCCTAGGGTGCTGAGCCACAGCAGCTTGCGCTGGTGCTGGTAGCGAAAGGCGTCGAGCACCTCGCGCCGAAAGTGAGGCCAGTTGTCGAGGTCACTCCAGTAGAGCCAGAGCACTGTCGTTTGATCGACATGGGCAAAGCTCTGCAGCAGGAAGGGCGACTGAGCCACAATCTCAAAGGGCTGCCCCGCTCCGACAAAGCCTAAGAAAGCCTCCTCGCTCAGTCCCATCGCTAAAGACGTAGACCCCTCTTCATCGGTCGCATCGTCGAGATCGGGGCTGACCAGATCTGGAGCGGCTCCCTGGGCTGTGCCCACCAGGCGTACGGCACCGCGCTCTACCAGGTACAACAGCCCAGACCGGGTGGGAATACGCTCGTCTTTGTTAAAAGTTCTGGCGCGGTAGTGGGCGTGGGCCCAGTCGGTAATGCGTTGCCAGGTCAAAAACGGTCGGGCATGATCGGGGCGTTGGGATGATTGCATAGCAACAGCTGGATTAGACGGTACAGACCATGACCATGGGATAAACGCTAGGGAGAAGGCGCGATCGCACAGAATCGCAGCATCATAAACCAAATCAGCTGCATAGACCAGGTAGATATACCCCTCGTCCAGTTCAAAACCGCACCTACAGCCATCAATCGATTTACCCTGCGAGGCTGGAGGTTTAGCCCCAAACTCAGACAACCCCAGCGACCAAAGAGAAATCTGGCTAGTAGATTTTCAGAGATTTGGCATTGTAAAGGTTACGTAAACCATCCCATACTAATACAGAGATCCCGTATTTTCTCGGAGCCCTTTTAAGGAACCAGAGACATTCCTGGATCCTTAACCTTAATCTTGATGCCACTGGGTAATAGCCGCCGTGGATTCAAAGCCCCTAGCTAAAGCGCCAGGTTCAGACCAGTGTAGCCCTAGCCCCAATTGAAGCCCGTCTCCCATAAGAAATACTGTTCATTCAAAGTGGTTTTTAGGGGTGACATTCCCTCACCCTAATCCTATAATTCAATTGTGTGAGGAGCGAACCAGAAGAGATGCCGAGACGAAACACGGCCAGTCGTCGGCATCTCTTTTGTTTTGTAGCTAAGCTTTAGAGTATTCCTGACGGTTGGGCCGTTCGCCTCATGCCTGCCCAGCCGTCGTCAGGCGTCACCTAGCCCTGCGCTGCAGACCAGCGGGCTGCAGTCCAACTACAGTTTGAGCCATTCCGGTGCAGCGTTAACAGGCCTCACATGATGGCTGATACCAATTCCGAATCGCATTACCCTGATTCCAAATAGGCGGCTTGCGTAGGGGCATAGGCGTAGCCAAGCCAAAGGCTTTACGGCGTTTGCCCAGCCCAAACTGTGGGTAGCCAAAGCGAATTCGGTATAAGGTCATAAATTAGGCCAAAGGTAGTAGCGAATGGGCGTGCAGCAGATCTTGCAGCACCTTGGCTACGACCTGGGGCTGTTCGACCATCGCCAGGTGGCCACAATTTTCAATTTCAATCACCGGGCTGCGGCCTGGCCTGACCGGCAAATAGCCCGCCAGATGGTGCACGTAGCGCAAATTCATCACCTGGTCCTGGCGACCGGCGACAAAATATACCGGCGGCTGGAGACTGGCCACCAGCCTGGGCAGAAGGTGCACCTCAGTTTCGGTCGTTGACTCTAGCAGGGCACCCAGGGCGGCGGCAGCATCGGCCTGCAGCATATCAAGACAGCGATCGCGGCCCCAGCGGTAGGCCAAAGGCCGGTGCACCATCATTCGAGTGAGCAGCAGCGGCAGCAGGGTGTAGCGCAACCACGAACGCCGCCAGCCGACAATGTACTGCCCCGCCTGACGAAACTGCTGAAACTCGCGCTCCAGGTAAATGCCACCGCCAGCGTTGAGGCAAACCACTCCCTGCAACTGCTGCGGGTAGCAGTGGGCCATCCAGAGGGCAATACTGCCCCCCAGCGAATGACCCACCAGCCACACGGGACCCAGATCGAGCTGCTCTAGCAGCGCTGCCAGGTCGCGAGCATAGGCCCCTAGCCCGTAGGGCAATGTCGAAGCTCCCAGAGCTTCGGCCTCTGCGGGTACCCCAGACTTATACTGGTCGAGCCCATAGCGCGATTCGCCAAACCCGCGCAGATCGTAGGCCAGACAGGTGTGGTCAGGCGCCAGCCGGTCAATGACAGGCTGCCAGTACCGATGGCTCAGCAGCCAGCCGTGAATAAAGACCAGAGCGGGAGCTTCCCTGGCCGCAGTCAGTTGGTAATAGTGGGGTACGCCAAAGACTGTGGCGATAGCCATGGGCCAATGCCCTCTGAGGCCGGTCGTTGACCATCGTACCCTAGCTCATGAGGCGGTAGCGCATACCCTCAGCAATTTTATGGCCCAGATAATCGGGAATCAGACTTTCATTGGGGCCAAGAAGATACAAAATCAGACGGGTACGCCCCCGCCATACCAGCAGGTTGGCGTTAACCACCAGCAAATCTTCCTGCCAGATGGCGTACATAACCTTATAAAAGAGGCCTGGTTGGTTAT
Organism: filamentous cyanobacterium CCT1; assembly: GCA_003017855.1. GTDB lineage: Bacteria > Cyanobacteriota > Cyanobacteriia > Phormidesmidales > Phormidesmidaceae > Nodosilinea. Next base: position 8,628 of record PYER01000011.1, read on the forward strand.
CGGCCTCGATCAGCAGGGCTGGCAAATGGAAGACCGGATCGACATAAAACTCGGTTTCTACCCGCTCCAGGCCCGCATCCAGGTTAAATTCTACGGTCAGCATTTCTTCAACTTCAAACCGCCCCGCCAGGGTTTCTTGAATCGCTCGACAGACATTTTCAGTCGTTTTAGGACTCAGCGCCTGGCCTCCCCGCGATACCACCAGCTTGATAAACACCAGCATGGGCGGATAAATTTGCCCGTAGAGACTGAGGTTGTGAATCGTCAGCCCATAGGCAGCCAGTACGCCAAAGATATCGCTGAGTAAAAATGACTGATTGCGGTAGACAAAGTGCAGCGCGCTCTTGCTGCCCTCGGGCTTGATATCGAGAACTGCTTTGCGTTGCTTATAGAGTTGGTAGGCCAAGCGCAGGTTCTGCAGCTGAATCTCGCTGCTGACAAACTGCTCATAAAACTGCGGAAAGGCGCGGTTGAAGCGCTTTAATAGCTCAACCGTGGAAGGGTTTAAGCCAGCGGCCATGGTTGGAAGGACGGAACTCCATGGAGGTAACGTTAGCATCTGCCGCATCAGGAAACCCTAACCAAGCAATGACATACTCCTGTCGTAACGCTTTTGGCGGCCGTTGTCGACAGAGAAACTCACAGGTTGAAGCGGTCTTTGCTTTGCCCCAAGGGGCTTCAGGGTTTACCCATTACCGTTGGCCCACCCCCCAGGTTAATCAACTCTACTGCATCAGTCGTTGAGGCGATCGCACCCCAGATTGAGCCGAGGTTCCCTTTCCCAAGCCAGTTAGCATAAATCTCAATCTCGTCAGAGGCATCGGGATTTTATGGGGATATACTATGAGAAACGGTGTTCAGCCCTAAGTTTAGCCTTAGCTGTAGCTATTGTGCGGCGTTATTTAGAGGCTTAAACTGGTGTCAACGAACGCTGTCCCATTTCATTATCAGAAAGGGCCTGCATGGGTTTTTGGAAAAGTCTTTTTGTCGGGTCTGACGGCGCTTCGGCTGGAGAGACAAGGTCGGCGAGTACTGTTTTAGAGGCCCTGCCCGAGCAAGGGGAAGGGTCAACTATTGTATTTAGCACCGATCGCGACCTTGACCTCTACGAGCTTGAAGAGCTGTGCAATGCCGTGGGCTGGGCCCGGCGTCCCATTCGCAAGGTCAAAAAAGCAATTCAGCACAGCTATCTCGTCGTTACCATGTGGGAGCAGCGGGGCTCGCGCCGCCGTTTGGTAGGCTTTTCTCGCGCTACCTCCGACCACGCCTTTAACGCCACCATTTGGGATGTCGTGGTGCACCCTGACTTTCAGGGTCGCGGCCTGGGCAAAGAACTCATGCGCCAGCTGATCAAAAAATTGCGCAGCGAAGACATCAGCAACGTAACGCTGTTTGCCGACCCCCAGGTCGTCGAGTTTTACAAAGGGCTTGGCTTTATGCCCGATCCTGAAGGTATTAAAGGCATGTTCTGGTACCCGGACTAGCCCCAGACCTCAAGAGGCTCTGGCAATGGCCTTGGCCTGCTGAATCCACAGGCTGACCTGGTCAGCACTGGGGCAAAGGTCGTTGCGCTGCAGGGTGGTTACATGCAGTCGCCGCAGCCGCGTGTAGAGTCCCTGAGCCGTACATTCTGCCAGCTGCGCCACAGACATAATACCGGCGTGCAGCAGCAGCCCGTTAAACTGGCAGCCCACTCCCGGTACCCTGGCTAAATCGGCCAGAATGACCCACTTCGTGACATAGCGCAGCGGTACCTGCATCTTTTGCGCCAGGTTTTGGCGACGCTCCACCGAGGTTCCATAGCGACGGAGCTGGTCGGTGCTGGTCAAGCCCAGCTGAGCCAAATTTTGGGCGTGGGCAGGGCTCAATCCGGGCAACTGGTCTAAGCGGTAAGTGGAAATAGCCATAGCAGCATCGTAACAAACAGAGCCGCGTCAAGGAGAAGGGCAGTGGGCAGTAACGGTTGGGCAAAAAAGCAGGCTATACTGATGACGTGAACTACGGGATGTAGCGCAGCTTGGTAGCGCGCCTGCTTTGGGAGCAGGATGTCGCAGGTTCAAATCCTGTCATCCCGATTTTGAATCTAGGAGCTTTGCCTGGGCGGTTGTCACGACTGGCACAGAGCGTTATGCAAATGGCCTTTAGTCTGTAGTATCTATAGTCAGTAATTCAGTCATCATTGACGCTCATCTGCCCGACCCCCTCTATCGTTAACTCTGACGCAACTCCTATGCAACAGCTATTTTCCTCCCTTCTGCGGCCTCTCCCCCTTGTTACCGCCTTGGTTAGCGGCAGCCTCTTGGGGGGTGGCCTGGCGATGCCCCTGCCCGCTGTCGCCCTGGGTGAAGAGGCCATTGTCGACAAGCTGGAACAGGTGCCGGTCTTTATTATTTTGAACTCTGACGGCCAACCCCTGACGGCGGCCGCTGAGGTGAATGACCAAGAAGTGAAAGTGCCTGTTGTGTTTATCGATGGAGCCGCTGCCGAAGAGTTTTTGGCCCGCGCTCAGGAAGAAGACCCAAGTGCTGAAGTGGCTCTGGTAGACCTGGGCACGCTTTACCAGGAAACCGTGCTCAACGATGAGGAGGAGGTACCCCTACTGTATCTCCCTATCGGCGGTGAACTAGAGACGGCAACCCAGCTGCAGTCTGATTTTCAGGGAGTGCCACTATTTATAGCCCGCCAGGGTGCTGATGGTCCCTATCTGACCATCAACCAGGACGGTGAAGCCTCGTTGCCCATGTTCTTCTCGCGCAACGACCTGCAGACTCTGCTCGATCGCTACGAAGAGAGCAATGCTGAGGCAGCAGACGACGTGGTGGTTCAGGTGCTCTCACTGGAGTGGTTACTGGCTACCATGTCTAGCAACGACGACCCCGCCCTCGACGCTCAGCTGGATCAGGTGCGCCTGTTTCCATCGACGGAGGTGTTGAACTACATTCGCGCCCAGGAAGAAGAAGCAACTCCTTAAATCAGTTTCTACCCAGACATTTGAGTCAGGGGTCAAACATTGCCTTAGAGCATCACCTTAGATACGGCACGAAGAAAGCGGGAAGGCGTATACCTCCCCGCTTTCTTTGCTTTTTAGTCCAGGGGCTTAGGACAGCAGCGCCTTAGCTCTAGCGACAAAATTAGCGGCCGTTAGCCCGTTGAGCGCCATGATTTGCTGAGCGCTGGCGGTGGTTTCACCCCGCTTCCAGGCAAAGGTGTCACGAGGGGCGGTGCTGCGCAGCATGACGGGCTCTAGCACGGCACTGGAGCCGCCGGTTACCCCAATTAGCGCATCACCGCCAAACAGGCGCGTAAACCCGGCATCGCTCAGGAAGGCGTCATCGGGCTCAGCGCAAAGATCCCAGGCTACATCGGTGGGGCGGTAGAGCTGGCGGGGGTTAACGACCGACACGATGCGGCTACCGATGCCGCTAGTAGCTAGCTGTTCGGCAGCCTCAAACACTGGCAGCAGGGTCATGTCGCCGACGACAGCAAACACCACGGTTTGGTCGCCGGACCATGCAGCTAGCTCCACGGCCCCCTCCGCCAGGGCCTGACGCGTTTGCTCAAACGTGGTGCGTACCGGCAGGGGCGACTTGCTGGCGGTAATGGTAACCCCTTTGTTGCGGGTACCCAACGCCCAGTCGTAGCAGACCTGGATGCTGTTGGCATCGACGGGAAATAGGGGATACACGTTGCCGTTGCGCATCATGCCGGCAAAGTAGTTTTCGATTTCGGGGCGCTGGTGGGTCCAACCGTTGCGGCCCTGCTCCAGGGCACCGGCGGTAAACAGGGTGATGGTCGATGGGGTGGGACGGCGCAATTCGGCCATCGCCTGGGTGACGGTTTGCCAAATGGGTAGACCGTTGACGGCGAATGATTCGTAGGAGCACCACAGGGTGCGGCCACCAAAGAGGGCCTGGGCTGCCGCTAGGCCCGCGCAGGCGTCTTCGCTGAGGGGCTCGTAGACCTGACCCTGGGGCTGCTGAAAGTAGGTGTCATCGGCGGTCGGGTGAATGATTTTGAGCGCCTGGTTGATGTTGTTGATGCCGGAGGCGGCATTGCCGTCGGCATTGGTAACTACAAACTGGGCGTCTTTTTTGCCAACGTGGCCCACCAGAGCGCCCATAGCGGTGGTGGCCACCTGCTTGTCGCCCCCAACCGGAAATTCGTTGAAGGGCAGAGTGCCCAGGTCGGCCAGGGGTAAGACCGCTTCTGTCACCGCTGTTTTGGCCCCAGGGCCGCCCGCAGAGCGCTCGTAGTTGGTGCGCACCAGGTGCCAAGCGTCGGGGTGTAGGGCGCGGCTGCTCAAGGCGCTGACGATGTAGTCGCGCTGCAGGGAGTCGCCGGGGTAGAGGTTGTGGGACTGAGCGCCTCGCTTGTGGACGCCTGCGCCCTTGAGCTGCTTGACAATGAGCACGGTGAGGGTGCCGCCTAAGGCCAGTGTGGCGGCCTTGTCGGTGGCCTCTAGCACCGCCTGGGTAAAGGCAAACCGCTGAGGAAACGAAAAGGCAGTGCTGTCGACGTAGTCGCCAGGCTGGTTGGCGTCGTCGTAGTCTTTGGCATCGACCAGCACGATTTCCTGGAAGCCGTTGCCGCGCCAGTAGTCGATCATGGCCTGGTTTGATTTGGTTGACACCATGCTGTGGTGCTCCTGGGAGAAGCCATTCCAGACCAGGATGGGCAGGAAGTTGGTGACGTTGGGGTAGGCGGTGTTGAAGTGGCCAAAGCTGCTCATGATGTAGGGCTCGCCCAGGCCGCCGTCGCCAATGGTGACAGGGAAGAGCACGCCAGGGTGCAGCTTGGCCCCCGCCATGGCAAAGTGCTGGCCCTGACCCAGGGGACCAGCGGGAGCCAGCAGACCCGGAATTTGACCCGACAGGTGGCCCAGCAGGCCATGGGTCTCGCGGAAGCGATCGCACAGCTGCTGCACGGTCTCAATGCCCATGGCTTCGAGGGAGCGGTCTAAGAACACGTTGCTGTAGAAGCCGGGGGCGTGGTGACCGACTTCGGTGACGATATTCTTGTGGCCTAGCATAACCAGGGAAGCGATCGCATCGGCAATGCTGGCAAACCCGCCAGGGTGGCCCGACTCTTTGCTGGCGGTCACCTGCAGGGTGAGGTAGCGCAGGGCGTCGGCGGCCAGCAGGGTTTGATAGACGGCGGCGGGGTCGCTGGATGAGGTGATGGCGGTCTGCTCTGGCGCGATCGCCGCCGTTTGCCCATAGGCGGCAAACTCGGGGGGCAATTCCCCGAAGTGTTGAATGCCCTCACAAAAGGCCGGAATCGATTGCGTGCTGGCAGCCGTCATGCGTAAAACCCCTAACTAGCGTCAATGAAACGGTCTTAGCCCTGGATCAGGCTGTGCACCAAGCTCTGGCTGAGCCCAATTGCTCTAGCTCTGTATACAACGACAAGACCTGTTTACCATCCTACACAGGGACGGGAGCAGGGCAACGGAGCACACCATTGCGATTCTAGAGGGAGGCAATAGGCTGAACCAATCTCAATCGTGTCGCCCTCAGTGAGCCGCCCACAGCAGCGTCGGCAGCCAGCTCAAAGCCAGCCCCAGCAGGGCCAGCCCTGCCAGCAGGAAAAAAGCAGCGGTATCTTTTAAGCCCAGAATGAGATTGTCAACTCTGGCCAGCAGCGATACCGCCACCAGCATAGCGAAGTAGGCAAACAGCTGAAACTGCGTCACGGCTATCACCGCCAGGGAGGCCACGGTCAACGCCATGATGAAGTAGCCGACATCCGACTGAAACCCTAGCAGGATAACGCGGCGAATCAGCGGCCAGCAGAGGGTAATGGCACCGGCCCCGCAGATGGCTAATACCACGCTGACCAGCCAGGCGGTTGGGCCAGCGCCGCGATCGTGCAAAAAGCCGCCGTAGGTGATGTGGGCCAAAACCATCAGCGTCCAGGAAAGCCAGTGAACCTTGATCAGCGTGCGGAGTGAGCGGTCTTGTTGCATGGCGATCGCGCCTCAGCCGGGCTATAGATTGGTCGAAATCGCCTGTACGGGACAGGTGGGCACACACTGCTCACAGACAATGCAGCGCGATCGCGAGAAAGTGAGCCGGTAGGTCTCGCTGTCGAGGGTGAGGGCTTTAGTCGGGCACACCCCCGTACACAGCCCGCAGTGCACGCAGAGGTCGTCATCGACGACAATCTCGCCGCTGGCCCCAGACACCTCAATGCCCTGCACTTCTAGCCAGTCAATGGCGTCGTTGAGCTGATCGATATCGCCCGACAGCTCGACTACCAGGGTACCCACCTGGTTGGGCGCAACCTGGGCGCGAATGATATTGGCGGCAATGTTAAAGTCTTTGGCCAGCCGATAGGTGATCGGCATGTGCACCGATCGCTTGGGGAAAATCAGCTTGACTCTTTTTTTCATCGCCGACTCAACACCGCGATTCTTTTACACTAAAACTAGCGGGCTGTTCCTATCCTAACCGGAGAGTTCGGTTACCCACGTCATTCTGTAGCTCAGTCCTAGCTCCCGATCTTAGCCAACTAAAATTTTCGTCCTATGCCAGACAACCTGCCTGTAACGTCAGATGTTGCCCCCAGCCGCGCCCGCAATTTGATCGTGGCGGTGGCGGCCGTGGTGCTGGCCGTCGCCCTATTCCTGGGTATTCGCACCCAGTCGGCGGTGCCCTCGCTCAGTGCGCTGGCTGCCAGCGCGGTGCCCTTTGAAGAGGCCCAGACCAACGGCAAACCCACACTACTGGAGTTCTACGCCGACTGGTGCACCAGCTGCCAGGCGATGGCCCCAGATATGGCCGAACTGCGCGAGAGCTACGGCGATCGCGTCAACTTTGTCATGCTCAATATCGACAACAACAAGTGGCTGCCCGAAATGCTGACCTACCGGGTCGAAGGCATTCCCCACTTTGTCTACTCTGGGGCTGACGGTACCCCGATTGCGGTGGCCATCGGTGAGCAGCCCAGGCAGATTCTCAGCGACAATCTCGACGCCCTGATTGCCCAGGCCCCGCTACCCCACCAGCAGAACTTTGGCCGCCTGTCGGCGATCGAGGGCGATGTTGTATCCAGGCAAAGTGCGGTCAACGATGACCCTCGCGCCCACGGCAGCGCTGTGGTGAACTGAGCCTACGGGCAGACTCAAACGCCGAATCAGGTCATCGAGTCCCAAATGGTCTTGGTATCGGCAAACATGCGAAAGCGGCAGACCTTGCCATCGCGCAGATCGTAGATATGGGCCGCCGCTGCACTGAGGGGTTTTCCGGAGACGCTGTTCTGCCCGGTATATCTGCCCAGTACGATGACGGAATCGCCAGCATTTAAAAATTCTTCGATCTGGTAGGCAAAGCCTGCCCAGCTGTTACTGTTGGCCTTGAAGACGCCCTCAATCACCTCAGCAGCACCTCGGTAGGTCACTCCTCCTGGAAAGCCCTCGTTTTGAATCCACTCCAGATCCGGCGTGGTGATGCTGAGAAAGGCGTCGTAGTCGCGATCGCGAAAGGCCCGATAGAGTTCTCGAATCACGTCAACGTTGTTCATACAGGTGATCTCTAGAGAGCGGCCATCTCAGCAGACCGAGCAACCAGATCGGGGAAGACATCGCGCACGGCTGGGTGAATGAGCTTCCCCGCAGACACATTGAGTCCGCCTTTCAAGCCGCTATCGGCGTCCAGAGCATCCATTCCCTGGCGAGCCAGCTTGAGCACGTAGGGCAGCGTAGCGTTGTTGAGCGCCTGAGTCGCCGTCCAGGGCACGGCACCGGGCATATTGGGTACACCAAAGTGCACCACGCCCTCTTCCACGTAGGTAGGCTGGCTGTGGGAGGTGGGACGCAGGGTCTCGATACAGCCGCCCTGATCAACCGCGACATCGATAATGACCGAGCCGGGGCGCATGGTAGCCACCAGGTCTCTAGAAACCAGGGTAGGGGCTTTGCGGCCGGGCACCAGCACCGCCCCAATCAGCAGGTCGGCCTGGGGCACCGAGGCGGCAATCTGGGCAGAACTGCTGTAGAGTAGCTCCACGCGAGAGCCAAACAGGGTTTCGAGGTAGGCCAAGCGCTCGACGTTGAGGTCAATAATCTGCACCCTGGCCCCCAAGCCGACGGCCATCTTAGCGGCTTCAGTACCCACCACGCCGCCGCCTAAAATCACTACTGTGCCGGGGGCTACACCAGGCATACCGCCCAGCAGCACCCCCCGCCCGCCCTGCTGACGCTCCAGGTAGCGGGCCCCAAACTGCACGGAGAGGCGTCCGGCAATCACGCTCATGGGGGTGAGCAGGGGTAGTTTGCCATCGGGGCCAACGACGGTTTCGTAGGCGATCGCCTCGATACCGCTCTGCATCAGCGCCTCGGTCAGCACCCGTTCAGCCGCCAGGTGCAGGTAGGTAAACAAAATCAGATCGGAGCGAAAGAACTCGTACTCCGAATGCTGAGGCTCTTTGACCTTGACCACCATCTCTTGGGCCCAGGCGGTGGCGGCATCGGCGACTAGCTTAGCCCCCGCCTGTTGATAGTCGCGATCGCTAAAGCCAGACCCGGCCCCAGCCCCAGCCTGCACCATCACCTGATGCCCCTGCTGTGCGAGGCTCTGCACCGCCGCTGGGGTCAAGCCAACGCGAAACTCCTGATCTTTGATTTCCTTGGGTAGCCCAATGCGCATAGTGGTGCTCTGCATAGATGAGGGGATCTTCCCCATCCTACTAAACCTGGCCTGAGCGCGCGGTTGGCCTACTGGCGTTGCTGAACTAAAGCATAAATTTGGATAGGGGCACAGGCGCAGCCAAGCCAGAGGATTGCTGGCCTTTGGCCCCTACGTGAGGCGCTGAGTGTTTGATTCGCACCTGGGTTCAGCAACGCCGGCCTACTGTTTACCTAACATCTAGACCGACCGCCTGTGCCCGCATCCTACGCCTCACATCTCTGACTGCTTTGGCAGGTACAGGGTAAAACAGCTGCCGTGATCAATCTCAGAGGCCAGAGTAATGGTGCCGCCGTGGAGCCGAGCAATCCGCTGCGACAGGTGCAGACCCAGGCCATGGCCCGAGCGGGCCTGGTTGCCCTGGCGGAACCACTCAAACACCGCCTGCTGCTCGGCCTCGGGCACGCCAATACCGGTATCGGTGACGCTGACCCATACCCAGGCCGAGCCCTTGCCGTCAGGCAGGTCTACCTCATCTGGCGGGCGTGAGGTGGTGCCGATGGTGGCCGTCACACTGCCGGTGTCGGTAAATTTAATGGCGTTGCCGATCAGGTTGGTAATCACTCGGCGCAGCTCTAAGTGGTCACCGGGCACGACAAAGGCATCGTTGTCCAGCGTCGCTGTCTCGGGAACGGCCTTGTCTAGGGCTACAGGCCCAGAGTCAGCGGCAGGCGATCGCAGGCTGCTGTCGCGGGCAGTAGGCGGTACGGCATCGACCCAGTCAGAGCGACATAGCAAGCAGGTCAGCCCTTTTTCAGCCGCCATTGGGGCGAGCTCCATGACCACGGCCTCGGTCAGCTTAAACAGGTCAACCGGCGACAGGGTCAGGGCTTTGTGCCCTGCCTCGTGGCGGTACACTTCCAGCAGCGTATTCACCATACTGAGCAAGTGGCGGTTGCTGTCGACCACAGTAGCGATCGCGTGTTTGCCGTCCTCGGGCATGGGGCCAAAGGCATCGCCCTCGCACAGCTTCAGCATGCGGTTGGCGGCCACCAGCGGGGTGCGCAGGTCGTGGGTGAGACGAGCCACAAAGTCGTCGCGCTGACGAATCATATTGGACTGGGCGTCTATGCTGCGCTTGAGTCGCAACAGCGATCGCACCCGCGCCCGCAGCTCGTTGACATCCACCGGCTTGCGGATAAAGTCATCGGCTCCGGCGTCTAGCCCCTGCACCAGGCTTGACTGGTCGTGGGCGGTAATCAGCAGAATGGGAATGTAGGGCAGGGTAGGATTGTCGCGAATACGCTGGGTGACAGCATAGCCATCGAGCCCTGGCATCATGACATCGAGCAAAATCACATCGGGCGGCGTCTGCCCTACTACCTCTAGAGCCGCCTGACCACTCTCCACGCAGGTAATGTGATACTCGGGGTCATCCAAAATAGACTCGATCAGAAACAGGTTGTCTGAAGAGTCATCTACAGCCAGGATGGCATAGGGTTCATGGGAAGGATCCGGAGGCATTATTTAGTTAAACTATCGGTGCGGTGCTCTATGGCTATAGTACCGAGAACTCCGAGTACCGAGGTCCAATGGTACAGAGGGAGAAAAAGGTTTAAGAATGCAAGAACCTAATCTTAGAAATGCCACAGGAGTTGCCCACTAACCTCTATCCGAGGGAATAGCTTCAGTTCCATACCCTAGTGCGCCAGTATCATGAGGGCTAACGCCCAGCAATCAGGCCCTCAATGCCGGTAGCCTGTGGGCGACAGCTACCGGCCAATTCACTATCCAAGAACTGGCGACAGGCAGTCAGCACCGCCCCAATCGGCCAGCTCCATTCAGGTCATCGTAAACAGCTCAAGGGTCTGGGCTCGACCGCGCAGAGCATGTTGCCCAAGCGATCGCAACGGAAACGAACCCGCCTGCTGCTGAGTTGTTTCGCTCACCAATAGAGGATGGCCCAGGGTTTTGGTCAGCGCTTCCAGCCGGGCCGCTACGTTGACCGTATCGCCAATCACGGTAAACTCTAGCCGCCCGACAGTGCCCAAACAGCCGGCCACTACCGGACCCGAATGTACCCCTACCCCCATCGCCAGCGGTGAAATTTGCTTCACCTCTCGCACCATGGCAGCGGCGGCGGTCAGAGCGCTGCGGGCATGGTTCTCTAGCGGGTCGGGGGCACCGAATACTGCCAGCATGCCGTCGCCCATAAATTTATCGACCCAGCCCCCGTGGCGCTCGACGATAGTGGCCAGCACCCCCTGGTAGCGATTGAGAAAATCGAGCGCCGCCTGGGGCTCCAGGGACTCAGCAAAGCGGGTAAACTCGCGCAGGTCCGTCACCACGATCGTCACGCTGCGTTTCTGGGGCTGCTGTAGCAAATCCAGGGGCGACTCAAAGGCGGCTTCCACCACCGCTTTGGGTAAAAACTGGGCCATTAGCACCCGCCCCGACTCATTCTTGACCTGGCGGCGCACTATCACCGCTATTCGCATGCCCAAAAAGCCAGTGCCAAAAACAGTAATCCCGGCGAATAGCGCCAGCGCCAGATTGAGCTCAAACAGCACCGCCGCATAGCCAAAATTGACCAGGGCCAGCAGCGAGGTGAGCAGGGCGGCGCGACGGCTGAGCCGCAGCCCCCCAGACACGGCCACCAGGCTGCAAAAGGCCACCACGTTGGTCACAATCAGCGGCTGGGTTGCCCCCATCACCCGCCAAATATTAGTGATAAAGGCCCACAGCAGCAGGTTGTCAAAAATGGGGATAATCACCTGCCAGCGCTGCAGGGCTTCCATGGAGAGGCCCTGGCGCAAAATCACCACCAGCCCCAGGGCAAAGAGGTTGGCACAGACGCTGATAATGACCACCGTAGGGGGCACGTAGTCTTTGCCCAGCAGCACCTGGGGAAACAAAAACACCGCTACATCCAGCAGCAGCGAAATAAATAGCACCCCAGCCCGCACGTAGGCCAGCAGCAGCTCATTGCGGTGCGCCTCCTGGGATACCACCTGGTTGAGCGCCGCTTGAAGGGTGACCTGGCGGGAGGAAGTATTGATCAGAGGAGCGCCAGAGGGGCTTTGAAAGGTCATCTCCAGGGCGGGGTGAGGGGCGACACAGTAGCGATGCGATGTCCCTGATTGTCAACGGCGGCCTGGGCCGTCAACCACCGCCCGCCTGCCTCTATTAAAACATGGCCCCCGATAGCCTCCATGGCCCAACTGGCTGGAGTCCATGCCTGCAAGCGCGCCCCTGGGTCGATCGCTAAGAGCTGGCGGCCACAATCTCGAGCTGGCCAACCATACCGGCTTCGGCATGGCCCGCGATCGCGCAGTGCAGCTCATACCGACCAGGACGCTCGGGCACAAACACCCACTCGGCGATCGCCCCTGGCTTTAGCTCTAGCTCGTGAATGGCGCCTTTGACCTCTACCCCGGCGGCCTGCACCTTTTGCGACCAGATGCCGTCAGCAAAATCTTTGGCGGTAAAGTAATGCTTCTCGGGGCTGGGGTTGTCGAGCACCAGCCTGTAGCGCTGGCCGACCACAAACTGCATCTGGTCGGGCTCAAAGCGCAGGCTGCCGTCAGCGGTGCCCAGGTGAACCGTAAGGGAATCGGCGGGGGCGGCGATCGCTTCGCCTGGGTGGACAGCAAACCCTACCATCAGACCCAAAACCAACGCCATGAGCAGGTTTTGCAATGCCGCCGCTAACTGATGCATGACGCCTCTATTTCCTAACGCTGTGCCAGTGCCTACAGGTACCCCAGCGGCAAATCGTCGGGATACACCGTCTTAAACGGTTCTGTCTTGAGGGATTCTATCGCACGCTGAGTAGTTGGCCCCATAATGCCGTCGATGGCTCCGCTGTAAACCCCCACCCGCTTGAGGTAGGCCTGGAGCGCCTTAGTGCGGTGCTGCAAATCATGCCAGAGCGTATCGACCCAGGTTTGACCAATAATTCGCCGTAGCTTACTCTGCTGCTGCTTAAACGCGTCCTCGGGCAGCAGCTCAAGCTGCTCGCCGACCCAGCCGTCGGCCTCGTCGAGCCAAAAGCTGAGCAGGGGGTCATCCACCGCCTGGGCCAAAATCTGGCCCAGGTGAGTTTCATCTTCGGCGGAGAGGGTGGGCTGTAGGGCCAGCGTACAGTAGGCAATCAGAGTAGGGCGGTGCTGCCGCAGTGCCTGCCGCAGACTGTCTAGAGGACATTCCCCCTGGGCCTCAAGCAAAGCGGCCAGCGAGGCATCGGGGGCACCGGAGCCTGCAACCGTGAACGAATCGTTTGGGGCTACCGCTGAAGGTGCCGTTGCGGGTTCTGTGTTCATTACTCCTCGCGTGCCTTTGTAGAGAAAGTAGGTAAACCAGGGGTGCTGGTGGGGCTTGCGAACTCGTGCCCATCTAAAGCACAGACCAATCGGACATCCAGCCGGTATCGACCTGCTGACCTGCCCATTGCACCAGTCAACCGCTCAGCCTCAGACAACGGGGGCTACCCCTGTCGATGAACCTAGCGATCGCCGCGCTAGTGTATTAGTGACCTGGAGTTTGGGGTTGTGACAGGAGAGTGTTATATTTCTTAAGATCTTTTTGGGCGGCAGTTTCCGCAATTTGCACTGTCACATTGGAGCAGCTTATATCACTTGTTAAGTGAGTGATGCCTCACCTAACGCCCAAGGGAATATGAGCCAATCCGACGATCCTAGTGGTTTTAATGAGTTCCGCTTGCCCGCCGATGCTCCAGCCCAAGACGTTTTCGATCAGGCGCTGAGTGACATTCTCGGCAAAGACAATCCCCATGCCTACACTATCCTGAGCGCGATTCAGAGAACCCTCAACCAGTATCACCTCAACACCCAGTACGAAGCCTACGAGATTCTGCACGAGGCTTACCTGCGGGGCAAAAAAAAGCTCCAGGCAGGGGAGGTGATTCGCAACCCCTACGCCTGGCTCAAGGCGACCGCGTTTCACGTCATCTATGAGCGCAAGCGCAAGCACCGAGCCAATGCCACCGACCCCCAGGTGATCGAGGCGGCCCTGCCCGACCCCCGCCTTAACCTGATGCAGCAGCAGATTATTGTCGAAGAGCTTGATCTGCTCTACGCGGCGCTGCGGCTGCTCAATCAGGAAGACCCTGAAGCCACCTGCCTACTCTACCTGCGTACCGTGAGCGACTGGTCGTGGAGCCAGATCAGTCAGTGGCTGATTGCCGAGGGGCATGCCGCCGCCACCGAAGCCGCTCTGCGCCAGCGGGCTTCACGGGCCAAGCGACGCCTGCGAGACATTTTTTGGCAAAGTATCTGCCAGGAGGTGCCTCGCCTGAGTTCGCCGTCTGCCCTGGACGAACCGTCGCCCCTGAGCAAGCGGGGGCGGTAGCGCGGCCAAGCGGTGGCAAGGTGCCCCCCAGAGCGGCATGATGGGGGTGGCGCTAGCACGGGGACATTGGCCATGGACAACCTTTTGACACGGATGCGTAACTCTAAACTGCTGGTGTGGGGCATTGTTGGGGCCCTGGTAATTGGTCTGCTGATTCCGCTACTGCTGCTGGTGCCTCGGCGCAACCAGGCCAGCCCCCCCGATAGCCCCGAAGCCCACCAGGCCATTGTTACCGACGTAATTATGTCGAAGGATCGGGCCAGCCTGATTGGGTCTTCGGCCACGAAGGGCAACCCCAACGCGCCGATTGTGCTGTTTAAGTTCTCAGACTTTGAGTGCCCCTACTGCGCCGTGGCAGCGGGCAACATGAAGGAGTTTGTAGGCAACCACGAAAACGACCTTCTCTACGTCTACAAGCATTTTCCGCTCACCCAAATTCACCCGGAGGCGATGCCGTCGGCCAAGGCAGCCTGGGCGGCGGGTCAGCAGGGGCAGTTTTGGCTGTACCACGACGGACTGTTTGCCAACCAAACCCGCCTGGGCGAAGACCTTTACGTTGAGCTAGCCGAGGCCATGGGGCTGGATATGGAGCAGTTTAACCGCGATCGCGCCAGTGCCGAGGCCGAAGCCGCCATTCAGGAAGACCTGGCTCTGGCCGAACAGCTCCAGCTCCAGGGCACACCCTCGTTTATCATGAATGACCTGCTGATTCCGGGCGGTGCGCCGCCCCAGCTCTTTGAGGAGATCTTCACCCAGATCAACGCAGCTATCAAGAGCCAAGAGCAGTAGAGCCGATATGCCAGTTAACTGTGCCAGTTGGGGCGCTGCCTGCTAAACCTGCCCTGTTGCCTGCTTTTAGGGCGGCGGCGATCGCCGTCTCCAACCCCTATCTCAAGCCCACAAATCCTTGCTAGACAGAGGTTTGAGAAACTTGCAGCGTTTTCTAAACTGTTCCGTCAGTATCACCCACTACACAAAGTGTCATGGCCTCGCTAAAGGGTACCTAGCCCCCAGCGCTACAACAGTGTCATGGCGAAAGCGAAGACAACTGCTTCACCGCCATCCCCATCCTGACCGAATGGATTGACTCTCACATCGCGTTGGCCGTTTGGATGGGCCGTTCAACAACACAGTCAACAACACACAGTTTGCATTTGGAGAATGACCATGAAAATCCGTTCTATCGCCGCGATCGCACTGGGTATCACCGCCGCTTCTATGGCCGCTCTGCCGATGGCCGCTAATGCCCAAAACGCCAGCACCGACTACAACTACGTTGGCGCAGGCGTCGGCATCGGTGACGACATTGGCCTCTCGATCAACAGCAAGGTAACGGTCGCTGACAGCGTCTCGGTGCGCCCCGGGGTCATCAGCGACCTCGACTTCAGCGACAATGGTGAAACCGTCTTTCTGCTGCCTGTCACCTACGACTTCAACCCCGTTACCGAGAACGGTCGTCTGCTGCCCTACGTGGGTGGCGGCCTGGCAGTCTCGACCGAAGGCTCTACGTCCGTCGGTCCTATGCTGACCGGTGGGGTTGACTACCGCATCACCGAGCGCATCGTCGCCAATGGTGCTGTCAACGTGTCGTTCTACGACAACACCCAAGTCAACGGCTCCGTCGGTCTGGGCTACACCTTCTAGGCCCTAGACCGCCTGTAAATCAACCGTTCTAAACCAGCAACAAAAGGGATCGGCGGCATGTCCACCGATCCCTTTTCTTTTGCTGATCTTTAGAAAACAGTCCCTAACCTGCATTATTCATGAGCCGACTGAAAGGTTCGTCATTCCCGCAAAGGGGGGAATCCACTCTGGAGTAAGTTGCCTCTCATGGATTCCCGTTGCCACGGGAATGACAGCCGCTGATGGCCAGTTTCGTGAATAATCCGGGCTAAAGCAAGGTGCACTTGCGTAACATTGCTCTCAGTCATCTCGACTAACCTCGCCTAGGTTGGGATGATTGTGGGGTTTGGAGGTTGGCCGCCGCTGAGGTTCAGTGTCGCTGGCCATTCAAGATGACTTGGAATCGCTGGCCGCGAGTTATTGTGAACCCAAATGTTACTCCTCAACGAGTTGTGACCGTCTTTTTTGATCGGAGAGTGAAATGAAACTGGTTGTCCACAAAGACGACGATGCTCTGTACCTGCGGCTAGACGATACAGCTATTGTCGAATTTGAAGAGGTCAGTGACGGAATTATTCTTGACTACAACGCTGACGGCAAGGTGGTCGGCATCGAAATGCTTTACGTCAGCCAACGCAGCCCCAATTCCTGGCAACAGATTTTTGTGAGTTTAACCATAAGCTTACCAAGTATGGAAGCATAAAGGGACCTCACAAAGCTCTCGATTCATTGTCATCTCGTCAGCTGTCTGACGCCTTATGGAAGCATAAGTTTACCAAGAGTACAGTTTGGAAGCATAAGCTTACCGAAAGTTCGAGAGCTACTGCCCCGTATCCTTCAATCAAACATGGCCTGGACGCTAAGAAACTTAACGTCCAGGCCATTTCTATAGCTTCTATAGCGGTTCTCGATGGCGTAACGAACCTAGTAATACTTGGCAACACATATATTGCACGAGCAGCTTGATGTTGAGCCGGGGTCTATAAGCTGTCAGGAGGCTTATGGCCAGAGAAGAAGACTTTACGACAGTCAAGGCAACTCGGAGGAGACCCCAAACCGTTCCCTTCCCATTGATCAAGCTTAACAGTCATCCTAATAACGATGAATGTGAACCTTACCAGTGTGAGCTAGCCAGGAGCATTCCCATAATGCCTCATTCAATAGCCCTTTATGCAATGCCAAGAAATCGACTTAATAAATCCAATACCTTTGCCAATTTTTTAGCAAGCTTACATAAAGGGGGTTTGGGGGATGCCAATTTAGAGGACTGAGAACTTTAAGAACGGAGGAATTGAACTCTTTTCATAGTCCTAGCTCTCCATTACTGCTCAAGGACTGCAGTCAAAGCTTCTTTCGTTGAGTAACTTGCAACCATTTTTTTATTAAACCTATCTCTTTGAGAGAGTTGCACAGAGCGAGTTGCCTAGTCATTGGCTAAGCCTGGCCGTGATTCGCACTGCCTTGCAACATGCATTTCGACTGCATAATGTGCCGCATTTGTAGACTTTCCGAATAATGGTTTCCGAATAATGGTTTCCGAATAATGGAACTATTATGGAAAACCTCCTCATGGCTAAGCCTGGCCGTGATTCGCACTGCTTTGCAACATGCATTCGACTGCATAATGTGCCGCATTTGTAAACTTTCCGAATAATGGTATCAGAATAATGGAACCCATAAAATACATCCCTAACACATCCCCATAGTTTTTGTTAACTTAAAACCATTTTTTCCGGAATTCATAAAGTATAATTAAAGCCTGAAACCCTTAAGCATCAGTAGTTTTAGCTCATTAATTTTAGAAAAAGACAAACGATTAAGTAGAAATCAAGGACAAAGTAAACCTTAAGACATGGACCTTATTGCTATTAATTAGGATGCCTGGATTTGCCCGATACAAGCAAAAATAATCCCTTCATTTGCGTGCTTAACATAATTTATTGAAAAGATTGACTAGCGCTTTTTGATCAGATAATGTTTCTCGATATTGAGCGGAGAAGCTATGCTAAGCCAACTAGAATACAATTCTTGGTGCAGTCGAAACAATCTCTCGATCGAGGCAAAAGAAGAGATCAACAAAATAAGAGCATCTCAACCTGCTCGAAAGGTTGGAGGTGGTTATAAAAACGTGTGTGGACAATATCCAAGTCGAAAGATGGGTGTTTCCATTCAGTTCGAGTCTCACAAGGTTGAACTACCAATACTATACAAACTTGAATACGACGATAGCGTGCTGGAGTATTACGATCAGCCGAACCAGATCAAGTTGCTTTCCGAAACTGCTCAAGGTACCAAAAGGGCATACCTTACAACTCCTGACTTTTTTGTGATTTGGCAAGATAGCGCAGGATGGATAGAGTGTAAGACCGAAAAAGATCTGGAAAAACTCCAATCGAAAAACCCAAGACGGTTTTCTTTAGGGAATGACCAGCAATGGCATTATCTTCCAGGTGAAGTATATGCCGCAAAACTGGGACTCCATTTTCGAGTTTGGTCAGATTCAGATATTAATTGGATCCTATACAGGAATTTAATTTTCCTTGACGATTACTTTTCCCAAAACGAAATAGATGAAGAGGAAAAAAGTCTCCTGATAACATTGATTTCTAGAAACCCTGGCATGAGCTTGAATGAATTATTTAACCATGAACATAATT
This sequence comes from filamentous cyanobacterium CCT1, assembly GCA_003017855.1. Taxonomy (GTDB): domain Bacteria; phylum Cyanobacteriota; class Cyanobacteriia; order Phormidesmidales; family Phormidesmidaceae; genus Nodosilinea. The sequence continues at coordinate 26,902 of PYER01000011.1, forward strand.
TTTCTAAAGATTTAGTGTATACCTCTGTTGCTCGAAGTGAAATATATATTGACCTGAATAGTGCACCAATAGTAGAGCCTGAAAAATGCCTTCTCTTTGCTAACAAGGAAGCAGCAATAGCTTACAGAATTAGCATTGACTCAATGAGCCATCTTCCAAAGCCACAAATTCCTCTGATCAAACTTCAATCGGGAGAAAAGCTATTTTATGAAAATCAAGAGCTAACAATTCTCCTTATTGGCTCTGAGAGCGTTTTCCTTAAAGATGGAAACCATAATTCCCTTGAATTAAAAATCTCCGAAATAGAGCTTTTGATCACAGCAGGAAAAATCAAATCACTAGGATCTCAATTAGAGTCACTAAATGAAAGTAGGGTTTTTGAGTTCTTGTCTACAGCAAGCAAGAATGATTTAGCAACAGCTAACATGCGTTTTAACTATATTCAAGGGAATATTGAAGGAGATTACTCACCAGAAACAGTAAGAAAATGGAAGAGACGCTTTAAACTGGCCGAAAAAGAGCATGGGAACGGATTTATCGGCTTGCTCCCTAGAAATCATAGGAAAGGAAATAGAACAAGAAAAATATCCGAAGAAAAAATAATTTCAATGAACCAGATTATCGACCAAGAGTATGAGACTTTTAAGCAGCAGTCAATTATGTCATCCTATAGTCATTTTGTTCGCATTCAAGGGAATCAAGAAATATCTATTGATGACATCCCATGCTACAAAACATTTGCTCAAGAGATCAAGAAAAGGCCTATGTATGAGAAAGAAATAAAAAGAAGAGGCCATAGGGCTGCGTATAAACATAGTGAATTTTATTACGAGTTAAGTTTTAGCGTACCTAGACATGGAGATAGACCACTTGAGATTGGACACATAGACCATACAGAATTAGATATAGAACTTAAATGCTCTAGCACAGGAAAAAACTTAGGTAAACCATGGCTGACACTGTTAACAGATGCTAAAACAAGGAGAATTCTAGCTATCTATATAACTTTTGATCCACCATCATATCGTTCCTGCATGATGATCATTAGAGTATGCATTCAAAGAAATGGTCGATTGCCGCAGACAATTGTCACTGATAACGGCGCTGAGTTCCATAGTATTTATTATGAAACTCTCCTAACTTATTTAGGTTCAACAATCAAGTATAGACCACCATCCAAATCACGATTTAGCTCGGTTTGTGAACGTTTATTTGGCACTTCCTCTAAACAGCTAATTTACAACTTGTCTGGAAACACTCAAATCACAAAAGACGTTAGAGTAACCACAAAATATAATAATCCTAAAGAATTAGCCACGTGGAATTTAGGCGATTTGTATATCTATTTCAGCCTTTGGGCATACGAAATTTATGATCAGATTACTCACAGTTCTCTTGGAATTTCCCCTCAAGAAGAATGGCAAATTGGTATAGCAAAATTTGGCTCTAGGGAACATAAGTTTATAGTATATGACAAAAACTTGAAAATTCTTACTATGCCTGGGACAAGAAAAGGTACTGCCAGAGTCCGAGCAGGTAAAGGTATTCAAATTAAAAATATTCACTATTGGGCCAATGATTTTAGGGATCCTGCATTAGAAGGAGCAGATGTTGACGTTCGATATGATCCGTTCGATAGAGGGATAGCTTATGCGTTTCTGAAGGGTCGATGGGTTGAGTGTAAAAGTGCTCAATACAGCACTTTTCAAGGAAGGTCAGAAAAAGAAATAGAAATGGCTTCAGCCGAATATCGTAAGAGAAATGAAAGAAGCAATAAGAACTTGAAGCTCAGTGCCTCGGCAATGGGTAAATTCTTGAAGGAGATTGAAGTCGAAGAAAGCTTGCAAAGACAACGGCTCAAAGACTTAGAAAGCCAGCGAATTTTAAAGAGTTTAGAAGGAGATGTTTTCTTAGAAAAAGATTCTAATAGCTTTCTTGAAGCTGAAAAAAGTAATGAAGCTTCAGACTCAATAACCTTGGATGCGTACAACAAGGACGAAAAAGAAGAAGTTTATGATGATAACTCTTCAATGTTTCAACCCATGGAGCTTATTTAGGTATGAATCGACTATTTCCTGAATACTTATTAAAAGCCGATAAGATTGAAAGAAGTCAATATTTTCAAGGCGTCATCGTAAACCACATAAAGTTGTCAGAAGTCATCCAGAAGGTTTACAAATTAATAGTTAGCCCAAGTTCTCAGTCTTCAATCATTATCTTAATCGGACCTACAGGAGCTGGAAAGTCTACTTTAATACCAAGAATTGAAAAAATGCTGATTGCAAGATCTCTTGAAGACAAGGACTTTCATCCAGGAAGGATACCTGTTGTTTCGCTGGAAGCAGCCTCACCATCTTCAGGAAATTTTGATTGGAAAGATTATCACTATCGTGCTCTTGTAAAAATGGAAGAGCCATTAATTGACTATAAAATCGACTATTCAACTCAAGAAATTTCTAGAGATGCAAATGGAAAGATAAAAGTCAAATCTGGTACATCGACAAACGTACTACGACATGCTCACGAAAACGCTTTACTATATCGTCGGCCTTATGCGGTTATTGTAGATGAGGCACAGCACATTCAGAAAATGTCTAGTGGTAGACGACTGCAAGATAATATGGACTGTTTAAAGTCCATTGCAAATATCACTAAAATTCCTCATGTTTTAATTGGAACCTATGAGCTTCTAATAATGCTCAATCTAAGTGCGCAGCTAAGTAGGAGAAGTCAAGAAGTCCATTTTTCAAGATATAAAGCTGATTTAGAAAGCGATAAAAAGAATTTTCGTGCAGCTCTCCAGTCTTTATCTCTTCATTATATGCCTATGGTTGAAGAAAATAATTTAGATTTTGAGTGGGAATATTGTTATGAGAGATCATTGGGATGCATTGGTATATTAAAAGACTGGCTTAATAGAGCATTAAACAATGCGTTGGATGAAGGAAGCGAAAAAATAACAAAGCGTCACTTAGAAAATACAGCTTTAACAGTTGCTCAATGCCGGGAAATTGCCACTGAAATTACTGAGGGTGAGAAATTGCTAGAGGAGCCTCAATCAAAAAATGATGAGCTTAGAACTCTTTTAGGTTTAGGCAAAAAGTCCATTCAAGAACCCGAAAAAGTACCTACCTCTGATAGAAAAGGTAGGAGAGTAGGAACTTCTAAGCCAGTCCGTAGAAAGAGCCATGTTGATGAATGAAAGTCATTCTTTTAATAGCGCTGACGTTAACCAAAACCAACAAGTTAGCAGACTCTATTCGATACAACCTATTGATTGTGGTCTTGAAAACGTTGAAAGTCTAACTAGCTACATTTCAAGACTAGCCGTTGCACATTGTGTTCCTGCAGGTCTCTTGATGACGAAGGAAATCACTCCTTTAATTAAGCCTAAGTATAACTTTGCTGGAGAACCTCAGGGAGGGCGTTTAGGAAGAACATTTGCGAATGAAACTAGTGCACTTAATGGATATGGTAGTTGGGCAACTGAAGTAGTTAATGTGATTGAGAAGCTTACTTGTAGAACAAATATATCTAAACTAACCTTTCTCAATTGGAGGAAAGTCTTATCTAATCGGAAACTTCTAAAGCAGAATAGAGCCTGGTATCCCCTTTGTTTTAGCGAATTACTTGATGAGTCTAAAGTCTTGTATGAGCCTCTTAATTGGAGTATAGAAATACTCCAATTATGTTCTACTCACAGAACTCCTCTTTCAAACATTTGCCCTCATTGTGAAAAAGAAAACAGTCCACTTGCATGGTATAGCAGGCCAGGGTTTTGTTCAAAATGTCGAGGGTGGTTAGGTATCGATGCTTATAGATCTAAATTTCCTAATCTGAGATTTAAAGTAGTTAAAGATGAAGAGCAACTTCACTGCATTGAATGCGTGAGGGATTTGCTTTGCCTGTCGCCTGATAGCTTTTATGATGACGTTAGAGTTTCTATCGCGAGCCATTTGAATCATTTTTCAAAGGATATATCGAGAGACAAATATTTATGTCTAGCTCAAGTCCTAGATGTTAGCGTTCAGGCAGTGAGGGAGTGGTGTAAAGGCAAAAGTACTCCAACTTTAGCCTCTATGATAAAAATTTGCTACAAGTTTAAAATTGATTTTTCTACTTTATTCGAACCCATTTATGGTGTGGCTGTCAATGAAAATTGCGAGTTAGAGAAAAATCATCAAGATTCAAGTAAAAAATTAGTTTCTCGTAGATCTATCGAGAAGCAGACATTAATCAAATTAGCCTTAGAAGCAGCACTTCTCGAGAATCCACCAAAATCATTGAATAGTGTTGCTAATAAATCAGGAATGCATCCGAAAACGATGAGATTTTACGAAAGAAGCTTGTGCAAGCAGGTATCCAATAATTATGCTCGGTTTAGAACTCAGAAGAAAGATGAACGAATAGAAGGTCTCTTACAGGAGATGAAAAAAATTGCTCAATCTCTCTACAGCAAGGGAATTATACCTACCCCAAGCCGTATAGCACCTCACATGAGTAATCCTGCATCGATTTTGACTGTAGAGTCGAGAAAAAAGCTAGAGCAGTTTCTTCAAGAGAATGAGTGGTTTTGAGGTGTTGCTATAATGTCTCGACCCATGTCCAAATTCAATTGTAAGTTTAGACTTAGGCACAGTAATGATGGGTGAAACACCGAGGTCTGTTAGTAGGCTCTACTATTTTCTCCCTAAAGGTGTTGATACTACCTACATTGAAGGCCTAACTAGCTTCATAGGCCGCTTAGCTATGGCTCATTGTGTCCCAGCAGGTGCATTACTTGAAAACTTAGTGCAGCCTATATTAGGGAAAGAGCATGGAAGTGCAACGCTGCATAAAATTTATAACTATACTGCTGCTATAAATGGGCCAGGTACAATGGCTCAAGACTTAATTTCCTGTTTAGAGAAGCTTACACACCAGCATGCCCTTTCCAAGACTACTTTAGTACCTTGGGCTGAGGTGCTTTCTACAAGACAACTCTTACGCTCCCACAGGGCTTGGTGCCCCTGCTGTTTACAAGAACTTAGGAGTCAAGGGCTTGAGATTTACGAGGCGTTGCTTTGGACAGTCGAGGCTGTCCAAGTTTGCTCTAGACATCGAATTTATCTACAAGAGAACTGTATTACCTGTGGCGAATCAAGCATCTTTTTGACTTGGCAGGGGCGACCGGGTTATTGCTCTAATTGCTTGTCATGGCTAGGCTTAGAGCAGAGCCAATTTATTGCAAAAGAAGAGCGTAGAGACGATGAATACTTAAGCCGACAGCTTTGGATCTCAACCTCTGTAGGTGAAGTTTTGGCTGCTGACAGTAGCGTGCTTAAACCTTCCAGAGAAAAGTTGGCTAAAGGATTATCGAAAGCTGTCACTCATTTTGCTGATGGTAATGTCGCAGGGCTGGCAAGGCAGCTAGGGGTACCTAGAAATACTCTTTGGCTTTGGTGTAACGGGAAAAACAATCCTACTCTTAGTTCCGTATTAGATATTTGCTATAGATTAGGAATCAGTCTGTTAGATCTTTTCTGCAATGAGGATCTAGAGTTTCCTCCACGAACTGTGCTGAAGCCACCACTTCTTCATGTGCCTGAAGCCTATAGGCAAAATCCGACGAAATTTCCTAAGGAAGTGATCGAGAAGCATCTTCGAATACTGCTATCTCTTGAAGATGGCCCTTTTCCCTCTTTAGAGGAGGTTGCACGGCAACTCAAACTAGATAGACGAACTATACTGCGACACTTACCAGAGCTTAGCCATAAGATATCGAATCGCTACAGGACCTACCGGCGTGAAGCCAAAGAGGCCAATATAAGAGATGCTTGTGAGGATATAAGGCAAATCGTCACCGAACTACGAAAAACGGACCAATATCCTTCAGAGGCACGAGTCGCATCCCTCATGGCCCATCCCGGGTTTTTACGCTACAAGGTTGTTCGAAGTGCTCTTAAGGCAGCACAAAGTTAAACGTATTTCTGCTAATTTTCGTGATTTGAATCTTGTCCTGATAGTTCCCACACGTGCGATGCCTCTTCTGCAGCAGTAAGCCCGCATAAGCTATCGAGGAGGTCATTTGTCAACGTTTCGGTAGGCGGGATGCAATCGCGACTCTCCTACGCTTTCGAGTTGAGGAACATCTAACTTAGTAGGGTCAGCCGGCTCTCCGGGTTTCATAATGTATGGCTGAGGTTCCCAGTCAAAGAGCGTTGGGGCATAACCTATCCCATTTCCCTTCCATGTGGTAGAAGCTTCAGCCAACCTCTCCGAAAAGCCTTCAACAAGCTCTTTGGCTTCGTTAGTCTGGCCTTGCAAGCAGAACTCTGCTACCTTTCCGAGCAAACGATTCATAACGTCATCAAGATCTTCTGCCAACATGGGGCACCTCTAGCTACTTGATACAAGGGTACTCAATTTTCATAAAGTCGTTCAGCTTCAATCTTCACCATGCTCTTCAAAGCTTTACTCAGAGGGGCTTTCGAAGTCTACAAAGTAAACTAAAGGCTTGTCGTAGATTAAGGCAAACTCAAGGAGTTCGACGATGTCGACGCGGCGCTCGCCGGACTCGCACTTGGAAATGAACGATTGAGGGACGCTGAGACGAGCAGCCACCTGCTGCTGGGTAAGGTTGGCGTCTAAGCGGGCAGCTTTCAGCCGGACGAGGAACTGTTGGTAACGAAGTGAATAGACTGAGCTGCTCATGACGAGCAAGCTACAATCAGCGGTTAGAATATCCCAAAATCGGATATTTTCAGGTGGCTAGCCCAATGTTGAAACTGTTTGCTGAGTGGACAGGAGAGAAAGGACTCTCAAAACTATTTTTTCAGTGTTCTTGTTGTGGAGGGGTGATTGATGACTCAGACGCTGCTTTGGCGCTTTATCCAGTTCGAATTAAACCTCGAACACATACCTATGGCATGCCTTCCACTGAGCTGGACGCCTCTACGGTGTACACGGTCCACTCTGGAGTATGTGCTTTCAGAATAAGGAAGTTAGCGATAGAAACCTATCAACATATTGAGATAAGGCAGTTATCACAGCTTCTATCCCATCTCATAGAGAATACGAAAGCCTTTGGGGAGACTAGCCCAGAACTTTGGGAAGGTACAGATAACGATCTTGAGTAGTGACTTTGAGGCGCTTGGCAAAGGGGCACTTAGCGCCGTGGTCATCCCCAGATGCTTAGCTCCCAAGAATCGGGTTGGTTGATCGCCTGGCGGCTCCACGCACGACAGGTAAAGTTTTTGCTGAAAAATAAAGAACTCGTTAGCTGAGACTGTATTTAGGACTAGAACGGGAACTATCAGTGGAAATACCTGCCTTGCGAACGGAGTATTGTGGGTTAGATGGACTAGCGATAAGGATTGAGTGAATGCCGCGCGGCAAGAAGAACGGAGCTAACAGCCAACCCAGTAACGGAGCCCACCTGGGTTTAAGCAAACCCTCTGGGCCGCCGCTGACAAGATGCGCGGCCCCATGGATGCTGAGGAGTATAAGCACGTCACTCTGGGGCTGATCTTCCTCAGGTATATCTCGGATGCATTTCAGGAGCTGTACGATGACCTGGCTGCTAGGGCTGACACCGATTACACAGACCCCCGGGGACCGCGACGAGTACATGGCGGAGACTAATATGAGCATGAAGAGGAAGCAATCCTTTAGCATTAAGAATTTACCAAGGGGTGCCAGAAAGGAATTTGAAATCTTTTCGAGCACACCAAGGATCTGGGGCGAAAAAATAGAATTTCTTCATTTAAGAGACTGGAAAAAATTTTATATGTTTATCCGATATTGTTATAGATACAGAGTGAATCTATCTGGTGAGGATGTAAAAGATCTTCTACTCGAAACTAATTTTGAAAAAGAATTTGCGATATACCTTTCTGACATTTTTCATCATGGAATAAACTTGCTTAAAGTGACTAAAAGTAATTAAAACTTGGTTGTTTGGGCTGAATTAGGCAAGGAATTGCTGAACAAATTCAAGTAAATCAATCGATTTGAGCCATGGTGGTTACCGATAAGCCTTTTTTAAGGATAACCGATTTGCTAGGAATGTCCTCAGAGTGATATCTGTACCTGACCTGCTGTGAGTATTATTGAACCGTGGAAAGAATGGATTGAGGAAGGAGCGGGTGATCATGAGCTAATGGGTAGAAAGTGTTGATGAAATAGTGGGCAGTGCGCACTCTATGCCTACAGAGGATGTCTATGCGGAGGAAATGAGACAGCCAATTGAGTTCGACAGGTAGGCGTTGGTTATGGGCAAGTAGGTGGGGTGATGAACAGTGCTCACTGCCTTAACTTACTTAGCCATTAATCTTTAGGTAGGTAATACATGGCGCTCACACTAATAAATCGTTATTAACACTTTAAAGATCTAACAAAAAAATATTTAGAATTCAGCAGCACAACAATTGTTCAAACCAAAATCAAATTGATTTTAGAAATAACTAGGCTAAAAGCGAAGGGAATGAATTCCTTAATATCTTGAGATCGTTCATAATAGCAAATATCTAAAGAATCAGTCCAACACTTTCTATGGGGAGATGAAATATGACCACATCAGGCAAGAACCTTCGGCAGCTCGCTCAGGAAGGAAATCCTGAGGTAATCTCTAATATTTTGAATAGATATTTAAACCCCAAAAAATTCTCGGCAAAAGTTAGAAAAAAAGACACTTTGATTGAGGTCATGGTAGAAGGCATCTCTACTCCTCCACAACAGCCTATGGTTGACTTTTTAGTCAAAGGCTTGTCAAGTCTGGAATTGAATGGAATCACTAAAGCAAAAATTTATGGGCGTCAAGCTGGTGAAGATTTCCCGTCCTGGAGTGAAGAGGTTGTCTTAACTAACCCAGTCAAGCCACTACCAGAAAGAGAGGCCCATAATCAAAAATCTCTTGATCCTAGTGTCAAGGAAAACGTTGAATTACTACTTAAGAAAGGCCTTGAGCAAAGTCAAGGAAAAAATGAGGATGCAATTAAGACTTACACAGACATAATTAACCTCAATCCTATTTGTGCTGAAGCGTATTTCATGAGAGGCTCAAACAAAGTTGCTCTAGATGAAATTCAGTCAGCACTTGAGGATTTTAGTAAAGCTATCGAAATCAGGCCTGACTATGGACAAGCACATCATGAATACGCCATGGCGCTCTTTGTTGTCAAGGATTTTAGGCGTGCCATTGAGGAAGGTAGTAAAGCCATAGATTTAGGTGTAAATTATGCTTCAACATATAATATTCGAGGGGCTGCTTATGAAAGTTTATCAATGTATAAAGAAGCCATAACGGATTTCAGTCAAGCAATATCAATTGATCCAAGTGAAGGAATATACTACCAGAATCGAAGTCTTGCGTATAGAAAGGATGGTGATATAGAGAAAGCTGAACAAGATTTGTTAGCCTTAAATAAGCTCACTAAGCAAAACAAGAATCCTGCTAGTCAAGATGCTTTTGCATTCACCTCAGCTCTTCTGTTCAGCTTTCCAATTCTATCTGCAATTCTAACTATTATTGCCACTTTATTTTTTATGATGATCTGGGCTTCTATGATTCCTTGGTATTTATGGATAATTTTACTTATCATTGCATTTGGTCTTTTTTCGATGATAAAAAGCAGCACGTGATAAATATTGCTAATTAGTTTTACCATCTAGGGCGCTCTGATTAAGGTCACCTCCACTATAGGCCTTTCACCTGGGTATTTTTCCGGCTTTGAATCTGTTTCAGGGGTATAGCAAAATCTGCCAGGACTTTAAAGAAGTCATTGTTAATGAGTAGAAAATGAGAAGCGTATCTAATTCTGAATAAAACAAATATCTATCTAAAGCTTTTGATCTTGATACTAACCTGAATTTTATGAATGATCGAAATGACATAAAACTGGCTAAGTCAGTTATCAAAGAAAGAAGTTTGGACAAAGAATACTTCAAAACTATCCGGAGGAAGCGCGTCACTAAAGTAGAAGGAGACTCTATATGAGAGCGTACAGTCAACTCGCTGATCTAGAAGTACTACTCACTAGCATTCCCGATGAAAAAACCAGAGCTTATGCTGGAGAAGCTATTGCTTCCTATTCTGCTGGTGCATATCGTTCCGCAATCGTATCAACCTGGATAGCAGTAGTTCTTGATCTGTACCAAAAAGTTCTTTACTTGGATGAGGAATATAGTGATCCGGCTGCTAAAAAGTGTATAGAAAGAATAAACAAAATTAGAAATAACAACGATAGGAAGCAAATCGCCGCATGGGAAAGAGAAATCCTGATAAATGCTTACAAGGATATAAAAATTGTTAGTGAAGTGGAATACGAACATCTAGAAAGAATTCAACAAGATCGCCACAGATGTGCTCATCCTGCCTTAGATAAAGATGGTTTTCTATTTCAGCCTTCACCAGAGCTAGTTAGAAATCACATCCGAACAGCTACTGAAATCTTACTAAGTCAGCCTGTAATAGTTAGAAAGGCATCTATGGACGCCTTTGAACGTGACATAGAGCATGAGAATTTTCCCAATACAGAAGATAGGATTGTGAGAGCCCTGCTAGGCAGACACCTTCCCATGTCAAAAGAGTATAGAGTAAGTATAATCAAGTTTTCTCTTAGGAAAATTCTTCACATTGAAAATGTTGACCAGAAAATTCTCAATAGGTACATAACTGTATTCAAGCACATTTTAGAAGAGTATAGACAAGACTTTGAGGGCATAGACAATCAGTTTCTGTCAGATCAAATAAAACGAACCAAGGACGAAAGATATTCTTTTTTTGCCGCTCTTCTTTTTCTTGAGCCAAGGCTTTGGGATATGTCACCTCCAGATTTGCAGGAAAAATTCTATTCCTATATTAAAAATCAAAATATATTAACCCTCAAGATTTTCACTCTTCATATTTTCGAGATTGAAAGAGAAAAGCTTTTAATTCTATATGAGCAATCATGGCTAAAAGATGGAAAAGATGCTCAAACCATTTTATATAATTTAACCTCTCATGGTAGAGCGAAAAGGATAATTCGCACTGACGCAATTTTTATTCAAAAAATTGTGAAACTTACTTTGGATGCTTTCTGTTCGACAGATGCATCTATTTTTTTCGTGGCTGCTGGCTTGATCAAGTCAGTAATAGCTCTAATGAATAAAGATCATTTAGAGTTGCTATTTGAAATGCTCAGTAGACCAGAGATAAAGGGCAATGAATTAATGATTGTCCGAATTGGTATTATGGAAAGTGTTTTTCGGGAAACTATCAGCGCGTTTCCCGAAACAATCTCATGCTGGGAAAAATTTTATGAAGATATCGAAAGCAATAAGGCTTTATATCCCGGATTGAGCAGGCTAGGTCAACTGATTAATGCATACCCTGAGCATGAAGCAGTAGTCTTTTCTTATGACGATATACCTTTTTAAGGCGATAAACTTATGCTAAACCTTGAAAATCAGATATTCTTCTACAATATTATGTTGTATTTGTATTAACGATTTCCTATTGTAATTTCAAAAGGCTGTCAAACCCAAAAAACATGCTGACGTTGATCCAGAAAAATTTCGCCAGATTATCTAAACTCAAATGCCCATATCTATGAGTCACCACAGCATAACCGATCCGAGGTTGAAGAAGCCGCCCTCTACTACCTCAACCAACTGGGCTACACCGCCCTCAACGGCCCCACCATCGCCTTCTTTCTGACCAGTTCTTAGTAGACTTTTGTGAACTGCCCCAGAAAAACCTAGCCCTAGAAGTGCTGCGCAAGCTGCTCAACGACGAGGTAAAAGCGCGACCACGGAAGAACGTGGTTCAGTCCCGCAACTTCCCGGAGATGCTGGAAGCCTCTATTCGTCGCTACCAGAACCGGGCGATCACCTCCGCTGAGGTGATTCAGGAGCTGATCAACCTGGCCGGAGAAATGCGCGAGGCCAGCCGCCGAGGCATTGACTTGGGCCTGAGCGAGGATGAGCTGGCTTTCTACGACGCCTTAGAGGTGAACGATAGCGCCGTGCAGGTGCTAGGAGATGAGACGCTGAAGACCATTGCCCAGGAACTGGTCAAGGCGATTCGCGGCAACGTGACGATTGATTGGACGGAGCGGGAAGCGGTGCGGGCGAAGCTGCGGGTGATGGTGAAGCGGCTGCTGAAGAAGTATGGCTATCCGCCCGATAAGCAGGAGAAGGCAACTCAGACGGTGTTGCAGCAGGCTGAGACCCTGTGTAAAGACTGGGCGGCTTGAGCGGGGAGCCTTCGGGTGTTAGGCATTAGCCAAGGGTTGGGCCTGGCCGCGCCACAGATGCACGGCCTTGGAACTAACCACAGAGAGAAGCTGCTGCCACTCTTCAATAAGGTAGTCATCCTCTACAGTCTGATGCTGCTCATCCTTGAGCACTGCCAGGACATGAACACCTGAGGGGTAAGAAATATGGCGAATTTTTGGGGTATACCCAAGAGATTCGATAGATCCAAGCACCACCTCAATTGAGCCCGCAACGGTTAGATCTACGGCTAGAATAACCTGGCCAGGCTTAACCCCTGGCTTAACGAAATCCAATCCATACATAAGTTCATCCCACCATTAGGCTCATTTTCTAGACCGGGTTGAGGTTCTAGTCTGCGGCGATACCATGGCGCTACTGGTTGAGTACTGCTGCTGGCGCTCGATCGCCTCTTTAGCCAAAGCAAAAAAGCCATCCGCCAATGACTCTCTTTCGTAACGAGCAATGTACGAGTACGAATTTCTTGTCATAGATTCAGATTCTGGATGTACAGCTAACGCTTGAAATATTAAAAGACGTAGTTCATATTGCCAATCATACCAGTCCTTAGGATCCAAAAACCTAAAATAGGTGTCACCGTCGCAGATACAGCCAACAACCCAGCTCACAAAGAAGTGACTGTATGCCTTTTCCCAAGTGTGTTTCAGACGCAGATCGCCAAACAGGCGGTGAACCTCGGGCTCGAAGTTTTCTCGCTGAACATATGCCATGTTTGACCTATGTATCAAGCACCAGACGCGGAATACCTCAGCTTTCAGCTTTTGAATGCTGATTAAGCCTTGAGTCAGTGATTCGGGAGCGCTCATGGGACTTAGCCCTCAACTATCACTGGGAACATAATACAGTCCGGCACGCGCAACAGTACTAGTGCATTACTGAAATTAGAGGATTCCCAGAGCGAATTGAAACCATATCCTTACCGAATTGGAATCATATCCTTACCAAAACATGGGAAGCATAAGCGTACCGTGTGGCTTTGGAAGCATAAGCGTACCAAACAGGTACGCTTATGGTTAAACGCACAATTTTGCTAAAAACCACATATATCTAACGAGATGGAGCTAAGCGGATTCGAACCGCTGACCCCTTGCATGCCATGCAAGTGCTCTACCAGCTGAGCTATAGCCCCGAGTAGGTTACTCGAGTGCGTCAACGGTGGCGTTGAGCGCATCAATAATAGTGACGTAAGGGGGGTACCATCGTCAACCCCTATTTTCAGCGCAAGTGTTGGCCCAGTTCGGCCCAAGTTTTGTCTCGCGGTAGCGGTGAAGGGCGGCCATCCGCGATAGAGTCAGGGAGAATGTAGCATTAACGTGGCGATCGCAATGGTTTTCCCCGGTTCTTCGTCTCCCCCCGATGCCGCTGCCGTGCAGGATATTCTGCTTAAGCTGCGGCGCAAGGAAGGCACCTGGGTCGACTGGGCCCAGGGCTGCCAGGCGCTGCAAAAGGCGCGCTTTACCCCCCAGCAAATTTTTGAAGAAACGGGGTTCGAGCCGATTCAGCAAAACCAGATTGTGGTGGCCGAGCAGGTCTACCAGTCGGCGCTCAAGGCCGGGGTCAAAGACGCTACCCAGGCCCATTTCACGCGGCAGGGCAGCGATTCGCTCTACGAACTGCGGGTGCTCTCCCAGGGCGATCGCGCCGCTATGGCCGATTTTGCGGTGCAGCACGGGCTCGACTCCGACGAGGTGCGCGATCTGGTGAAGCCCGTTAAAGAATATTCCTACCGCAAGGAAAAACCACCGGGCTTTGGCGATGGGCCAGGGGATGCGATCGCCTACCACTTCTGGAAGCTAGCCCGCCAAAAAGACGACCTGCAAGACCGCTCTCGGCTGATTGCCCAGGGGCTGCGCTTTGCCGAGAGCCCCACCGCCCGCCAGCACATCGAAAAGCTGCTGACCGACTTTACCGTGGTCAAAAGCCGCCCCGCCCCCCGGCTGCCCCTCTACCGGCTCGAAACCGAAAGCGAGCTGCCGCGCGTGATCCCCGTAGTGGGGCAGATGCCCTTGACGGTAGATGACCTGAAGGCAGTGCCGGTGGTGGTGCCCGAAGAACCCTTCAGCATGGTCAGCGCCAATGGGGCCAGCGCCTGGATTGCGGTGCCCGGCTGGCAGGTGATTTTTCGAGCCGAAGATCCGGTGGGCCTGCTGACTCAGTCTCGCCGGTTGCCCAACTATCCCGCCGATGCCGCCGATGAGACGGTGCTGGTGGTGGTCGATCGCAGCGATCGCACCTGGGAGGACGACGGCTACTTTCTCACCGCTGAGGGCGATCGGCTCACCCTCGTCTGGTCGCCCAGCCCAATCGAGACCCCCATTTTGGGCAAAGTCATCCTGATTTTGCGGCCCAAGCGCATTCTCGACGAAAACTACAACCGTGAACTCTGGCAGCTAGACGAATAGGAGACCGCTATGGGCCTGGAACGACGTTTATCTCGCGATATGTTCTTGAATACCGAAATTGTGGAGCTGCGGCAGATGTGCTTCACCCCTGGTCGCATGTTTGAACCGGGCAAGTACATCGCGGGCGATCTGCCCGACACCGCTTTTGAAATGGGTCTGGTCGAAAAGCTGCCCCCAGTGCGCGGCAAGAGCGAGGAGATTGGGGATCCGTCAGGGGAGGGATGAGGAGGTGGAGAGATGAGGGGATTGAGGGATGAGGGGATGGGTGCATCCCAGTTTTGTAGAAGTGCTGCGCTATTGGCTCTAAAGAAGAATCGTGCCTGTCATTCCCGCGGAGGCGGGAATCCACTGGGTAGCAACTGCTCCTGATAGATGCCCGTTTGCACGGGCATGACTGATTAGCTGTCCATCGAACCCATGAATTTGCAAACTTGGGATGCACTCTGAGGGGATGAGGAGGAAAAATTCAAAGTTCAAAATGCAAAATTGAGAATTCTCAATTTTGTTCGCGCAGCGTCTCTAGAGGAGAAACTTTGCACTGTCCCTGCCTCATCTCTCCGCGTTCCCTAATCATCCATTCAAACTTTTAAGACAACGTGCCTCAGGCTACAGCGGCTACAGGCTACAGCCTCGACAACAGAGCATAGTATCTGTTGGCTGACTATGGCCGTGACCTCCTTAACGCCTCGGGCGCTGCCCTCGCCCCAGCAACCCCAAATTATTGTCTGTGGTCTGGGCCGCACAGGGTTGCGCATTTTTAGTCTGCTACGGCAGCAGGGGGCGCGGGTGGTGGGCGTGAGCTACCATCCAATGCCGGAAACAGGCGGCGATGTGGTTGTGGGAGAGCTGCGATCGCCCACCACGCTGATCCAGGCTGGCATTTACCAGGCCCAGACCCTGGTGCTGGCGACTTCCGATGACGCCCTCAACCTGGCGATTCTCACCCAGGCGCGCATTCTCAACCCCAACATTCGCATTATTAACCGGCTGTTTAACATCAGCCTGGGCGAGCGCCTTGACCACACCCTGCCTCACCACGTCAGCCTCAGCTCGGCGGCGCTGGCAGCCCCGCTGTTTGCCTTTGCGGCGCGGGGCAATCGCGCGATCGGCCAGCTGCGCCTGTTTGAGCTGACCTGGCCTATGTACGAAGAGGTAATCGATGCCGCCCACCCCTGGCACGGCAAGCCCCTTAAAGCCCTGTGGGACAACCGATCGCAGCTGTTGATCCACTACCATTCGGCCCGCCGACCGATCGATCTGGTGACGGCGGTGGTGACGGGGGAGGTCTTGCAGGTGGGCGATCGCATTGTCGTTGCTACCCAGCCCCAGCAGCCCATGCTCAAGTCTCGCCATGTCGCCCAATTTTGGCAGCGGCTGCTGGTCACCCTCGACCACGGTCGCCGCCGCGCCCGCGCCACGCTGCTGGTGATTCTGGCGCTGCTGATTACCATTGGACTGGCCACCTTTACCTACCTCTGGCACAATCTCAACACCAGCTGGGTCGATGCCCTCTACTTCTCGGTGGGTATGATCACTGGCGCTGGCGGCCAGGAACAGGTGGCCGAAAATGCCTCCTCGGCGATCAAAGTGTTTACCGCCGTGATGATGCTGGTGGGGGCGGGGGTGATCGGCATCTGCTACGCGCTGCTGAACGATTTTATTTTGGGTTCCCACTTCCAAAGCCTCTGGAGCGTGGCCCGTATGCCCCGTCAGCACCATTACATTGTCTGTGGGCTGGGGGGCGTGGGCTATCGCATTGCCCTCCACCTGCACCAAACCGGGCACAAGGTCGCGGTCATTGAACAAGATGTCAACAATCGCTTTTTGCCTGCGGTCAAGGCGCTCAAAATTCCGGTTATGATTGCCGACGCCAACCTCACCTCCACCCTCGAAACTGTGAATCTGGCCTCGGCCCAGGCCCTGCTAGTGGTCACCAGCGACGACACAATCAATCTAGAAATTGCCCTCACCGCCCGCAGTATTAGCCCCCAGGTGCCCGCCGTAGTGCGCATCTACGATGCCGAGTTTGCTCAGCAGGTGCAGCAGGTCTTTGAGTTTGACCAGGTGCTCAGCCCCATGGATCTAGCCGCACCTACTTTTGCCGCCGCCGCTCTGGGGGGACGCATTCTCGGCAACGGCATGTCTGGGGATCTGCTGTGGGTGGCGATCGCGACGCTGATTACGCCCCACCACCCGTTCTACAACCAGCCCATCCAGACCGTGGCCCAAACTGCCCAGCTTGTGCCTCTGTACATTGAGAGTCAACACCGCACGCTGCACGGCTACGACCTGCTCAATGTCACCCTGACCGATGGCGATGTGCTCTACCTCACCATGCCCGCCAGTCGGCTCGATTGCCTGCAGTACCACCCTGCTTCAGTGGTTGAGGAAATGAGAGGATGAGGCCGTGGAGCAGGCTGAAACGGCGATCGCCCTCAAGGGCCGATCTTTGACCATTGCCCCTAAATTCTCTCAACTACGGCTGATCTGAAGCCAGCCAAAAATTTGCTCAACGGTCAGCGATAACGACAGCCCTGGTAAGACTGGCAATTCAGTATTCTCAGGCCATTCCTCAGGCAGGCAATCGGGGCGATAGACCAACACCACTCGTTCATCAGGATCTATCAGCCAGCCCAGCTGCCCCCCGTGGCGCAGGCTGTGCAGAATTTTGCGCGTCACCTTCATCTGACTCTGCTGTGGGGAGAGAATTTCAATGATCCAGGTTGGAGCAATATTGATGCCAGTACTCACAATTTCGCCGTTTTGATCAACCGGAATTTGGCTTCGTTCCAGCACGGCAATGTCTGGCACCATGGAGCGGTCGCCAACGGTGCAGCGTAGTTCGCTCAGCGCTTCGTAGGGCGAATCGACAGCGCCATTAATAACACCTACCAACCGCGACTGAATCCGACTGTGCTTTCCACCGGGCATCGGTTTTTGGCTGACCTCTCCCTGCACAAATTCCCAGGCCGGTGACTCTTCGATATAGGGCAGCGTTAAAAACTGCTCCAGGGTCAACCGTTGAGGTAAGGCGACAGTCATGGCGACGGCCCTCGCTAACCGTTAACTGCCTAAATTGTAGTCGTCTGCAATCTTTCGGGTTGGGCGATCGCTACAATACCCCCAGTAACTATCGACTACCATGGGGCGCACGCCAACGCTGACCTACGATCGCGGCACGCTCATCCTGCATCCACCGCCGCGAGGCAAATGCTGGGTTGACTTTGCCCACTGGGACGATCGCATTGAGAAATTTCGCATTCCGGCCCAGCAGTATCGAGATCTGGTCGAAATCCTGCGGGCTGAGCAGGTGCCCTTCGACGACCAAGTTCAGACCTTTGCCCCGCTCGATCTCAATCCCCAGGTCAGTTTAGACCCCTACCCTCACCAGCAGGAAGCTCTCCAGGCCTGGACGGCCCAGCGCTGGCGCGGCGTGGTGGTGCTGCCCACCGCCAGCGGCAAAACCTACCTGGCTCAGCTCGCCATGCAGACCACGCCGCGATCGACGCTGATCACGGTGCCTACTTTGGATCTGATGCATCAGTGGTATGCCCACCTGACCACCGCCTTCCCCGATGTGGAGGTGGGGTTGTTGGGCGGGGGATCAAAAGATCGGACGCCGATTTTGGTTGCCACCTACGACAGCGCCGCTATCCACGCCGAGAGTTTGGGCAACCAGTACGGGCTGCTGATCTGTGACGAGTGCCATCACCTG
This sequence comes from filamentous cyanobacterium CCT1, assembly GCA_003017855.1. Classification (GTDB taxonomy): domain Bacteria; phylum Cyanobacteriota; class Cyanobacteriia; order Phormidesmidales; family Phormidesmidaceae; genus Nodosilinea. Next base: position 45,277 of record PYER01000011.1, read on the forward strand.
CCCAGCGACTTTAACCGGGTGATTGCCGAATACTCGATCGCGCCCTACCGACTTGGGCTAACGGCGACCCCCGATCGCGCCGACGGTCGCCACGACGACCTCACCCACCTGCTGGGGCCAGTGGTCTACCAAAAGTCGGCAGCGGATCTGTCGGGCGATGCCCTGGCCCCGTTTCAGATTGTGCCGATTAAGGTCAAGCTGTCGGCCCAGGAGCGATCGCGCTACACCCAGCTAATTGCCCAGCGCAACCGTTTTTTGCAAGAGGCTAACATCTGGCTCAGTTCGGCCCAGGGGTGGCAGCGGTTTGTGCGGGCCAGCGCCCAGTCGGCTGGGGGGCGGCGGGCGATGCTGGCCCACCGGGAAGCACGGGCGATCGCCCTGGGCACCGAGGGCAAGCTGCGAGTGCTGGCCGATCTGCTGGCTCAGCACTACCCCGATCGCACCATTATCTTTACCAACGACAACGCCACCGTCTACCAGATTTCCGAAACGTTCTTGATTCCCGCCATTACTCACCAAACGCCGGTTAAAGAGCGCCACGCGGTGCTCCAGGCCTTTCGCAGCGGCGAGTACCCTACCCTGGTGGTCAGCCACGTGCTCAACGAAGGAGTGGATGTACCCGAGGCCAGGGTGGCGATTTTGCTCTCGGGCAGCGGTTCAATTCGCGAGTACGTGCAGCGGCTGGGGCGCATCTTGCGCAAGGGCAGCGGCCAAAAGCAGGCCGTACTCTACGAAGTCGTAGCCGAAGAAACCACGGAAGAAGCGATTTCCAGTCGTCGCCGTCAGGGGGTGCAGCCCTCGCCTCAGCGCCCCCATCAGCTGGAGCTGGTGCCGGTTACACCAATCTATGGTGCTGATCCCCTACCCTCAGTGCCCAAGGCAGCTGAGGCACCGCCACCCGACGGCGAGCCACCCTCCTAGTCTGCCTTGGGACAGTTGGCGTGATCCCAAAGAAGTGGCATTTTTTTCCGTTCAGAAACGGCCTCAACCGCTATCTTAGTAATAGGCTAAAGTCTTGCCAGAACAAGGTTAGCGGCGCTAGCGTCGTGGCCCAAGATCGGGCGCTCAATCTGCCGTCCAGGACCCGGTTATCGATCGCGAGCTTTCCCCCCACAGCTTGCCAACGCTCTAGCTTTTAACTGGCGATCGCGAACTGATCAAGCCGATGGCTGGGATAGCACCCGGCGATCGCGCTCGAGCTGATCTAGGCCACTGGCGATCGCCCCTCGCCCTCTCTTTTCAATGTTCACGCCCTTCGTCTTCTTTCATGGATCACCTGTTTGCCACGACCCTGCTACTTACCCTCGGTGCTGGCTCTGTGGGGCTCTTGATGGTGTCCCACCGACCCACCCTAGCCAGTTCCCCTAGCGCCAGCACAATCCGAGCCGGTCTTTTGAGCTCTGGTGCGGCTGAGTCTGCCCTGGCCAGTTATTTAGCTCAGGTTGAGTCACCCTCAGACCCAGCGCTACAGACCCAGGCAGGCGACACCATCGCGGCCGAAATCTGCGTCGACCTACCCGACTGGCAGCGACCCTCAGACCTGGCTCAGATGAAGCAGCTAGAGGCCATGCCCGCCTACGGCGCAGCAATCCAGGACGATCCCCTGGCGGAGACGGTGAAAACCTGGTGGAGCCACGACATTTTTTCGTTCACGACCTATGGTCTCAGCGCCCGCACTGACCCCATATACCTATCTGGGATTTGGACGGCCATAGACGACATCTGGGACTGCTACAGCGCCAACCAGCCTGAACAAATTAACCAGGGTGAGCTGGCGGAGATGTGGCTGCTGCACCACCGTCTGGTGGGCCTGGTCTGGCAGGATGATCAGTACCTCGCCACCGTCGAACCCACCGACACTGGGCTACAGCTGGTGCAGTTTCCCCGACGGGAAAGTGGTCAGGGTTTACCGCTCAACATCGTTACCACTACAGGCCAGGCTTTAGCGGTCATGTCTGGCGATTGGTAGGGCGACATCAGCTATAGCCCCATGACAAAGCCCCTGGTTGTTGCAACCAGGGGCTTTGTTTGAGCTGGGTTCAAGAGTTTAAGCTCTGTGGGATAGCCGTCTCGGCTGTCTGCACTCAGGCAGATATCGGTTGACACAAACCAGACTAAATCAAGTCTTGATTGAGCACCACCTAAAACCAAAAGAGAATTACTTAAAGGGCTGCTGGGGCTGCTGCTACGTCGAGCCAGCCAGCGCTCAGCACCACAGTCAGCCCCATAAAGAGCACAGTCAGTGTCCAGGTTACGCGGTTGAGGGTCGTTTCAGCGCTTTTGGTGCTGGTAAACAGCTGGGCCTGGCCTCCCAACCCTCCCAGGCCGTCGCCCTTGGGGCTGTGCAGCAGCACCAACGCCGTCAGACCAACGGCAGAAACCATCCAGATAACCTTCAAAATTGTGGTAACTAGCATCGCGTTCTCAGACTAACCTGCTCAAAAAACGGTGTAGGCGACAATGGCAAACCAGCGGGCGATCGCTGATCTAGATCGACAAGACCCATAGCCTAACCTTCACTATACCCTAAGGGTTAAGGCAGGCGGGGGGCAGACCACCCAATAGGGCAGGCGTTATCCTCGATCAACAGCTGCGGTCTCAGGGATCAGTAACTGCAGCCCATGACCGGTTTCCCTGGGTCGGGCATGGCACAGCACCGCAGCCAGAATCGATGGTATGAGGCCTAGCGAGCGAGTTTTACCGGCGTACGGTTATTGCGAATCTCTACGTCGGCGGGAAGGAACATCGATCGCCCCGTCATTTCCTGAGGCTGAGGCAATCCCAAAATTTGCAGGATGGTAGGGGCAATGTCAGACAGCCGCCCGTCTTCCCTGAGATTGACGTCGCCACCGTAGGCGGGCACCTTGAGCCGCTCCCCTTCCACCAGAATAAAGGGAACGGGGTTAGTGGTGTGGGCGGTCCAGGGCTTGTGGTTTTCGTCCCACATCAGCTCGGCGTTGCCGTGGTCGGCAATGATAATGGCGGTGCCTCCCGCCTGACCGATACTGTCAATCAACAGCCCCAGCTGATGGTCAACGGCCTGCAGGGCAGTCACGGTCGCGTCCATTTGGCCGGTGTGGCCGACCATATCGGGGTTGGCGTAGTTGATGACGACCAGCGAGTAAATGCCCTTTTTGATGGCGGCGATCGCCGTCTTGGTAACCGCCTCTGCCGACATTGCCGGAGCCTTGTCGTAGGTGGCTACCATGGGGCTCGACACCAGCTCCCGGTCTTCACCCTCTAGGGGTTCTTCCAAGCCGCCATTAAAGAAGTAGGTAACGTGGGCATACTTTTCGGTTTCGGCAGTGCGAAACTGCTTGAGGCCGTGGTTCGCCACCACTTCACCCAGAATGTTGCTCAAGTTTTGGGGCGTAAAGGCCACCTTCACCGGCAGGTCGGGATCGTACTGGGTCATGGTCACAAAGCTCAGGGGAGTAACCATCTCCCGCTCAAAGCCCTTAAAGTTGGGATCGACCAGCGCCTGGGTCAGCTGCCGCGCCCGGTCGGGGCGAAAGTTGAAGAAGATTACGCCGTCTTCGGGAGCGATCGCGCCGGGGGCCAGCCGTACCGGCTCTACGAACTCATCGTTGATGTCCTGGTCGTAGGAGTTGAGCAGCGCTTCCATAGCCGTCTGCCCAATGCCTTCACCCGGGTCGGTGATGACTCGATAGGCCTTTTCAACCCGATCCCAGCGGTTGTCGCGGTCCATGGCGTAGTAACGGCCGCTGAGGGTTACCAGGCGACCTAGCCCCAGCTGATCGACGTAGTCCTGAATTTTTTGCACCGCTATTTTGCCCTCGGTGGGCTTAGTATCGCGGCCATCGGTAATGACGTGAATACAGACATCTTCAATATCTTGGGCTTTGGCCATCTCTAGCAGCCCAAACAGATGCGACAGATGAGAATGCACTCCGCCTTCTGAGCAAAGCCCGATTAAATGGAGCTTGCTGTTGCGGTAGCGCACCGACTGACAGACGTCCAGAAAAGCCTCATTTTCTTGCAGAGTGCCGTCTTCTACCGCGTCTGAAATCCGCACGAGTTCCTGGGGCACAATACGGCCGGCCCCAATGTTTAAATGACCCACCTCAGAGTTGCCCATTTGGCCCTCGGGTAGCCCTACATCTTTACCCGACGTACGAATTAACGTGTGGGGATAGGCAGCCCACAGACTATCCATAACCGGAGTCTTTGCGGCAGCGACAGCATTGCCGTCGGTATTTTCCCGATATCCCCAACCGTCGAGAATAACTAACACCATCGGCGCGATTGACGCTTGACTCATGGGTAAAAATCCTTGGGATTTGGACTAACGTCTCAGCAATCATACCATCCAGAAAATTAGCCCCGATTCTGAGCCAGGGCAGAGTTGGAGTGGCAAATACAAAGATTGCGCAGATCAAAAACCGCGCTGGAGGAGTAGTTTAAAACCTTACCAGTGAGGGTGTAGCCTCACCTAAGAGCCTGACTCTCACAATCTAAACCCGCTCATCGACTCTATGGTTGAGGACGAGATTAACTTAAGAAAGTTTTTTTATAAAAGGCATATTACTCTACAAAGGCGTTATTTTGTAGCGCCAGTTTTGCGTTTGGCCTGCTGCTGTTGGCGCTTGGCCTCGGCCTTGGCCTTTTTCTCGGCGGCTAAAGCGGCTTGCTGTTCAGCTTCAGCTTCTTCAGCCACCTTGTCAAGGTAGTAATGGTAGTCGCCCCGGTACAGCCGCAGCTCGCCATCGCGGATTTCTACTATTTTGGTAGCCACGCGGGAGATGAAATAGCGATCGTGGGAAACCAGCAGCACGGTGCCGTCGTAGTGCTGTAGGGCTTCCTCCAGCATTTCCTTAGCGGGAATATCGAGGTGGTTCGTGGGCTCGTCGAGCATCATCAGGTTAGCGGGGCGCAGCAGCATTTTAGCCAGGGCCAGGCGAGCCTTTTCGCCGCCGCTGAGGGCTTTGACCTGCTTGAAGGCCATATCGCCGGTAAAGAGAAACCGCCCCAGCAGGGTGCGCACCTCTTCGTTGGTCCAGTCGGGCACCTCGTCGTGGATGGTGGCAATCACGGTTTTCTCCAGGTCGAGGGCTTCGGCCTGGTTTTGCTCAAAATAGCTGGGGATCACGTTGTGGTGGCCCACTTCAACCTGGCCATCGGTGGGGGTTTCGAGCCCGGCAATCAGGCGCAGCAGGGTCGATTTGCCCGCGCCATTGTGGCCCAAAAAGGCAATGCGATCGCCCCGCTCAATCAGCAAATTGGCCCCCAAGAATAAGATCTTGTCGTCATAGCTGTGGGTGAGGTCGCTAATGGTGACCACCTCGCGGCCACTGCGGGGAGCGGGCGGAAAGCGAAAGTGCAGGGTGCGCACGCTGCCCGTGGGGGCCTCAATGCGCTCTACCTTATCGAGCTGCTTTTCGCGGCTTTTAGCCTGGGTGCTGCGGGTGGCGCTGGCCCGAAAGCGATCGACAAAGGCCTGCTGCTTGGCGATTTCCTTTTGCTGGCGTTCGTAGGTGCTGAGTTGGGCAGACAGGTTTTCTTCTTTTTGGGTCAGGTAGGCGGTGTAGTTGCCCAGGTAGGTGGTGGAGACCCCCCGCTCAGTTTCCACAATTTGGGTGCAGAGGCGATCGAGAAACTCCCGGTCGTGGGAAACAATCACCATGGGGGTAGTGAGCTTTTTGAGATAGCCCTCTAGCCACTCGATAGTGTCGAGGTCGAGGTGGTTGGTGGGCTCGTCGAGCAGCAGCACGTCGGGGGCCTGCAGCAAAATTTTGCCCAGGCCCATGCGCATCTGCCAGCCGCCGCTAAACTCGCTGACGTAGCGATCGCCATCGCTGGCCTCAAACCCCATTTCAGGCAAAATCTTTTCGATCTGCGACTCTAGCCCGTAGCCGCCTAGGGCCTCAAACCGTCGCTGCTGCTTGTCGAGTTCGTGAATCAGCCGCTCCAGCTCGTCGGCATCCGCCTGCTCCATCAGGGTAGGGATGTGGTGCAGTTTCGACTGCACGTCATTGGCTTCTTTAAATACGGTCCAAAACTCGTCGCGCACGGTGTGGCTGGGGTCGACCTCAAACTCCTGGGAGAGGTAGGCAATTTTGAGATCGGCAGGGCGGACGATAGTGCCCGTGGTGGGCTCGATTTTGCCGGTAATGATTTTGAGCTGGGTCGATTTGCCCGCACCGTTGACGCCCACCAGGCCAATGCGATCGCCCGGCTTGACCTCCCAGCTCACGTCCTTGAGAACCTCCCCGGTGGGATAGATCTTGCTGATGTGCTCTAAACGCAGCATGGGCGGCTCCAAAGGCAGACTTCAACGGACAGGAAGTAAACGAATCTTTACCAAAGGTAACGAATAATGGGGCCAGGTTGTCCACTCTGGTGCCATCTAATTAATTCATCGCTAAGAGAAAAATCTATCCCTGAGCTTTCACAAAAAAAGGACGCAGCTAGGCTACGTCCTCATTCATTGGCAGGGCTTACGCCCAGGAAATGGCGTTTTGACTACTTCCTGATGTCCTTCGCCATTTTGCGAAACATATCGAGGTTGGTGTCAACCTTGCGGCGCTCAGAGCTAGCGTCCTTTTTGACGGTGGGTTGGTAAGAGACTTCGGAGGTAGCTACCTGCTGCACCGGCATGCCCTGCTCCTGCAGCCGTTTGGCCTCTAGAGAAGAAATTTGCCGAATGCTCTCTCTTTCTCCGGTTTCACCCCGCTTTTTGGCGTAGGTGCGCCGCACGGTCTTAGACGAGCGCATGTACTCGATGTTGCCATAGCTCTTCGCGTCGTCCTCGCTCAAGAAGTAGGCTCCGCCAACCTGCTTGATGGTGGGCTGCTTGGGCGCGGGCTTTTGCCGCACGGGACGGTCTGATTCCCCTGGGTTCTTGGCTTTGCCGCCAAACAGCCCGCGAATAAATCCAGTCATGAAGCTCTCCTGCGTCAGTACGTTAGTGGTCGAATGAGCCAAGCCCACGGGCAAAGCGCCCTGAGCAGGGCCGATAGCCAGACTGGACTTAGCTGAAGGTTTGTTAACTACTATGTTAACTTTTGTTGGAAGAAAAGTTAGATCAAATTGGCCTAATCCGCGTTTTGCCTCGGGTTGGTGGTTTATGAGAGACGTGACTCTATGCTGACCGCTGGACTGCGAAACCTTGGTCCTGATTCCCGCCCAGTTGCTGACGGCTCAGCGGATTTTGCCCTGGGCTAAGCTCTCAGGGCTATCCAGCGGCGGCAAAGTAATAGAGTGGGAGAGAACGTTTATCTGTCCAGCTCCATGGTTACCTCTTCCCCCTCACCCTTGGCTGCCGCTGTGCCCGTCGATCGCATTCGCTACAACGACCAGGGGCTAGTGCCCGCGATCGTGCAGGACCACCTCGACGGCACCGTGTTGATGATGGCCTGGATGAACGCCGAGTCGCTGCAAAAAACCCTAGACAGCGGCGAAACCTGGTTCTGGAGCCGATCGCGCCAGGAGTTTTGGCACAAAGGAGCCACCTCTGGCCATGTGCAGAAGGTGCGCGCCATTCGCTACGACTGCGACAGCGACGCCCTGCTGGTCACCGTTGAGCAGGTGGGCGACGTAGCCTGCCATACGGGCGAGCGCAGCTGCTTTCACCAGGTCGATGATTACAAAGTCGCACCCCCCGCCGACACGCTCTCCCAGGTGTTTGGAGTAATCTGCGATCGCCGGGATCACCCCAACCCCGACTCCTACACCTGCAAACTGCTGGCGGGCGGCGACAACAAAATTCTCAAAAAAATTGGCGAAGAAGCCGCCGAAGTGGTGATGGCCTGCAAAGATGATGACGCGGACGCGATCGCCGGAGAAGCCGCCGACTTGATGTACCACACCCTCGTCGCCCTAGCCCACCACGGAGTCGATATTAAAGACGTGTACCGGAAGCTGCAGGCGCGGCGGCTTCTCCGGCGATCGCG
>PYER01000120.1 GCA_003017855.1 filamentous cyanobacterium CCT1
TTTCCTCGGATGCGGCAACCTCGCGCTGTCCTCAAAGCTCAGCTGGCGGTCTGATTCAGGTTAAGTCAGTGACATTGGTCTAAAGATCGCCTGACTGCCTGCCACCAGGGCGAGATCGAAGCAGTTGATGGTGAGAGCGCTTTTGCCAACTTCAGAAACCAGCTTTCTCTATAAAGCAGAGCCGCTAACCCTATTACAGCCCAAGCAATAAGTCAAAGCCTGGACAGCTTACTGCTTTCTTTAAAGTGCTTATATCTTGCAAAGAAACAATTAAGCCTTACTTATGAATCAATAAGGCTTCCTTTAGAACGTTTACTGCTTTCTTTAAAATGCTTATGTCTTGAAAAGGAAAGCTTAAACTTTACTTATAGATCAATAAGGCTTTCTTTAAAGTGCTTATGTCTTGCAAAGAAATGCTTAAGCGTTGCTTATGAATGAATGAGGCTTTCAAGGAAAGTCTTACTCGCTTCTCAAAAACGTTGAATGAGAGCGGCAACGTCAAACCTTTTTCCATCCCCTTGTGAGGTTAGTGGAAAAGGGAAAGGCAGAAGGATGAAGGCAGAAGGCAGAAGGATGAAGGGGATTAAGTGGGCTGTTTGCTTTTAGCGTTTTTGATTAGGGTGACGAGAATTGCAGTTAATTCGTCTGTTTCCTGGGTGAGAGGGTGTAAGCGACTGAGTTCAATGGTTCCAGACTCGGCCAGCAGTTCTAGCCAGTAGGCAGTTTCTTCAAGTTCTTGCAGTCCGCCGTTGAGCTTGCTAACGAACTCAGCAGTTGATCTAGCGCGATGGGCTTCTCGGTAGTGGGCACCCACTGAAGTGCCGCTACGCAAGATTTGTTTGCCGAGCACCTGGGCCACGGTGGTAGTCGGCAGGGCGGAATACAGGCAGATGATTCGTAGGGCAAAGGCTTTAGTGCGCTGCTTCAGGTCGCTGGGCATAAGTTTTGGGCAATTTGAGTTTTGTTAGAGTGCCCTGGCTAAAGGCAGAAGGATGAAGGCAGAAGGCAGAAAATCTGACATTCAGGTACCCAGAATCAGGCAAGGGCTTTGATAGCGAAGCGCCCCATTAGGTTGCCAACAGGTATCCTTTTCATCCTTCATCCTTCTGCCTTCTGATTTTCCACTGTTTCCGTTCCCTTGCGGGGTAATTGGATGGGGAAAGGATGAAGGATGAAGGCAGAAGGCAGAAATGTAGCGAAAGTTCTTGGGTTAGCAGCGGGAGTGAAATCAAGAGCGGTGACCTAAGCCATAGTCAAGTAAACCATTCATCCTTCATCCTTCTGCCTTCTGATTTCCCGCTGTTTCCGTCCCCTTGCGGGGTAATGAGATTTGAACAAGCATTTGCTGAGTCACGGGTTTACATCCGTGCAAAGTTTCCGTCCCCTTGCGGGGTAATGAGATTTGAACGGAAGAAACTGAGTCCATGTCCGACGATATAGGAAGTTTCCGTCCCCTTGCGGGGTAATGAGATTTGAACAGTTTACATAGCACAAGGCCAGGGGTCGCCAACCCCGTTTCCGTCCCCTTGCGGGGTAATGAGATTTGAACCCCTTGAGGGAGGGCATATACTGGTTGATAATCCTCTTGTTTCCGTCCCCTTGCGGGGTAATGAGATTTGAACCTGTTCTGTTGGAAACTGCCATTGGGATTTCTCAGGTTTCCGTCCCCTTGCGGGGTAATGAGATTTGAACTTGGGTCTGGAGGGTCCCACTGGGGACCTCACTGAGTTTCCGTCCCCTTGCGGGGTAATGAGATTTGAACCCCCTCGATCTGGAACCCTTGCAGAGCAGGGCTTTCAACACCCCAAATCTGAGGGGGTCGGCAAAAGGGTCAAATAATTGAAAATTACTGTCAACAACCCCTCTGCCAACAGGGCCGAAACCTTTGTACGGGGAGGCATCTGAGGGGGTCAACGAAACTATGCGGTTTTCAAGGTTCGGCAGCCCCCCTCAGGAAACGGGAGCCATCGCCGCGATTCTAGCCGTTTAATTCCAAATCATCAACCACGTTTCATCATTCCTCAACCTTCTGGCTCCAGCACCCCATACCGCTCCAGCTCCTCCTTCGCCTCCGCCATCATCTGCCGCCGCACCACCAGCGGCGCGATCACCTCCCCCATCGGTCGCCAGTCGCGCAGGCGCATCGTCACATTCACGTCGCCCACCCGCATCCAGCCCCAGTAGTAGGCATCCGTCGGGGGGCGCTGGGCCAGCACCTGCAAAATCGCCGCCCACTCTGGGGCCTGGGCCACCTGGCTTTGCACCAGCGCCGCCAGGTCTGCGTAGGCCACCGCTGCAAACGTCGGGTGCCGCACCGTGTCATCCACATACCACCGGGCAAACTCCGGCGGAAACCGCAGAATCAGCAGCGCCCTGGGCAAATAAAAATTAAACCCCCAGGCGGCATCGAGCTGGGTCTGCACCTGCTCTGGGGTGGGCAGTTGCCCGGTATCGCGCAGGTATTTGAGCCGGGTGGGCACCTGCGGATCACCCCAGGGCAACACCCGCAGGCACGGCGATCGCACTCGGTCTAGGCGGTAGTTGTGCCAGCCCAGGGTGCCATTGGGGGTTTGGCCATAGGCGCTGAGGTACTTGGCCCGCCGCGCGTAGTGAATGCACACCGGGTACACCGTCACCGAGTCGAGCTGCTGGCGGCGAGCGCTCCAGTTGTCGAACTGAACCACGCCACCATCGGGGCTTTGCCACAGCGCTTCGATATCGGCCTGGTGCTGGTCAACCTGCTCTTGCACTTCATCGGGCCAGATGTAGTCAAGATGGATGAAGACGCGCTGGGGTTCAGGGGAGGTGAGCGCCTTGCTCTGCCCCTGGCTCGCCACCTGCCGCCACAAGGTATCGATCGTCACCGCCAGCTGGGGCTGCAAAAACGCGATCGGCTCTAAAATCTGTAGCAGGCTCTTCACCTCACGGGCCGATAGAGCCTCGTCGTTCTGGGCAGAGCCGATCGCTTCTGGTGGCTGCGGCCAGACCGTGGGGGGCTGCTTGTGAAATTTGCCGCGCCCCGCCGAGACCAGCCAGCCTAGGGCAACCAGGTGTTTGAGGTCATGCCGCAGGGTGCGATGCACCGTGGCAAAGGGGCAGGTAGCCAAGCTCTGCTCGATGGAGTCGCTTGCCAGACCGCTCAGCGCCGCCACCGCCCCGACCCAAGCGCCCAACGGCCTGCCCTGGTTTGGCCACAGCAACTCCAGGGTCGATCGCTGGCAGAGACAGCCCGTACCCTGACAGTAGCGGCTAATGTGCTCTGGCGACGTGGCCTCGGCTCTGGGATGGCTGAGGGCAAAGCTGCGATCGCGCACATCTCCGTAAGTAAAAGTCTGGGGTAAGTTTGCCAAGCTACCACCATAGAGCTGCCGCAGCCACACCCAGCAGCGCACCGATCGCATCAGGCGGCTGCCCAGCTGCCCCCCGCTGAGCCAGTGCAGCACCTGGGGTGTCGGCCCATAGGGAAACTGGTCTACCGCCATAGGCACGGCCCGCTGCTGACTTGGGCTAATAAGTCAATATCCATGAAGCAAGGGGAAATTTACTGGTTTTTAGTCAAGGCTTTTGTAAAGCCCCTGAAATAGCGGGGAACCTTTGTAAGAGTGATCTAGATTAGTCGTCAGTGCTGGGCGGTAGCCACCAGCCACTAAAACCGCAAGGCGAAACCAGACTGTTTTTCGTTCTTCGCTCTTCCTTTTTACTTTGAAGTCCCCCCTTCAAAGCTAATGCCATACTAGCGGCAGCTTGTCCGCGATCGCTCATTCGTCAGGTGTCTGTATCGTGACCATTGCGATTTCTATCGCTCCCGCCTCTATCCACCTCCAGCTTGGGGAGATGCAGCAGGTCAATGGCCTCCGGTTTCAAACACTCACCATTCACCTCAATCGCCCCGATCGACTGATTCAACCTGACGATCTGGTGGGCCTCTCTCTACCCCCCGGCATCGACACCACTGCCGGGGTGGTAATCACCGGGCGTGCCCCCATCTGGCTCTACACCTACCTGGTACACGAACTGCACCCCACCGCTTGGGTAGCCTGTTTTGACCCTCGGCTGGGCGGTGCGGTCGTCGCCACCACCCATTCCCGTCAAACCCAGGTGGGTCAGGTGATTGCTCTGCCAGCGAGCCAGCGGCAACCGCGCCTGGGGGCGGCCCTGCTGGTGGTGGGGCCACCCGACAGCGGCAAGTCGGTGTTTAGCCATGCCCTGTTTCGGGCTTTGCTGCCGGAGTATCCGGAGGTGTTTTTGCAGCGGGCGCAGTGGGATGGTGAAGGCAACTGGACCCTAGAACTGCCGGAGTCGGCCACAGTGGCAGACCGTGAAGCGTTCAAGCTGTTTTACAAAGGGGAGCTAACGGATGGCTTTTTTCCGTATCAGGCCCAGGCAATTTTGCGGCTGCGGCGGCGCAAGCCCATGGTAATTGTCGATGTGGGCGGCATGGTGCAGCCAGAAAAGGTGCCGGTTTTAGAAGCCTGTTCTCACTATCTGGTGATTAGCTCTAGGCCCGATCGGATAGACGAGTGGCATGAATTTTGCGGCGATCGGGGCAATCTAAAGCCGGTTGCCGTAATTCACAGCACCTTAGAGACCACGGCCCAGATCCATCGCCAGGAGCCCTACCTGGAAATCACCTGTGGGCCCTGGGTGCAGGGGCAGCCCCAGCGCTTGCCGGAGGTTTTGATCGAGCAAGTGCGATCGCAGTTTTGACATAACCCTGATGACTTTCGCAGAGCAGCCCACGTTTGCAGGTTGGATTGAATGACATGGTGACAGACAAAAACACATTGGTTATTGAGGTTGCGATCGCCTGGTGCCTCGCCTGGGGAGACCAACTCGAACCCCAGGTTGATCGAGACACCCTGCACAAAATGCAGCAAGCCATGTTGAATGGTGAATCGGTACCGGAAGCGGTGCGCTCCTATGTCGAGCAAGCCCGTCAGCTCGATCAGCTTAACTATCCTCAATCTCTCGATGAGCTGACAAAGCTCCCGGAGACACATCCTCAGCTATGGCAATCCAGAATTGGCCTGGTCTACGGTGGGGCGACAAAAATCAAGCAGTACGTGTTTGAAGCGTCTAAGCTGCAAGATATTCGCGGCGCTTCGGCGCTGTTAGACCGCATTAACCTGGTCGATCTTCCCGCCTTCTTCCACGGCGAAGACTCGGATCGCTTTCCACAATGTCAGAGGGACTACAGCCAGCAGGTACGTGATCGCAGCCTGGGTACGGCAGACGATTCTCCGGGCCTGGCCCAGGCTCTCATTCCCGAATTGATTGTCTATTCAACCGGGGGCAACATTCTGGCCTTTTGCCCATCGGCCTATGTGCACCAATTGGCCAATGCGATCGAAAAACGCTACACCTCAGAAACCTTAACCGCTAACTCCTGCGCCGTAGGCGAGACATTTCGGTTCTTAGAGCTGCGGTTTGGTCTGCTCAAAGACCCGATTGAGCAAACCAACTGGCTGGAGTGGTATCAGCAAAACGCTTCAGAACATTTGGTTGAAGCCTACTACGGCAAACCTGGGCCCGATCTGGCGGTGCAGTTTGAGCAGCGCCACAGCTTTAACCAACTCGTAGGCAAGCTATCCAATCGCTTTAGCCAGCGCCGCAGCGGCCACAACTGGCCCGCAGAAAACCGCCCCAGTCGCCGCTATCCGCCAGTGTATGAGACCCATCCCTACGTGCGGCGCGATGCAGGCGAAAAGCGTTCTGCGGTTCGCCAAGTCAGTCTGCCAGGGGAGCCCTGGTTTTCAGATGCCTTGGCTAGAAAGCGGATTGTGGGTCAAAAAGCTAAGCGCGATCGTCAAAGCACTAATTGGTACAAGCCCAGGGAGTGGATAAATTGGGAACCGGGAGAATTTCAAAGCTGGGTCAGTCGGTTTGAGCAGTATCTAGAAGATCACCCCGACTCTGAATACAAAAAGCATCCTCATTTTTACGATCTAGAGGAAGCCCATCGAGAAGCGCGATCGCTGCGAGAAGTAGGCAACGCCAGCAAAGGCTTTGTAGCCTATATCTATGCTGACGGCAATAACATGGGGGGCTACATTCAGCGGATTGCAAGAGCTGACGACTACCAACGGTTTAGCAAAAACGTTTCTGACGCAACCGAGGAATGTGTCTACCGAGCTTTGGAGAAACATCTCAAACCCCATCAGCTGTCTGGTATTGACGATGGTGAAACTCAAGGCCGAGATGGTAAATGGATTCATCCCTTTGAAATTTTGACCATCGGCGGCGATGACGTGATGCTAGTGGTACCGGCTGACCGGGCACTGGCGATCGCCAAGACCATCAGCGAAGAGTTTGAGCGTATTTTGCTAGATCTAGACGGTTCCTTCAGGCTGCCACCCCAGGGCAGCCAGCCACAGCCGGGCATCCACCGCTATCTGCCAGCCCAAGCCGAGGCCTCGCAGTGTCAGCTCAGCATGTCGGTAGGGGTGCTGATCACCGCAGACGATACGCCTATCTATTACGCCGAAAATCTCACCAACCAGCTGCTGAAGTCGGCGAAGAAAAAAGCCAAATCACTGAAAGATACCCTGCACTACCACGGCGGCACTATCGACTTCTTAGTGATGAAGTCAGTCACTATGCTGTCGTCTAAGGTCGAAGAATTTCGCGAGTCGGGGTTAGTTATTGACGGCAAGCCCAAGCTCAAACTCTACGGGGCACCCTACACCCTGCATGAGATTGGGGGTTTGCTGAAGACAGCGGAGGCATTGAAAGACGCAGACTTTCCGCGATCGCAGCTCTACCAAATTCGCAGTTTGCTAGAGCGGGGCAAGCACACCGCCATGCTCAACTACCGCTATTTTCGGGTGCGCCTGGCCAAAGACAAGCAAGACTTGCTCGAAGAAAACTTTGAAACCGCCTGGTGCCTGCCCAAAGACGACCAAAACGGCGGCAACCTGGCACCCTGGATGTCGCTCAAAGACGACTCGGGCACTACCTACGAAACGATCTGGCGGGAGCTGATAGACCTTTATCCCTTTATCGACGAGCCAGACCAAACTTCTGCCTCGACCACCCAAGCTACCCAGGAGGTGCGGTAATGGTTTTGCTCCGCGATTTACTTCAAACCACTCAAGCCTCCATTTCGCTAACAGCCTTCATTGACAGTGCTCTTTGCGTCGGGGCTGGCGGCTCCTCAGGTTCGCTGGCCGATAAGCCGATCATTCGAGCTGCCGATGGTCACCTGCTTATCCCCGGCTCTCAGCTGAAAGGCCGCCTGCGCCACGAGTGCGAAAAACTGGCCCGAGGGCTGGGGTGGCCCATTTGTGAATCTCCAGTGCCTCAGTCCATGTGCCCCCAGGTGGGGTTAACCCAGTCGGCCTTTCAGCGCGACAACTATATTGTTGAGCGTAGGGAGCACAAAGCATTTGCGGATGGTCGCCCCCAGCACCACTGTTTGATCTGCCAGATCTTTGGCAACCCGGCCTTGCCCTCACGAATCGTCGTAGACGATTTGGTGTGCCAGGTGGCCCCAGACACCCTGCCCGAGGTCTTGCGGCCTGGCGTCACCCTCAACCGTCGCCGTCGCACGGCAGAAGACCAAAAACTCTTCTTACTAGAGACCTCGCCGGTCAATGTGCAGCTGCCATTCGGGGGCTACATTCACCTAGAGCCAGACTGCCCAAGCTACGCCAAAGCCCTGATTCTTGCCGCTTTGCACCACATCCACGCCCTAGGGGGCAGCAAGTCGGCTGGCCTGGGCTGGCTGACCTGGGCGTGGGATAAAGACACCGCCACTGTCGATGAAAACGCCTGGGAGTTACTTCAAATGGGGAGCAACCCATGAAAGAGATTCAGTTGACTATTCAAGCTCTGTCGCCCTTGGCGATCGGTCGCCAAAAACCGGGCGGCTCCATCAGCGAAGCCCAGGAGTACATTCCAGGGTCGGTGATTCGCGGAGCAGTAGCCGCGCAGATATTGCGCCAGTCGCCCCAGAGCGGTGACCAGCCGGGGGGTGACTTTCAGGCTCTATTTGTGGAGGAGGGGGCGGCGTTTTTTAGCAATGCCTACCCAACCAGGGCGGGGGTGCGATCGCACGTCATCCCAGCTACCGCCGTTAGCTCCAAAACTTCTCCCGGCTTTAGGACTGAAAAGCCCAGCAACGGTGGTGTCTTTGACACCCTAATCGACAGCGTTTGTGCCGAAAGCTACGGCCACCTGTACGACCCCAGCTGCCCCCAAGATAGTGGACGAGTAGAGCCGTTTAGCGGGTTCTACAGCCTAGAGGGCAAGCAATACCGCTCTCACTCGGTGGCCACTCGCCTGCTGACCAAAGTTGGCATCAACCGCCGCCGGGCAACCGCCCAAGAGCAGGTACTCTATAGCGTGCAGGTGATCAACGAGACGCAGAAAAAAGGACGCGAAGATACCCTCTTCAGCGGCACCATTCGCCTGGAGAATGCTGAATTAGCCCAGGACTTGAAAGATTACCTCACCAGCAGCAGTCTGCGGCTCGGCGGCTCAACCTCGCGGGGGTTGGGCAAGGTCGAAATTGAGGCAAAGGTAAACGATTACCAGTCTGAGACCGAGCGGCGGGTCAATGCGTTTAATCAGGTGCTGCGTAGTCGTTGGCAAACCTGGGGCAACCTCTTTGGCTCACCCCAAGACCCCCTGCCCGAGACCTGCCAATTCTTCACCCTCGACTTGCAGTCAGACGCTATTCTCTCTGAGCAATGGCGACGTACCACGGTAATTTCGCCTGCCATGCTCTGTCAAATGGCTGGGGTTGATGACCCTGACCTAGCCCTCCAGGCTACCTACAGCAGTTACGACTACCGCTCGGGCTGGAATGCCGCCTGGGGGCTGATGAAAGATGTGGAGCTAGTCACTACGAAAGGGGCCGTCTACCTATTTAGAACCCCAAAGCTTGAAGCCTGGTTACCGGCTTTAGCCACATTAGAACGCCAAGGAGTTGGCGATCGAACCCCTGAAGGGTTTGGTCAGGTGCAGGTTTGCAGCGAATTTCATCATGTATTTCGGGAGGCAACAGTATGAGTCAGGAATTAGCCCCAGATGTGGCGCTTAAAGTACAAAAAGGGATTCGTAAAACGGAAGATCGATTGGTTTTATTGATTCAAGCAGCATTAGACAAGCCCGCATCTTATGGTGATTTAGAAGAATCTCAATTTCGCAATTTAGTAAGAGTTGCTGACACCACTGAGAGCCCAGAGGTAATTAAAAATTTCCTTCGCTATCAGGTTGGTCGAGATAAGAAGTGGGGGAGAGGGCAAGAGTCCCTAGCTGAAACCATCGTTCTCGATATTGGCCAAAAAGGAAAGGGCGGCAAGATTTTAGAATGGGCTAAGGAAATTGCCGAAGAAGCTAGTGCTCCTAAAGCTCTTGATGACATTTGGATTGAGCTGATTCGTCGCTATCTTGGCTATGGTGCCCGTTATCTAAAATATCTAAATTCTCAAAATGAGAATTCGAGTAAGAATTCTGTTAAAGCAAAACGCTAGTCCTCTGCTGAGCAAAACCTATGTTTGACGTATTTAAGAGCCGTTTAGAACTCAGCGGCACCCTCACCACCGTTACCGCCCTCCGCATTTCTCAGGGCCGCTCTACTGAACCGATTGGCTCAGATTTGCCAGTGGTTAAAGACTCTCTCGGGCGGCCCCTGATTCCTGGATCAAGCTTTAAGGGAGCGCTGCGATCGCGCCTTGAGAGCTTTGTGCGCGGCATCAATAGCCAAGAGGCTATCGACCCCAGCGAACTCGTTGGTCCAACCAAAATGCGCTGGCTGAAAGAACAAAAAAAACTCTATGAAAACAACGACGCAGCCCTAACCACCGCCCTCCTTAAAGAGACCGATCTTGTCTCCCAGGTATTTGGCTCTCCCTGGGCCGCCGGAAAATTTCAGGTCAGAGACCTGACGGTGCTGCCCGATCTCTGGTTTGGCCAGTACCAAGAGCGCGACGGCGTCTCCATCGATCGCGATACCGAAACCGCCTCCGAAGGCAAACTCTACGACTTTCAAGTAGTACCCGCCGGTACCCCCTTTGAGTTCAAAGCCGTAGTCGAAAATGCCAAAGACTGGGAGCTGGGGCTGCTGATGGTGGGCCTTTATCAATTTGAGAATGAAATGATTCCTCTGGGTGGCGGGCGATCGCGGGGATTGGGCGTCGTGAAGCTGAACCTGGATGAAATGATGTGGGTCAACCCAAGTAATCCGCAAGAACTGATCGACTATCTCAGGCATTTAATGGAAGGTCAGCTTCAAAGCTATATCAAGACACCTCAGCAAATCGAAGACTTGAAACGAAGTTGGTCAATGTCTCTGCTCAACCACCTGACTCAGCTAAGCACTGAGGAGAGAATTCATGCATAAGCGATTTGTTAACCACTGCACCATCGATCTTACCATTGCCCCCTGCGGCCCCATGCTGATTAAGTCGGGCAAAGAAGGGGCCGACCCCACCAAACCCGATATGGAGTTTGTCGAAACCTACCACTCGGGGGGGCGCTCGATCTACCTGCCGGGCAGTTCCCTCAAAGGGGCTATCCGTGCCCACGCTGAGCGGATTGTGAGAACAGTGGGTAGCGATAGTCAACCCCAAGACCCCAGCCAACTCTGGGCCAGCGATCCGCTCGACCGCAGTGCCTTTAGAGAGCTAGAAAAAGAGCCAGATACCCGGAAGGTGTATCGGCTTTCATCCTTTACCGATCAAATGTTTGGCAGCACCGCGATCGCTAGCCGCATCCGCATTGAAGATGCCTACCCTGTCGATCGCACCCAGCTCAAAATTGAGGAGCGCAACGGCGTCGCCATTGATCGGGTGTTTGGCTCGGTTGCCGTAGGGCCGTTTAACTACCAGGTCTGCACAGGCGGCGAGTTTCGCACCAAAATTCACCTGAAGAACTTCACCCTGGCCCAGCTGGGGCTGATTGGTCTGGTACTGCGTGACCTCAACGATGGTTGGTTTGGTCTCGGCTTTGCTAAGTCTCGTGGCATGGGCCTGGTCGAAGCCAAACTCAACTCGGCGGTAGTGCAGTATCCCGGTTGCGTGCTGGATGGCGACTCAATTAAAGCGATTGGCACTCAGCAACGGTGGAACAAAACCCTGCTGCTAGGGGCCGGGGAATTTTTAGAGGCCGCAGAAGCTGGGCGTTACGGGTTCCCCCAGCCCGACCAGCAAGATACTCCTGTGGCCGGAGCCGAAATGGCTTTGGGCTTTGGCGTGCAGCTCACCTGGTCTGGCCCAGAGCGGGTCAATGACCTGTTTACCCGGTCGGTGAAATCGTGGAGCCAGGTGCTGGAGGTGGCGGCATGAGTGCGTACGTTGGTACCCGCACGGTGGCCTCGGCGGATGAGTTGCGATCGCTCCTTGAGCAGCAGCAAACCGAAAAATCCTGCTTCTTTCTACGGTGGCCTCACAAAGTCAGCGGCTTTTGCCAGACCTTACCTCCGGATTTCCCCAGCCCTGAAGGCCAACTGTTCGATAGCCAAAAAGAGCTGCGTTGGAAACAGCAGGGTAAGGGTTATAGCGTTTTACTGCTGAGTGCTAATGGGGCTCATCCGGATTTTGTGCCGATATATGACTCTCGGAATGTTCAAATTCAGTGGGATGTACAAGTTCAAGATGCTCACCCTTATCCCAAAACCGAGACTCGCTTTCCCCAAGGGCTGGACTACAGGGAGAAGGACTTCAACATTGGCCAGCGCTACTTTACCGATCCAGAAACCGCTACCGTCCATTTTGTTGCGCTCACAGTGAGCTAGTTCGTTATGACTGCCAACCCACCCCGCCCTAAGCCTCGTCGCCCTGTAACCGACGATAGCGAGAATGCTATCGACAAACCCTACGCCCTGGTGCCCTTTCCACCAAAAGCGCCCCAGCTCAAACACCCTGTCGGCCACGATCGCTACCGTAAGGATCGCCTCCACGGCAAGCTGGTGCTCAAGCTCACGTCAAAACAGCGGTTCACGTCTCCACTGGCATTGTGGCTATGGGTTCTGATGTGGGCGATCGCATTCCATTAATCAAAACTATGGCCCAGGGGCGACAGCGACAGCTGACTATTCCCGGCAGTTCTCTAAAAGGAGTGGTGCGATCGGCCTATGAGGCGATTACCAACAGCACCCTGGCGGTGGTTAGCGGCAAATACAAGCAAGACATGCCGCAAAATCGACTGCCCTGCCGCGACAAAGAAAAGCTCTGCCCAGCCAGCCTGGTCTTTGGCGCGATGGACTGGCAGGGACTGATTCACTTTACCGATGCCACCTGTGAGACAGCTAAATCGGCCACGGGGTTTATGCCATCGCTCTACCGCCCTCGGCCTGATGAGCGTCGGGCCTATTTTCAGCAGGGCAAGGCGGTGGGGCGCAAGTTTTACTACAACGCGGTTAAGGCCGTTAGTGGTGGCGATCGCGGCATTCCGGTACAGCAGGCCGGTACCGAGTTTGTATTTAAGACCGATCTCCAGTTTTCTAACCTTTCCCAGGCCGAGTTGGGCACGCTGCTGATTGTGCTGGGGCAAGATGCCAAATACCCTATGGCGCTTAAGGTCGGTGGCGGCAAACCCATCGGCATGGGCACCATGACCGTGGCAATCGAAGCGATCGAAACGCCCCAGAGCCTAAAAGAGCGCTATACCCAGTACGCAATACCCGACTCTAATCAACTCAGCGGCAATGCCCTCAAACGCTTTGTCGATGACGCCATTGCCGCCGCCCATCGCAGCCTGGTCGAAAAGCCCCAGCTCGAAGCCCTGGCCGACATTCTCAAATGGCCGACCGATCGCACCGCACCGGAGGGCATGTACTAATGCAGGCGACAACCGACTTAACCAGTACCCAGTGGCAGGTGGCCGATGCGATCGCTCGCCAGCTCGTGCTCGACCAAACCGACCTCAACGAGTTTCGTAAAACCCTCAGCTATTTGCGGGCCTACAGCGATCGCCCCGATGCGGGCAAAAAGTACTTTGACTACCTGAATGCTCTAGCCCGCAACGGCGATCGCATTGGCCATAGCAAGAAAACTCAGGGCTACCTGCAGAGCATCACCGCCATTTGTCAGAAATATCTGGAGACCTATAAAGACGATGCAGACACCATGCTGCAAATCTTGGGCTGGGCGGCCCGGTTGATGCAGTACTACAAAGCCGCTGGCCCCATCGGCGAAATTCCTGAGCCGACGATTCAGTCAGAGCGAGAAGCGGAGATCCAGGCTGTCGTCGCTAGTCAGGAGTTTCACGAAGGACAAACCTTAGAGGCTGTGGTATCGGCAATTAAAGGCAACAGAGTCACTTACGAAATGCTGGGTACCCTGCGGCTGACCGTCAAAGAACCCAAACAGTCCACGAATCTCTCAGAGGGCCAGGTCGTCACCGTTGAGATTACAGCGCTCAAGCCAGATGGCTCACCCAAAAACGTCAAATTTACAGGCTAACGACCATGAACCCTGCACCCACAGGCTCGCGCCCATCTCACTTTGTTTCCACCTTTCTGTCTCACGCTTCTGTCGATGGTGCCTTGGTAGAGGCTGTGGCCCAGCGTCTTGGGCGGCGTGGTGTTTTGGCCTGGTTGGACAAAAATGAGCTGAAAGAGTTGGGTCCATTAGACACAGCTCTCAAGCAGGCCGTTCAGCAGCAGGCGACCCTGACCATCTTTCTCTCAGAAGCCTCTTTGAACTCTGAATGGTGCAATGACGAACTTAGATGGGCGATCGAGGCTCAGGCTGGGACCGAGCATTTGCTGCCCGTGTATTTGGGAGATTCCCTCAAGCTGGTGAGAAGTCATCCACTCCTGCGCGAGCACTTTCTCCATCCTGATGGCGATCGCGTGAATCAACTGGGCTTTGCCTACCAGCAGGATTCAGGCGAGCCTGACCCCGATGCGATCGCCCAAAAAATTGCCGCTACTGCCTATCGCCGTTCTATTCCTAAGGCCTGGACAGAAGTCGCTATTGTTTTAGATCAACGGGGTAGTGGTCCCCGCCGTGGCTTTCCCGAACTCTCTGCCAACATCGCCCGTCTCCAGGCTCCCACGCTTACCTTTCGCCCCAGTGCCGAATCTCGCCAGATGCGAGAACTGCTAACTGGCATCGATTGGGAGGATATGGTCACGACCCTAGAGCAGTCCTTATCCAACGCCCTGGGTACCGTGCGGGGAGAACCACGCAAAGTACGGGTTCTGGGCAACGCCCAGGCAGGGCTGGTGTGGGCCGTGGGTCGTCATTTTGATCGCACTACCGCCGCTGCCCTCTATGGCTATGACCGAGATGGTCTATCTGTCACTAATCAAGGGCAAATTAGGCACACCCCCTTACCAGACGGGAATCCCGAAAGTGCTCAGCCGGTCAATGATACAGCCAGAGAACCACAGGCTAAGCTACCCACGGTCGCCCTGGGCATTGGGTCACAACAGCGATACGGTTCTCAAGTCCAAGAGGCCATGCCTGACCTGCCGTTGTTTTGGATCGAGTCTGGCTCAATCGAAAATTCTGAACAGGCTATAGCGCTGGTGGCCAATATTGTGGCTTCTGTCGAACGGTTGCAGCGAGACTATGCCACTCAGGAACTTGTTCTCTTTTGGACCACCGCCAACCATGTGGCCCTATTAGCCGCCGCCAATCTCACCACCCACGTTATTCCCAAACTCAAATTCATGGAGCGGGATCATGCAGAGGGGCAGTACGTCCACCTCCCGATGCCAGGGGATTGAGGACGATAGGTAAGTGTTGCTGGCTGCTGGCGTGCATGTTGACGACCGCCAGCGACCCGCCTAAGCCCCCGCCGGATATGTCTGTTGTGTGAAATGTGCGGGATGCAACAGCCACACATCGGTGTCATAAGTTACTATTTACCCATTAGCTTTGAACCTTGAAAACCATATAGTTTTCTAACTCGTCGATGCCGCTCCTAGAGCAGGTTCGACGGTCTAATGTTTCCTAAACAGATGTTTTCAATGGGGTGAATTGAGGCTGTTTTTGTATTGCGTCGATTCACCCCCCTGAAATCTGGGTGGGTAAGGGTTCCAAACAGGGTCTCTTTCCTAACCCATTCCCTGCAAGGGGACGGAAACAACCATTGATTACGTGGATTATTAGTCCACGTATCAGAGCCTTTCCTAACCCATTCTCCGCAAGGGGACGGAAACCGTAACTTACACCCATAATATTCCGCATTCCCCGGTGTCTTTCCTAACCCATTCCCCGCAAGGGGACGGAAACCCAATCAAGCGAAAGCTCGTGGTTGACTTGTACCCCATGAGCTTTCCTACCCCATTCCCCGCAAGGGGACGGAAACCTGTAGTCAAAGATGCTGCCATCGTGGTAGCAGGTCATGGCCTTTCCTAACCCATTCCCCGCAAGGGGACGGAACCGTCTCGGCAGCCTTACCTAGACAGCAAAAACCACCATCTGCTTTCCTAACCCATTCCCCGCAAGGGGACGGAAACCGCATTCTCCTGGTTGATAACTTCGAGCCGTTCCTCTTCTTTCCTAACCCATTCCCCGCAAGGGGACGGAAACAGTCTGGAGAATGATTGCATCGCCAATGATTTGAGCCGCCTTTCCTAACCCATTCCCCGCAAGGGGACGGAAACCTTAGTTTACCGTGAGACCTTGGCTTCAAAATTGTTCCCACGTCTTTCCTAACCTATTCCCCGCAAGGGGACGGAAACCCACCAGATGCAAGTTGGAGCGCATAGGCCATGCATTCCTCTTCCCTAACCCATTCCCCGCAAGGGGACGGAAACTTGAACACAGGGTAACCGTTAGCATTCTGAAAGCCTCCGACTTTCCTAACCCATTCCCCGCAAGGGGACGGAAACTTCACGCCCTGATTTAATGGGCGTGCGGGTGATTTGGCCCTTTCCTAACCCATTCCCCGCAAGGGGACGGAAACAGAAGTTGGATGATTTGATTTTGGTTTTCTTCGATTTGATTTCCTAACCCATTCCCCGCAAGGGGACGGAAACTGTTTCTTGGTCATGCCACGGAACCAGTCGGTGCGCCTTTCCTAACCCATTCCCCGCAAGGGGACGGAAACTTAGAAGCCTTGTCAATAATGGCGTTAAGCTGTTTTACCTTTCCTAACCCATTCCCCGCAAGGGGACGGAAACTTTAGGACAGCGTAAGGCTTGGCCATATTCTTATACCCAGCTTTCCTAACCCATTCCCCGCAAGGGGACGGAAACTCATAGCTTTCAACTAACTGCGCTGCCATGTGGGAAGCCTTTCTTAACCCATTCCCCGCAAGGGGACGGAAACTTTCATGGTTAATCCTCCTATGTAGTGAAGTAAAACGCGATCCTTTCCTAACCCATTCCCCGCAAGGGGGCGGAAACTAATAGTTCAAGAAAATCGAACAATGGAACGAAATAACTTCTTTCCTAACCCATTCCCCGCAAGGGGACGGAAACAACCATCAAAGCGCTGCGTGTAAACAGATGTCGCCAAATCTTTCCTAACCCATTCCCCGCAAGGGGACGGAAACATGTGATGATATCCTCTTTCCACTCATATTGGATAATGACTTTCCTAACCTATTCCCCGCAAGGGGACGGAAACTACGACAGGTAACTGATCCAATTCCAGACTAATCTCATTGCTTTCCTAACCCATTCCCCGCAAGGGGACGGAAACAGCAAAAAATCAGAAGGCAGAAGGAGGAAGGATGAAAGGGGTACCTGTAGATAACCAGATGAGGCGCTTTGCTATCAAAGCCTTTTGCTGATTCTGGATGTCTCGATTTTAGGTTTTCTGCCTTCTGCCTTACTCCTTCTGCCTTTAGCTCTGCCTTCTGTCTTCTGCTATATCCTGAGTTAGCCCTCAAACCGTCATCCCAATGAGTTCAGCGTTTCTATCTGACCTTGCTCTACCGCTGCTAGCCCAGGCTACACCGCCCTCCCCCACCGCCGAGGTCGAGCTGCTGAAGAGTCAGCTAGAGTTTGTCTTACAGTTGAACACCGTTTTTCTGGGCTTTTTGGCCCTGCTGGGTGGGTTGCTCACCTGGTTCTTTAAAAGCAACCTCGACGATGCCCGAGAAATGGCTACCCGTATGGTGCGCCAGGAGCTATCTGACCACATCGAACCGCTGATTCAAGCCGAAGCTCGCAACATCCAGCGCACCTTCCGCACTGAGCAAATCATCAGCAACACCGTGGTAGATTACTACGTCCCCGCCCAACCCAGCAAAGAGCCTTTGGAATATGCCCTGCTGAATGGACGGGGCTTCTCAGACGTACGGCTGTGGCACCCAGGCCAAAAACCCCAGGGGCGATTGGGCAGCGTTTTGGTGATTGATTTTGTTAACTGCAACGTTTTAGCGGTTCCAGAGATCACATCTCCCGACGCGGCGGTGCGAGAGGTCGGCTATAAAAAACGCGATTCCCTGGTCAATGAGGTAATTCAAGCATTAATCGAGCTCAGGATTGGGCGACCCATTCTGGTTGTCTACGTGCGCCCTGGACAGGGGCGAATTGGGGCGATCGACCTGCTCAGCCAAACCTTTCCTGAGGATGTGAGGTACTATTCCTCGGCCAATACTCCAGTGGCGCTGATGGGTGCTGTTGTCGATTCGGCTTATGTAGCGCATAGCGATCGGCAAGTGGTTGGGTGACCCCAAAATGTTCAATAATGAACATAGGTTATGAGGAGCAGAGCCAAACCTGCCCAAAAGTATCCAACCTCGCCCAATATTTTAGCGATTGGGGGAATATTGGGGGAATTGTCTCAAGAAAATCCTGAAACCCTTGCACAGTAAGCATCTGTTGAGGACTGAAAATCCTCGTGTCGGCGGTTCAAGTCCGCCTCCTGGCATTTAAGTAAGGCTCAATACGGATTTTGAGGAGCTAGTTCAACAAGGTCTCCAATAGGTTGCCCAGCAGTGCCTTGCCTCGCTTA
>PYER01000452.1 GCA_003017855.1 filamentous cyanobacterium CCT1
CGCCTATATCACCTTAGAGGGCACCATCTGACTCAACTAACCGAAGACCATACCTGGATTGCCCGGGCCATTCAGGCCGGCGAAATCACCTCCTCCCAGTCCCGTAACCATCCCTGGCGCCACGTTCTCTCCCAGTGCCTCGGACGAGAAGACTTGAGTCAAATAGACGTTCAGCCGATAGAAGTACAGTCGGGCGATCGCCTGCTCCTATGCAGCGACGGGCTCACGGAAGAACTCTCTGACCATCTGATTGCGTCCCATCTGAAGTCAATTCGCGCCTGCGAATCCGCCGCCCTCGCGTTAGTCAACTCTGCCAAGCAGAGGGGAGGGCGCGACAACATTAACGTAATCGGGGTCAATTTCCATTTACCTGAAACCACCGAATAGTCAGACAACCATCTTGTAGGCAAAGCACAGAAAGATTTG
The DNA here is from genome assembly GCA_003017855.1 of filamentous cyanobacterium CCT1. Lineage (GTDB taxonomy): Bacteria > Cyanobacteriota > Cyanobacteriia > Phormidesmidales > Phormidesmidaceae > Nodosilinea. The sequence continues at coordinate 427 of PYER01000452.1, forward strand.
CGCCTGCAGCCTCCATGGCTGACACTGCTCAGCAAGGCTCTTTCCTTGCCGGGATACCGTTTGGACAGGGCTAGCTGTTCTACCGCTCTCAACCGGCTAGCCACCGACCATGATTCAGCGATGCCAGAACCTTGGATGGGCTGGGGTGAGACCACTTCCCATGGCTCAGACAACCAGGATCGGTCCCCTACTATCGGCGCCCAATCCTCAAAATTATTGTCCCAATCAAAATATAATAAAATTTAATCTTGAATAGCTTTCCGATAGATAAATTAAATAGTTTTGTCGCCAACTATTTTCAGGGAATCAGCATGGCCTGGCTAGAAGATCAGCGTTTCTCCCTCAGCTCTCTCTATGGAAGGGATACGGGCATTGAGACATCGAGCTATGCCATCCATCTGACTGCCAATGTCACTCAGCGATCGCCTGCAAGGCAAAATGGCACCTGAATAGGTTCACATTGAGCTTTTTTGTCAAGTTGTCGCTGGTAAACATTTGTAAACACACCCGGAACCGATGACGATCACAGGGAAGTATTGCTATACTCCCCACCAAGAGCAAAGGAGGTGTACATCTGTCAAACGATTGATACAATTCTAAATAAAGTCAGTGCGGTCCTACTTCTTGAATGCCATCTACTGGTGCACTGGCACCAACAAGTTGTTTTCTCACATGGAGAAAAGTCATGGATGAACCGACCAAGCTATCCCTTGAGCAACAATTCAACCTACGATCATTCGAAACCCAGGTCGAGAAGATGAGCCACGAGCAGGCTCAGCACTTCTTGGTCAAGCTCTACGAACAGATGATGATGCGCGAAACCATGTACAAGCACTTTCTTCGTCATGAATGGGGCATTGGGCCTAATCCACAGGTTTAAGCCAGCTTAATGAAGGGGCGGCCTCCCTCTCTCGCTTTGTTCGACGAGAAGAGAGCTGGGGATGCTGGGGCGTCATCCTCTCATTAGCACTTATGATTCATGGTGACGAATACACTTAAAGCTCCACCAACTTATAAATCCTCGAATAGACGGCTGATACAGCACCGTCAGCCCAGAATTATAGATTCATAGGTCTTGGTCGCCACCTGTAAAGGCTTCCAGGACGATAGTCAGTCTTTGATACCGGTAACGCAGCAGCGAAAGCGCAGTTTAAGTTGATGTTTATACGTTGATACCCAGTAGGGTTGACACCCTGCAGACAGATCTTCAGCCCCCATTCCAGGGATGCTGACTGATCCTACGGCGACTGTGAGATGCTAACAGCAGTGGTAAGGTGACTCTAGATGATTCTATTGATTTGGGTTTCTAGAGGGGAGTCATGTTCCAAAGAGCACTAGTGTGCACAGACTTCACAGACGGCCTTTACCGGTTAGCTCAGTTCGTTCCAAGTTTGGCCTCAGGTGGATTCAAGCAGATTGTTTTCTGTCATCACGTTTCAGTCGAAGGAGACTGGGAAATACCTCCGACTGAGTCTGATGAAGTCAATGAGGCGCGTCAGCGCTTCGAAAATCTCCTAAGAGAAGTTCCTGAGCATGTAGAAGTCGCCATTGAAGTTATGATGGGGCGCCCCAGTGACAATATTTTGCGCCTAGTCAAAAAGTACAACTCACAGGTTGTCTTCTTAGGATCGCCGACTCGAACCTTATTAGAAGAAAAGCTATTTGGCAGCACAAGCGCCCGCCTTGCCGAACAAACGCCTGTCCCTCTCATGATTTTGAGGCCTCAGTTAGTTTCTACCTATACAACGAAAGAATTAGACCTGCGCTTCCAGAATTTATTTGAGTATTTGCTGATTCCATACGACGGGAGTGAAGGGAGTGATTATTTGCTAGATCAAATTAAGCAAGCAGTCAAACGTAACCCCGAAGCCAAACTGGAACGCTGTCGGCTTTTATGGGTCATTGACGACGGAGTCCGCCCAGAGTTGCGTGGCGATGCCCCCTTTGAAGAAGCCCAAACCAAGCTGCAAGCCGTTCAAGCAAGCCTGTCCAAGCTTAACCTAGTAGTCAACACATCTGTTGTCGAGGGTAATCCCCTCGAAGAAATCCTTAAAGCCGCCGAGACCCATGACATCAGTGCTATTGCTACCTGCTCTCGCGGCATCGGCGGTTTTTTGAGATGGTCAATCCCCAGCCTAACCCGTGAAATACTCAGGCATAGCTGGCATCCAGTTCTCTTTTATCCGCCAAAATCCCAACTCGAATAAGCGTGGCGGACTCCAGAATCCATACCTCAGCTGAGCTAGTCAGCTAGATCTGAGCCTGTGTCTAAGTACACCGACTTCAAGTGCTGAAGCACTTGAGGCTTTAGTCGATTATTGAACTCATTGCGCAGCAACTCTTTGCTAGTGCCAGCGCTGCCGATACTGGGTCGAGTTTGGGCAGTCATAATCCACTCCTGCAGAAGCTGCTGCTGACGTTTGGCAATGTTGCAGGTAAAAACCTGAGCACAACGACGCGGTTCTTCTTGGGAAAACACCAGCA
>PYER01000121.1 GCA_003017855.1 filamentous cyanobacterium CCT1
GTCAGGCCTCATTCTGGTGAATCCCTTAATCTTGGATCCAATCCTCAGTCATGGCACATTAACCTTCCAAGTCGTGTGAGGTAACCACTGCTGAGTTTTAGACTCCCTCAGTTTCTGGTGTCTAAGCTTCACACTGCTCCCTCTTGCTCAAGGGGCAAGGGAAAATACAGCGATAGACTTCGCCCGAGAGAGGTCTGCTTTAAGTTGCTAGTCAATCAATGGCGCGCTTGGTTTTATCTTTGGCATCTTCAACGGAGTGGCGCACCTGGGCCTCGGCCTGCTTGGCTTTACCTTTGATCTGGGCTTCGCGATCGCCGGTCAGCTTGCCGCCTGCTTCCTGAACCTTGCCTTCAATATCTTTGGCCGTTGCCTTGGCGCGATCTTCTATAGACATGATCTGCATCTCCAGATGACGACTGTTTACTGAAGTTTATGTCTTGAGTCAGAAAATTCCTTCTACAGAAGGGCAGAGAAGGGGCTCCACCAAAATGAAGGCATAGAGTATCCTGAAGCATCATGGGCGGCTTGATTAGTAACGGAACGTGACGTCAGGGCTGGAGCTATGGAGTACTGGGAATTTCTGCTGCAAAAGGAGGGCGACCAAAGCTGGCTGCCCCTCGATGCTGCCCAGGTAGAAATTTTAGAGGGCCGCTACCGCGTAATGGCCCATACCAGCCAAACCAATACCCCCGTGCGCATTCAGATTAGTCAGCTGCTGCCCGGCGGTCAGGAGCAGCGATCGCCCCTCCAGGGCGAAGCCGCTAAGCGTCGTACCCTGCGTCGTCAGGGCGAGACCAACAGCAATGGCCTGATGGTGGTTATGCCCTTCACTCGTTTAAGAGAGGGCAGCTGGGATATTCAGTGCGCCAGCGCCAGTTCCCCAGACGAGGCCGCTCCGGCTCAGCCCACCTGGTGCTTCGCGGTGCAGCTACGCGTGGTAGCCCAGGACTCTGCCCAAGATTTTGCTGACAATGGCGACTGGTTTGCCGACGACGGCAGCGAGGGCCTGGGCGCGATCGCCGCGGATTTGCAACCTGATCCTGTGGCCCCAGGCTCTGCTCCTGATATCGATTTAGACGCGGCCGCCGCTGCTATGGATGCTTTTCAGGCTCAGCTAGCGGCGGGCCTAGACGAACGGGCCTACGGGCTGACCCTGCCCCACACCGCGCTGCTGGGCAGCGAAGGCGAAAGCCTGGGACTAACGGCGACGGTGACCGGGCCGGCCCCTGGCGACAGCCTAGGTCGCTTGCCGCTGACGCTGGTGGTGCGGTTGTCTGACCCTCAAACAGCCGTTGCTGTGGCGCTGGCTCCGGTCCCGCTGGCTGTAGCCGCACTGCCCAGTACCGTCACGCTGACCGTAGCGGTGCCCCCCCGACTCTCGACCCGGCTGCTGCTGGGGGAAGTGGGTCTGCTGGCTGGAGTCGAGGTGGTGGCTCTGCAGCAATTTACGGTGACGGTGGATGTGGCCTCGCTGTTTGATGCGATCGCCAATCAGGCCGAAACTAATACCGATTTAGACATCGTCTTTCCGTCTGAGCCTGCCGATGCTGCGGAGGCTGTGGCCACCTCCCCCCCTCCTAATCCCGATCTCAAAACCTGGGATATTGCCAGTCGCGCGGCCCCGCCTCGGGAAATGCCCATTCTGACCCTGCCTCGCGGTGGTACGGCCTTACCCCCTAAAATTTATTACCCCTCTCCCCATGAGACGGCGGCGCATCAGCCGACGCTGCCCCCCGTAGGACGGCCAAAGTCCTCTCCTCCGGCGACTCCGGTTCCTGCCCCAGAGGCAGCCCCAGAGGCTGCTCCAGAGGCTGGGGTAGGGGCTCCGGTCCGTGAAACCGCTGCCGGTTCAAACCCGAACCGAGGGCTGAGTCTACCGCCAGTTTCACACCCCTCTCAAGGGGCTGATTCCCTAGCAACGATGAGGGGCCAGCCCCCTGCCCCTAGCAGCAAGCCTCGCAGGCCAGCGCCGCAGCTTATCTCCCACGAAGACATGGGGTTTAAAGATTTAAAGCTGCAAGATCGCTTCTGGGCCAGACTCAACGAGCTGGCCGTCAACCTGCAGCAGGAGGCTGTAGACCAGCGCTCGCAGGAGGCCATTGAGGCAGAGCCAGCTGCGGCAGAGGATGTCGACGACGCCCTGCCGGAGTTTATTCCCTTTGCCGGTGAGGTAGTGATCTACGAGGACGAAGACCCCGCCCTCAGAATGCTTACCCTGGAACAAGCAGTGATCTCTGAGGAACCCGACGCTGGGGCCGCTGAAATTACTCCACCCATGCCGGTTTTGCTGTTGCCCGAGGGCGACCTGACCGCTGGTGAACCTGTCCTGGTAACGCTTCGGGTGCCGTTTCACCCCAATCGCCTGTACCTCAAGGTTTGGATTACCGATCCTCAAACTCGCAGCCTTGCCGATGAGCCTCGTCAGGTGATGAATCTGCTGCCCAACGGGCAGGGGCAGCTGGAAGGTAATCTACAGCTGACGGTGCCCCTGGGCTGCCTGGAGGCTCGATTCGAAGCCATCTCTATTGATTTGGTCACCCAGCAGGAGAGCTACAAAGCCTCTGTCAGCCGCGAGATTACCCTGCCTGGGCTCACCTCGCCTGGGCTAGATGAGTTTCAGCTCTAGGCTTGTCATCACTTCTGGCAACAAAGCTGATGGCATCAGCTTTGCTAAGTCCGACCCTAAAAATGCAAGGGACTGTAATCGGTGATCATGCTATCAGCTGTTAGTTAATGACGCCCGAAGGAGCGGCGAAACCTTGCGCCCAATGGAACCTGCGCCTGGAGGTAGAGTTCAACCGTGAGGTTTTGCAACAAATCCTGGAAAAACTCGCAACAAGTGGGGTTGTATACCAGGGATGCTCCTACAATGAGTGGCGGCTTTTCAGGCTAACCAGACCTATTGGCCTCCTCGGCTGACAAAACCTGGTTCAGGTTGAAAAGTTCCGGTCGTTGCCTTGGGACGATGGTTGTTTGACCCCTGGCTAACGCAGGTTTGGGGCTCGGGCAGGCTCAGTTCATAGTCCTGATGTTGAGCCGTTAACCCGCGTTATCAGCCAGTCTGGTAAGTGGTTGAAGGCAGAGTTTGCCCCCGATTGCCAGGGCTTAAGGTAGAGAAATCATCCCCACATCAAAAATCGCTATCCAGGAATCTAGGACGGGTGACAATGAATCCTATGTCGAAGCTTAAAGCGGCTGCGCTGATGGCAGCCACTCTCGGGGTGCTTGGTGGGGCAGGGCAAGCTATTGCCCAAAACCGCACTCCAGTTCAGCCCATGGTGCGCGAGACGGGTACGCTACTGGCGCAAACCTTTGGCAACACTGATATCAATGCGGCCAACTTTCTGGTGGTGGCCGTGCCTGGCAGTGCGGCTCAGCCCTACCGGCTGTACATCGTAGAACAGCTCCAGCCCAATCCCCCCTGCTGGACGATCGCTAACCCCGGTGGTGAGCCCACTCAAGTCAATGCGCTGTGGAACACCTTTGACTTCACCGGCATCTGCCGTCTGCAGCGCGACACCAATGGCTATGCTATTCGTCTGGCTGGCCAGGATCTGTCGGGCACTCGCTTTGAGGTCAACCAGCGAGACGGCGATTTGCTGCTGCAGTTTGCTCCCAGCACGATTTCGCGCGATCGCATTACCATTGGTCGCGCCAACGGCATCAGTCCGACCGGCTTTACCCAAATCGATCTCAACCCCGGCTGGTCGCTGACCAAGCGCACCTTCAATGGTCAAATCGTCAGTTCTCACCTGGTGTACTTCACCAACGACCTCACGCTGGCCCAGCTTCAAAGTGGGGAAACCGGCGGCGGCACACCGCCGGTTACGCCGCCGGTTACGCCGCCGACCCTGGCCTTTAACGACATTCGGGGCAACCGCTATGCGGCTGAAATTACCCGCGCTGCTACTCTGGGGGTGATTTCGGGCTTTCCGGATAACACCTTTAAGCCCACTAGCCCGCTGACGCGGGAGCAGGCGGTGTCTGTTGTCATTGAAACGGCCGCTGAGATTCTACCCACCTCGCTGATTGCAGAGCGATCGCAAGTTGTCTCTAGCCCGCCCTTCCCGGATGTCGCCGCCAACCGCTGGAGCGCACTTAAAATTCAGCAGGCTAAGCAACTGGGCCTTGTGACCGGCGATGCCGGTACCGGCAACTTCCGACCTACCGACAATGTCTCTCGGGCCGAACTGATGGCGATGATGTATAAATTAGCCCTAATTCGGGCTAATGCTGGTGCGGGCGATACGACCAGCACAACTCCAGTGCCAGGTCGCGACCAGGTGACGGGCGGGCTGATTCCCAACATTCCTAACCCGACTGCCTTTACCGACATCAGCGGTCATTGGGGTGAGAATGCGATCAGGCAAATGGCTGCGGTCTGTGCGATCGCCAGTCCCCTCAACGAAACGGGTACTAACTTTGCCCCCAACACCAACGCGCTGCGCGACTATACCGCCGCCGCTGCTGTTCGCGCCGTCGACTGCCCCGCGGCCCGTCCTCAATAAGGCACGACAGTAGGGCCGTGACCCCTGTTACAGAGACAACGGATTAAATCTAGGGTGAATGCCTGAGGCGTTCACCCTTTTTTGTCATCTACTGCTGCATAGTTCCTTCTTTGTGGCCTATCGATCGCTTAGCGCACCGCGCTCAGCAGCCCGTAACGAATCAGACCGCTCTGTAGCCCCTGGCGCATAGGAGCCAGCGCCAGTGCCCCCTGCAAAGTAACCGGACCAGCTTTGAGCAGCCCTGCCAGTCCCTCCGGAGTCAGGGCCGAGGCAATCACCTCGTCCCAGAAGGGGGCCACCGCTAGCGACCAGTCGGCGCTGTGCAGCTGGCTAAACCCGCAGCTCTGCGCGATCGCCTCGTAGTCAGGTAGAGCAATCACGTAGGGCAGGCCGTAGACCCCATAGATCCAGTTGAGCTGCTGCTGCTCCAGCCAGGTTAATGGCCCTGCCAGGGAGTCCGTAGGGCGATGGCACCAGGTCGCCATCAGGAGCCGCCCCCCGGGCTTGAGCACCCGGTAGCACTCCTGCAAAAAGGCCACCTTGTCGGGCATGTGCTCCCCGCTCTCCATCGACCATACAAAATCAAAGCTCTGGTCGGCGAAGGGGGTGCTCAGCGCATCGGCTACCTCAAAACGGGCACTGGGGGGAGTATCTCCACCCAGACCGGCCGATTGAGCCCGCTCCGTCGCCCGCTGAATCTGCACTGGGCTGAGGGAAATACCCGTTACCCTGGCGTTAAACCGAGTAGCTAATTCCAAGGCACTGCCGCCAATGCCGCAGCCACAGTCCAGGATGTCTGCCGCCAGGTGAATGCCCGCCCAGCTCAAACACTCATCGATCAAATCAATCTGGGCCTGACGACGGTTTTTGCGCTGCCGCCCATCGGCACCATAGTAGCCGTGGTGCATGTGCTCGCCCCAGATCTGCTCCCACAGCCCTGACGAGTCATCGTAGAACGTCTGAATTTTTTTGTACAGGGCATTGGCCATAGTTACTCAAACGCGAAAGAACACCGCCCCAATCGGAGCTAGCGGTTAAATCTTGCGGCATAGTGGTCGAGAGCGTCAACTCATGGAATTATAGGGTTGCCTCATTCTCCCTAAACCCCCTGGACGCCTTGCTCATGCAGATGACGGTTCCTCGCACCATATGTCTTGGCTTTCTCGTCTTAATTACCCTCGGCACGCTGCTACTGTTTCTACCCATATCCACCACCAATAAAGGGTGGGGTGATCCTCTTGTAGCGCTATTTACCTCTACTTCCGCCGTCTGTGTTACCGGGTTAATTGTGGTGGATACCGGCACCTACTTCTCACCCTTTGGCGAAGCCGTCATTCTGACGCTGATTCAGGTGGGGGGGCTGGGCTATATGACCGCCAACACCTTTTTGGTCCTCTTGCTGGGGCGACGGCTGGGGTTGCGAGAGCGGTTGGCCATTCAGCAGTCGATGGACAACACCGCCCTGGCCGGAGGCAAGTCGCTGGTTCTCTCGATCATTGCCATGACGCTTGTCTTTGAGCTAACTGGGCTGTTCTGCCTTTACCCGGTCTTTAGCCAGGACTACGGACCGGCCTACGGCCTGTGGTTATCGGCATTTCACAGCGTTAGCGCCTTTAACAACGCCGGCTTTAGCCTGTTTGAAGACAACCTAATCGGCTATGCGCTCAACCCCTGGGTCAACGCGATTATTACGGCACTGGTCATTCTGGGCGGCATCGGTTATCAGGTGATTATGGAACTGCTCACCTGGCTACGCGCCCGCATCCAGGGCAATCGCTGCCGGGGCCTGTTTTCTCTCAACTTCAAAGTTGTCACCAGTACTACAGCGGTGCTGCTAGTCGTAGGTACGCTGGCCTTCTTTGTGATCGAGTATCAAAATTCAGACACCCTGGGGCCAGTCGCCCCCCATTACAAGCTGCTGATTGCTTGGTTTCACTCCGTTGTTGCCCGTACCGCTGGGTTCAACAGCATTGACATTGGGGCCATGGGCAATGCCTCACTGTTTATCATGATCGCTCTCATGTTCATTGGGGCCAGCCCCGGCAGTACGGGCGGTGGAATTAAAACCACCACAATTCGCATTTTAATTGCCTGTACCCGAATGGCCCTGCAAGGCAAAGAGCAAGTGCTCTGTTTTAAGCGGCAAATTCCTACCAGCCGGGTGCTTAAAGCGATCGCAGTCGTCGTCGGATCAGCCCTGGTCGTGGTTGTTGCCACGGCCCTGGTCGCCGTTAGCAACCCTACCCTAAACTTCATTGAGATTCTGTTTGAAGCCGTTTCAGCCTTCGCCACCGTAGGCCTTTCCACCGGTATTAGTGCCGATCTCTCCGATATTGGCAAATACGTGATTATTTTTACCATGTATCTGGGTCGCGTCGGGGTGCTGTTATTTATGGCGGCGCTGCTGGGCGATTCTAAACCCTCAGCCATCCAATATCCCGAAGAAGAACTTTTGATTGGATAAAACCTCGTTATCCTAAGCCGCAGCAAAAAGGGGAGCCGATGGCTCCCCTTTTTGTGGTTTCTGAGTTGGCTGCTGCGGCGAGCGATCGCTGAGGCGCAGGCGCAGGGTTTGTTGTCGTTTTTGCAGTTGTCGCTGGCGGGCGGTGCCGCCTCGGCCCTTATCGTTGCGGCCCGGCTTGCGGGGCGTCTCCCATCGCTTCAAATGTTGTGCCATCGCTGATCTCCGTGCGTACAGTTTCAATGCTAGCTCCCTTAACGGTGATTGGCCACACGAGAGAGCCGTCGTCTGGGGGAGGGAAAGACCAACCAAAAACGAAAAAGCTCCCCGTGGTTTTACGAGGAGCCGCCCAACACTAAGCCCTAACGGGAAAGCATAGGGTTACTTGACAGAGACCTTGCCGCCAGCTTCCTCAATCTGCTTCTTGGCATCTTCGGCGTCTTCCTTGGTCACACCTTCTTTAACGGCCTTAGGAGCGGCTTCCACCATTTCTTTGGCTTCTTTCAGACCCAGACCGGTCAGGCTGCGCACCACCTTAAGAACGGCAATCTTCTTATCGGCGGGCACTTCTTCGAGAACGACGTCAAATTCGGTCTTCTCTTCTTCGGGTTCAGCCGCCGCTGCGCCGCCGCCACCCATCATGCCGGGGGCCATCATCATCATGCCGCCGCCAGCGGAAGCAGAGGCGTCAACGCCAAAGGCCTCTTCAATTTGCTTAACCAGCTCAGAGGCTTCTAGCAGGGATAGAGACTTAAGCTGTTCGAGAATTTCGTCAGTTTTAGCAGACATAGTTACCGGTTAACTCCTGGTAGAAAAACAATTTAGACACAAAAAAAGTGAGAAACGGGCCTAGGCCGCGTCTTTTTCGGAAACCGCCTGAATAGCACGAGCCAGAGATGCAGGTACCTCTCTGACACCCACCGCCAGCTGAGTTGGCACGGCATTGATACCCACAGCCACGCGAGTCGGCATTGCCTTGATAGCCCCGGCCAGACGAGCCATAAGCTCTTCTTTCGTGGGCAGTTCGGTGATGGCCTTAATCTGATCTTCATTCAGGGCCTGACCTTCCATGACACCGCCCCGGAGGGTCGTTTTTTTAGTGTCTTTTTGGAATGCCTGGTACTCCTTAATGGCTCCACCAAAGTCTTCTTTGACCAGCACAAAGGCTGAAGAATCTTTGAGGAACTCAGTGATTGGCTGCCAGTTATCGTTGCCTTCAACCGCAATACGCATCAGCGTATTTTTCGCGATTTTACACACTGCGCCCTTAGGCCGTAGCCGGTTGCGCAGGTTGCTAATCTCAGCCACAGTGAGGCCTTTGTAGTCAATTACAAAGGCTAGCTGGGCCTCGTCGAGCAGCTCCTGAATCTCAGTCACCAGCTCTTTCTTATTCGCTAGGGTTCTCCCCATATCGATCTCACCTCCTTTTAGTTGGGGATAGGGAAACTTAATTACCCCATCCAGGACTTGCTATACCGCGATCGGCATTGGCCAAAAATAAACCCCGACAACCATGCCGGGGTTAGACCAACAACCGCATGAGCTTAACCTGGAGCAAAAGCACATCAGTCGTTACGTCAACCTCGGCAGGATTTATGCAGCGCTTGGCTAGCACCTGCTGTCTACGGTCGTTTATGCGGTTTTAAGGGATTATTTCAGCTCTTTAATCTCCTGGTTGGTCTGGGGAAAACTTGGTTTGCCTGGCTGGTTAGCCTAGGCAGCATCGCTCATTTTGAAGTCACGCAGAGCGTTGACGTCGAGGCGAATGGCCGGCCCCATGGTAGAGGCAATGGCAACCGTGCGCCAGTAGCGACCCTTAGCCCCGGAGGGCCGGTTGCGGTCAACGCTCTCTTGCAATGCTTTGAGGTTGACCATCAGGTCGTCAACGCTAAAGTCTGTCTTGCCAAACATAACATGGACAATCCCAGTTTTGTCAGCACGATACTCTAATTTACCGGCCTTAAACTCGCTAATCGCCTGAGGCAGATCAAACGTAACGGTGCCGCCCTTTGGAGAGGGCATTAAACCACGGGGACCAAGCTGACGCCCCAACTTGGCTACCTGAGGCATGACGTCGGGGGTGGCAATCAGGATGTCAAAATCCATCATGCCCTTTTGAATCTCGTCAATGAGTTCCTCTGACCCTACCAGGTCAGCCCCAGCAGCGGTTGCCTCAGCCACCTTCTCACCTTTAGCAATAACGGCAACTCGAATGGTCTGTCCGGTTCCCTTGGGCAAAATAACCGTCGTGCGCAGCTGCTGGTCGGTGTATTTAGGGTCAATGCCCAAACGAATGTGGGCCTCTGCTGACTCGGTAAACTTGGCGGTAGCCGTTTCTTTAAGCAGTTCTAGGGCTTCTAGAGGCTCATAAAGACGGTCTTCTACCTTGGCCAGGGCTTCCCGCAGGCGCTTAGATACTTTAGCCATGGTGATCTCCTTGGGGTCAAACGAAGCAGCGCCTCTCCCCCGTAGTGTTGACAGATATGAACAATTAAACGCTGACTGAGAGCAGGGCTCTTGGCCTAGTCGCCGACGGTGACGCCCATGTTGCGAGCGGTACCCTCAACAATATTCATTGCGGCCTCAATGTCGTTGGCGTTGAGGTCGGGCATTTTGGTCTCGGCAATCTCTTTGAGCTGGGCGCGGGTAATAGAACCTACTTTTTTGGTGCGGGGCTCGCCCGAACCGCGCTCAATACCGGCAGCCTTTTTGATTAGAACTGAGGCAGGGGGAGTTTTGAGAATGAAGGTAAAGCTGCGGTCTTCAAAAACCGAAATCTCAACCGGTATCACTAGACCCACTTTGTCCTGGGTACGGGCGTTGTACTCTTTGCAGAACGCCATAATATTGACCCCATGCTGACCCAAGGCTGGGCCGACGGGGGGAGCTGGGTTGGCCTTCCCGGCGGGAAGTGCCAGCTTAATCAGCGCTACAACTTTCTTAGCCATTAATTAACTCTCTTTTTCCACTTGGTTAAATTCCAGTTCTACTGGGGTGTCGCGTCCAAAGATGGACAGCAACGCCTTGAGCTTGCTGCGCTCGGGGCTAACTTCCACCACCTCGCCCTCAAAGTCTTTAAAGGGACCCGAGAGCACGGTGATCTTGTCTCCAGGGGCCATATCGACCTTGACCACCGGCTTTTGTTCTTCGGTACGCTTGAAAATGCGCTTTACCTCACTCATGCCCAGGGGCATGGGCTTAACGTGGCCACGACCGCGACCGTAGGCCCGACGCTGCTCAGCGCCGACAAAGTTGATGACGTGGGGGGTGTTCTTAACCACCGACCAGGCCTCATCATCCATGTACATGCGCACCAGAACGTAGCCCGGAAAGACTTTTTCATCAATGTTCTGACGGGTGCCGTCTTTGCGAAGCTTAATGGCCGGAGTCTGGGGAATCTCAACCTGGAAGATGCGGTTTACAACATCTAAGGTATTGACGCGCTGCTCAAGGTTGAGCTTGACTCGCTTTTCACAGCCAGACGCCACCTGCACTGCATACCACCGAGCCTTGCGCTGGTAGTAGCGGGCGGCTTCGCCTTCGTTGCCTTCCTCTGCGGCAGGCCCAGCACCTTCCGCAGCCGACTCATCCTCTAGCTCGTCGTCTAAAGGCTCATCGAGAGGAGCGTCATCGTAGTTGAAGTCTTCAAGCGCCATTAGAATACCTGCCCCGAAACCCACCCAAACAGTCGGTCAACCAGATAGATCAGCGTCGCAGAAAGGCTGACCATGAGGATGACGGCAGCAGATTCACTGATTAGCTGCTGCCGACTGGGCCAAACCACTTTGCCCAACTCTTCTTTGGTGCCCTGCAAAAAGGTGCCCACGCTGAAGCCTTGCTCGGCACTCTGGGTATCTGTGGTCTTACCCTTAGACTCTGTTGCAGTGTCTTTTTTTACCACTGGTTTGGCTCCTGTTGGCGCTTGTCCGAACTGTCTAACCGGAAGAATGAACTGGTAAGGCTGACCTAGCTAAGCAAAGGGGCACGTTCAACAGCCACCTAATAACTAAAACCTAGTCACTAAACAGCAGCAACTAAACCTCCTGGCCTGATTGTCAGGTGTAAGGCAGTGACAATACCCATCGACCTGGGCTGTTTTAGAACAAAAACACCAGCCGACTTGGGAACTGTCGCCGCCACACCTCAGCGCGCCCTGGAGGACTCGAACCCCCGACATCGGGTTTTGGAGACCCGCGTTCTACCAACTGAACTAAGGACGCATGGAGCCAGGTGCTAGTCACCAAAAACTCAGCTCTACCCAATTCTAGTTGATTGGGCGGTCAAAACGCTGCTTCAGGCGAGTCGCCTTACCAACGCGATCGCGGAGGTAGTAGAGCTTGGCCCGACGAGCCTTACCGCGACGCAGCACGGTAATGCTGGCCACTTTGGGGGCATGGAGCAAAAAGACTCGCTCGACGCCTACCCCCTGGAAAATCTTTCGCACTGTAATGGAGCGATTGATGCCGCCGTTGCGCATGGCAATGACGGTGCCCTCGTAGGGCTGAATCCGCTCTTTGCCACCTTCTTGAATGCGTACACCAACACGGATGGTGTCGCCGACGTAGATGGTGGGCAAATCGGTCTTTAGCTGCTCCGCCTCAATTGAGCGGATGATTTCCTCTGCGTTCATAGGGTCTGCAAATGTGCACGGTCTACGATTATAGACCATGGGTGTAGTTAAGGCATAGCCTGCCGCCATGTTTTTCTGAAATTATTTTTTTGTTGGGCTGAATGGGCCATTGTCGAGCGGCCCTGGGCATAGTGTTTATAGAGCATGCGCCCCTTTCTCTCGCCCCCTCTTTTGCCACCAGATATGTCTACCCTGCCCCCTGACTCTGTGCCTTCGGGAGAGCAGTCTAACCTCGATTTGGCTGCTAATGCTCCTTGGGAGATGCCTTGGGAGATGTTGGATGCGATCGCGGCTCCGCTCTGGATAACGGACCAGCATCACCGCTGGATTTTTCTCAACGCGGCCTGCACCCCGCTGGTGGGGTGCGATCGCTCAGCCCTGCTGGGGCAGCGGCAGATGGATGTGCTGCCCCTGGCCGTGAGTCAGGAAGTAATGGCAGCGGGGCAGCGGGCTATGGCCAGCGGCGAAGCGCAGCCTTTTGTAGTAGAAATGACCGATGCCGCCGGGGATTACCGCCGCATGACGGCGACGGCGTGGCGGTTCTTGGCCCCCAGTGGCGACCCTCAGCTGATGGTTAGCCTGCAGGACATTACGCCGTTGCACCGGGTGGAGCAAACGCTGCAGCGGCAGTCGGAGCGAGAGCGGCTGCTGGGGGCGATCGCCCAGCACCTCCTGCATTTCCTCAACTCTGAAGACCTGCTGCAAACCACGGTCAACGAGGTGCGTCGCTTTTTGCGCATTGACCGGGTGCTGTTCTACAGTTTTGACCCGGACTACAGGGGGGTGGCGGCCGAGTCAGCCCACAGCACGATGGCCGGATCGGACATGGCTCAGACGGAGCTGAACTTTACCACGGCTGACCTGCTGCGCTATCGCCAGGGGGAAATAGACGTTATCGATGACTTGGCCGCCGCTCACCTATCCGCCGCCGATCGAGCTAAATTTGAGCTGACCCAGGTCAAAGCCTGCTTGATTGTGCCGATTGTGCAGGCGGAGTCGCTCTATGGGCTGATGTGCGCTTTGCACAGCAGCGCTCCCCGCCCCTGGGCGACCTGGGAGATCGAAACGCTGCAGGAGGTGGCTACCCAGATGGGCGGCGCGGTCAAGCAGGCTCGCCTCTACAACCAGGTGCAGCGGCTCAACACCGACCTGGAGCAGCAGGTGGCCCAGCGCACCGAGCAGCTCCAGACGGCTTTGGAATTTGAGGCCACCCTTAAGCGTATTACCGACCGGGTGCGCGACAGCCTGGACGTGAACCAGATCATGCTGACGGCGGTGAAAGAACTGACCGAAGCTCTGGAGGTGAAGGGGTCAAATACGTCGCTCTACGACCTAGAGCAGGGCACCTCAACGATTTATTACGAGTACAACAGCTCCAGCCCTTCGTACCAGGGGCGGGTAGCTCAAATGGAGGCTTTCCCGGAGGTATACCACCAGCTGCTGGACGGGCAGTACTTTCAGTTTTGCTCGGTGGAACCCAACCCGGTGCGAGGCTATGTGGCGATGCTGGCCTGCCCCATTGTGGACGATCGCGGCGTGCTGGGCGATCTGTGGCTGATCAACGGGCGCGACTACGGCTTTAACGACATTGAGATTCGCCTGGTGCAGCAGGTGGCAAACCAATGTGCGATCGCCATTCGTCAGGCGCGGCTGTACCAGGCAGCCCAGTCGCAGGTGGCCGAACTAGAGCGGCTCAACACGCTTAAGGACGACTTTCTCAGCACGGTCTCCCACGAGCTGCGCACGCCGGTCACCAGCATGCGGGTGGCGCTACAGCTATTGGGAGTGACCCTCAGCCAGGAGTTTGATCTGAGCGCCGATCTGCAAAAACCAAGGGCTGAGCAGACTCGGATTGGCCGCTATTTCAGCATTTTGCAGGAAGAGTGCGAGCGCGAAATTAGTCTGATTAACGACCTGCTCGACCTGCAGCGGCTGGACGTGGGCAACCACCCCATTCAGCCTGAGCCAATTTTGCTCGAGACCTGGCTGGCGGGCTGGATCGACAGCTTTGTGACCCGCGCCAAGAGCCGCGATCAAACCCTACAGCTGGTGATTGCACCGGCGATGCCGGTGCTGTACACCGACCTGGCTAGCCTGGAGCGGGTGCTGGCAGAACTGCTAAACAATGCCTGCAAATATACCCCCCCTGGCGAATACATCACCCTTGAGGTTGCGGCCCGCTCCGACGCGCCGGGGGAACAGATCGCCATTACTCTCACCAACACCGGGGTGACGATTCCGGCTGAGGAAATGCCCCGCATCTTTGATAAGTTTTATCGCGTTCCTAGCGCTGACCCCTGGAAACAGGGCGGCACCGGCCTGGGGCTGGCCCTGGTTAGAAAGCTGGTGGGGCACCTGGGAGGCGATGTGGAGGTCACCAGCGATGAGAACCAGACCTGTTTCACCATTATCCTGCCGACCCAGATTGCCCTCACCCGCTAGGCTCTGACCTAACAGGCACTAACTTGATAGGATACAGGCAGATTCCTCATCCTCCGGTGAACGCTATGGATAGCGCTGTCAATGAAACTCCTGTAGTGTATTCGGGGCAGTTTGGCGACTACACCATTACTGAGGGCGATCGCCGCGGCGTGGTGCTCTATCGGGCTGGCCTGGTAGTGGCGGCGTTAACCTTTGGGGCGGGCACTGCGATCGCACTTTTCTTTCCCTACAACCCAGCGCTGGTGCAGGCCATCAGCGCCCTCTACACGCTATTTTGGCTGGGTTTAGGGCTGAGTCTGGCCACGATTCATATTTATTTGGTGCCCCTGCACCGACTGCTGCAGGCGGCCTGGCTGGGGGGGGGAGCGGCCTCTCTAGTGCTCTCCCACTGGATCGACGGTCCCCTGGCCCAGACGGTCATGCAAACGCCCGCCGTGCTGTGGGGGCTGGGCTTTACCTTTGTGGCCCTCACCGGCATTTTTTTCAAAGAAGCCTTTTGCTTTGATCGCTTAGAGACCAAGCTGCTGACGCCGCTGGTACCGCTGCTGCTGCTGGGGCACTTAGCGGGCCTGCTGCCCCTGGGCGTGGAGCGGGGGCTCCTGGCCGCCTGGGCTGTTTTGTTTTTGGTCTTTGCCCTGCGCAAGGTTGTACAGCCCATCGTGCCCGACATTGGCGACAAGTCGGTATTCACCTACCTGAAGCAGCAGCGCTCAGCCTCTGAGAATCTCAGCTAGCCCTTTAGGCCATGGGCTTTGGGACGGGTTAATCCGATCGCCCCCGCATTTATACTGAACTTAAAGCATGGCAGCAACTCTGGTCGGTTCAGCCCTGGCCATGGGGCTGGACTGTTTTTGGTAGCCGTTGGCTTCGGCTGTAGGATCTTTGTCTAGCTGTAGCCAGTCTGGTTAAGACAATTGTCCTAAAGAGGTTTGAACGTTCAAACGTTTCTAAGGCTTCTGATTGTCCTAACCCAGGTAACTATGGCTATCCTGTCCTGATCGTCACGACAACCCTGGAGCACCATGAGCACTACCCCTGGCCCGGATGGGGCCTCAACCCCGGTTAATTCAGGGGCCGAATCGCCAGAACCCTGGAGCCTGCAGTCAACTTTCTCACGCCCCCTTCGGAACTCGCTCAATACCGACCCCTGGGTCAAGGCCCTATTTACGGTTAGCCAGCGGGCTGCTGCCAAAAAGCGATCGCGCCGCCCCCGGCAATCCTTTAGCGCTTCGGGCAGTGCTTTGGTCACTGGCGTTTCCGCTAAACCCGAAGCACCCGGGCGAGGGACAGCGTCCCTGTCTCCCTATTCCCTGGCCAATGCGGCTCCTCAGCTGGCAAACCCGTTAGCCCCCCTGCGCGATCGCGATCGCCAAGCCCTGGGCGACATTTTTGCCCACGACCAAATGGCGGCCATTGAAGCTGACATTCTCAATCGGCTGAGCCACCTGGTACCTGAACCGATCTGGGATGTGGAACCCTACGAGTTTTTGCGGGAATTTCTGTAGTCTCACAGACAGAGTCACCTGGGTTAGGACATCAAAGCGTTCAAAAGTTCAAACGCTTGAACGCTTATCTGACAGGCGTTCTACCTCAATTGGCTACAGCTATATAAGCGCTATTGCTAGGACCTGGACATCTTTGAAAATTCCAGACGGAAAAAGCCTAGAGACTGATTGCAAAGGTTTAGATTAATAGCTCTTAAACTTTTCTGAATTTAATCTTATCGCTGACATTAGACTCTCTTAGGATTCGGACTATAAGCTCTCAAATGGCGATTTTGATAGTGTTTAGCACGCCACGGAGAGTGTTGTATGGTTCTCAGTAGACAGAAATTCAACCGCTATGCGCTAGCCGGGGTAGTTACCACTGCTGTGGTGGCGGGTATTGCTGCTCCCAACGCATTGTCTCAAGATTCAGTTGTTCAGGTCGATGGCTCCAGCACTGTTTTCCCCATCAGCGAAGCCATGGCTGAAGAGTTTATGGCGGCAAACCGTGGCTCCCAAGTTACCGTTGGTGTATCGGGTACTGGCGGCGGTTTCCAAAAGTTCTGCGCGGGTGAACTGGATATTACTGGTGCGTCTCGCCCCATTAAGCAAGAGGAAATCGATGCCTGTGCCGCTGCCGGCATTGAGTACATTGAAGTGCCCGTAGCTACCGATGCCCTAACCGTTGTCATCAACCAAGAGAACACCTGGGCCGAGGAGATGACCCTTGAGCAGCTCAAGATGATGTGGGAGCCTGCCGCCGAGGGCACCGTTACCCGCTGGAGCCAGATCGATTCTAGCTGGCCCGATGAGCCGATTGGTCTGTTTGGTCCCGGTACCGACTCCGGCACCTTTGACTACTTCACCGATGAGGTTGTCGGCGAAGAGGGAGCTAGCCGGGCCGACTATACCGCCAGTGAGGATGACAACATCCTGGTGCTGGGAGTTTCCCGCGATGTCAATGCGTTGGGTTACTTTGGCCTCGCCTACTATCTGGAAAACCAGGACTCACTGAAGGCCGTGGCGGTCGACGGCGTTCTGCCTACCCCTGAGAACGTTGAGAATGGCACCTACGTTCCGCTCTCGCGGCCCATCTTCATGTACGTGAAGAAGTCTAGCCTGGAGGACAGTGCTGAGGTTCGCTCCTTCATGGAGTTTGTGCTCGACAACGCCTCTGAAATTGTGCCTGAGGTGGGCTACGTGCCGCTGTCTGACGATCGCTACGCCTCTATTCTTTCAGGGCTGTAATCTAGCCTGGATTGAAACAAAGCGATTCTAAGGTTGGCCCTTGGCAAGTGCTCTACTTTCCAAGGGCTTTACTACGTCACAGCAGCATCAATTCGTTAGCCACCGCGATCGCCTTTCATAAACTGTTTCTGCTATGTCCACTGGCGAGTCTCACAAATCATCGGCTCCGAAATGGCCGAGCTGGGCAAATGCTCTGGTGGCACCCCTGCTGGTGCTGTCTGTGGGGTTTCACGCCCTGCTGCTGCTGGCGCCGCTGCCCTCTCGTCCCGTCCCGGAGGTAGAGGAAGAGACTGAGCCAGAGGAGGAGGAGGAAGTCGTCGATTTATTGAGTATCAGCAGTCTGGCCGAGGCTGAACCTGGCCCACCGTCCGCCGCCGAAACTCCCGCAGCGGCGACTCCCCCGACGGTGGCGCCCCCCACGGCGCCTCAGGCTCCAACGCAGCCGGTTGTGCCAGAGCAATATCCTGAAACCCCACCTCCAGAGACATTGCCGCCGGCAGACCCACCAGTCAGTGACCTAGCTGACACCCCCGCTGAGACACAGCCCGTGGCGGGGTTTGACCCCAACCGTCAGGCGCAGTTGGTCAACTCAGCGATCGGCGCGCTGGGGCGAGAGCCCGGCAGCAGTAATTTTGATCTGACCGACCAGTTCCCGGGCGACATTTGGGACTTGTACATTTCTCAGTGGGCGGCAGCAACGCAGCAATGCTTCTTTGGCTCGATCGACAGAAATGGCTACACGCTGCCGCCTCCCGCCGCCGATCTGAGGTACCTGAGCCGCAACATTCAGCTGGTCGAGCGCCAGGACATACCCCGAACTTTCGCCGGGCAAACGGTACAATCACTGGGGCAGGCCTACTGTGGATTTGACCTCTTTGAAGTGCAGGATGGCGGCAGCCCTATTCTCTGGGTTTCGCTGGTGCCAATTAGCCCTGGCGGTTCTACTACCCTGGTCATTTTTTGGCAGGCTGATCCCAGGGGGTAACAAGATTTGGGCAATATCAGTTTTAGTCACAGCGGCAGTTTGGTTGTTTTAACCTGTATTGAACAGGTCTTGTGTACCCATGATGAAT
>PYER01000453.1 GCA_003017855.1 filamentous cyanobacterium CCT1
GTGGCCCCTACCAGTTCGTAATTTTCCACTTCCTCATTGGCGTCTTCTGCTACATGGGCCGTGAGTGGGAACTGTCCTATCGGTTGGGCATGCGCCCCTGGATTTGCGTGGCTTACAGCGCACCCGTGGCCGCTGCTTCTGCTGTATTCCTGATTTACCCCCTGGGCCAAGGTTCGTTCTCGGACGGCATGCCTTTGGGTATTTCCGGTACCTTCAACTTCATGTTCGTGTTCCAAGCAGAGCACAACATTCTGATGCACCCCTTCCACATGCTGGGTGTGGCCGGTGTGTTCGGCGGTTCTTTGTTCTCCGCCATGCACGGTTCATTGGTGACCTCTTCTCTGGTGCGTGAGACCACCGAGACCGAGTCTCAGAACTACGGCTACAAGTTTGGCCAGGAAGAAGAGACCTACAACATCGTGGCCGCCCACGGCTACTTCGGTCGGTTGATCTTCCAATATGCCAGCTTCAACAACAGCCGCTCTCTGCACTTCTTCTTGGGTGCGTGGCCGGTGGTGGGCATCTGGTTCACCGCGCTGGGCATCAGCACGATGGCGTTCAACCTGAACGGGTTCAACTTCAACCAGTCGGTGCTGGATTCTCAAGGTCGTGTGATTGGCACCTGGGCGGACGTGATCAACCGCGCCAACCTGGGTATGGAAGTGATGCATGAGCGTAATGCGCACAACTTCCCGCTGGACCTGGCGTCTGCTGAGGCACCTGAAATCATCGGCTAGTCTGTCATTGATTAGTCCATGACCAGCTAAGTGAAAGCGCTCTCCCCTGGGAGGGCGCTTTTTTCGTGATAATGCAAGTCAAGGCGAAAGCATATTGATTTTGATCAGGAGCTATGCGGGTTTTCTCAAGGCTAATGCTGGCGATCGCCATTGTCTTAGCGATCGTTTCAACCCAGGTGGACTGGCGACTTTGGGCGCGGGCGGCAACCTATCCGGAGAACGAAGCAACTCAGGTGAACTGGTATCAACCGCTTGAGTCAATCGCTGGAGGCAATCCCAAAGCCCTGCCCCAAAACCAGGAGACAACGATTCCTGACCAGGCGCTTGCCGATGTCACCGCCTATGCAAAGTCCCACAATTCCAGAGCACTGCTGGTGCTAGAGGATGACGACCTGGTGCTGGAGAATTACTGGCATGGCTTCAATGCCAAGGCTTTAGCTAACGGCATGTCCATGACCAAAACCATTGTGGGACTGCTGATCGGTATTGCGATTGATGAGGGATCTATCCATTCTGTGAGCGATCCCATTCAGACCTATTTGCCAGACTGGCAGTACAACCAGCGCTGGCGAGAGCTCAAAACAGGTAATCCCCCAGAAATCACCCTCGAAGACCTACTTTACATGCAGTCTGGCCTCAGGAATGATGACGACACCACTAATCCCTTCTCAGATTTGGTGCAGATGTATCTCAGCTCTGATGTCGCCGCTGCTGCTCTGCAGGTCCCTCCAGAACAGCCGCCGGGCAAAGTTTATGAATACAACAACGTCAATACTCAGATTTTGAGTCTGGTATTAGAGCATGCTACAGGAGAGTCATTTGGAGAATATCTTTCTAGCCGTCTGTGGCAACCCCTTCAGGCCTCTGAAGCCGCTACCTGGCTTGATCGCCCTGGGGGAGAATCAAAAACCTTCTGCTGTTTGTTCGCTAACCCCTATGACTGGGCTCGAGTTGGTCTACTCCTGCTTCATGAGGGCAAAGTAGGCCAGAACCAGATAGTCCCTAGGGACTGGATTCGAAAAATGCTGCAGCCGACCCCCATCGAACCCACCTTTGGTTATCACATTTGGATCAAGGCCAGAACACCCGGCTACTCCAACGTCGATACGGCTGCTTCTGAGCCTTTTCTAGCAGAAGACACCTTCTATCTAGATGGTCGTGGCTTTCAGCGGGTATATGTAATTCCTTCCCGAAATTTAGTAGTGGTGAGGTTGGGAGAACAGCCCCCCAACTGGGACGATGCCGTTATTCCTAATACCCTGGTTCGAGGGATGACCTCGTAACTCGTTATCCTAAGAGAGCGCAAAATCCAGGTAGTAGCATGCAGAACGGTATGACTCCAATTCATGTCATTGGTGGAGGCCTAGCGGGCACAGAGGCCACCTGGCAAATCGCCCAGGCTGGAGTTCCGGTGATTCTCCACGAGATGCGCCCAGTCAAACGATCGCCCGCTCACCATAGCGAGTACCTATCAGAACTGGTGTGTAGCAACTCCTTTGGAGCCCAAGCCGCTGATCGGGCCTCTGGGCTACTACATGCCGAACTGCGCCACCTGGATTCAGTCGTGATTGCCAAAGCTGATGCCCATCAGGTTCCGGCAGGCGGGGCATTAGCCGTAGATCGGGGTGTCTTCAGTCAGGATTTGACAGCAACCCTAGCCAAGCATCCACTGATTGAGCTACGCCGAGAGGAAGTGCTGGGTATCCCCGCCGACGGAATCGCCGTGATCGCTACCGGCCCGCTGACCAGCAATTCCCTGTCCGATGACTTACAACGCTTTACCGGGCAGGCATACATGAGCTTTTTTGATGCGGCCAGTCCAATCGTAGTGGGGGAGAGTATCAACCGGGAGGTCGCTTTCTTGGCATCTCGCTACGATCGCGGCGAGGCTGCCTATCTCAACTGCCCGATGACTCAGGAGCAGTATCTACGGTTTTGGACGGAACTGTGTGCTGCCGAGCAGGCTGAGCTAAAGGAGTTCGAACGAGAGACGGCTAAATTTTTCGAAGCCTGCCTGCCCATTGAAGAAATGGCCCGGCGTGGAGAAGACACCATGCGCTACGGTCCTTTAAAGCCAGTGGGCCTATTCGATGCCCGACTTGGGGATTTTCGCGATTCGGAAAACAGGAGCAAGCGACCATATGCCGTGGTTCAGCTC
>PYER01000122.1 GCA_003017855.1 filamentous cyanobacterium CCT1
ATCTGGTTCTGTTTCTGTCTGACCAGAGCGACACCCAGGCCGACCTGCGGCGACTGCTGCACTGGCTACGCACTCACCGCTGCCTCGTGGTGCTCGACAATGTAGAAACTCTGATGGCGGCGGGCGATCGCGCTGGGCAGTACCAGGCGGGCTACGAGGGCTACGGCGACCTAGTTCGCACCCTGGCCGAAAGCCCCCACCAGAGCAGCATCATTCTCACTAGCCGCGAAAAGCCTGCCGAGGTGGCAGCCCTGGAGGGGGAGGCGGTGCGATCGCTCCAGCTCACCGGGGCTCAGGACGTGGGCCTGGCCATTCTGACGGCCAAGGGGCTGGTGGGCACCGAGGCCGAAAGGCAGGAGCTGTGCGATCGCTACGGCGGCAACCCCCTGGCGCTGAAGATTGTGGCCAGCAGCATTCAAGACCTGTTTGGGGGGGCGATCGCCAATTTCTTTCAGCAAGACACGGTGTTGTTCAACGGCATTCGTCGCCTGCTCGACCAGCAGTTTGAGCGGCTGAGCGCCCTGGAGCAAACGGTTATGGGCTGGCTTGCCATTAACCGCGAGTGGACCACCATTGAGGAACTGGAGGCCGACATTGTGCCTGCCGTGGGGCGCGCTAGCTTACTGGAAGTATTAGAGTCGCTGAGCTGGCGAAATCTGATTGAGACACGCTTAGGCCATTACACCCAACAGCCCGTTGTAATGGAATATGTGCTCGATCGCCTTATTCAACAGATGTCTGAAGAATTGAGTAGCTCTAATCTCCTATTTTTTCTGCACTTTGCACTGATTAAAACCACAGCAAAAGACTATATCCGAGAAAGTCAAATTCGACTCATTCTAGGAGCGATCGCCAAATCGCTTAGTCATTTATTCAACTCGCTTATTGCTCAAGAGCAGCAAATACTGAGGCTTCTGACCAGCCTCAGGCATTCAGAAGTCAAATTCTCAGGTTACGGAGTTGGGAATTTGATTAATCTTTGTATCTACTTAAATATCAGGCTGTCAGGATTTAACTTCTCTGGGTTAACAGTTCGTCATGCCCACCTGCAAGAAACTTACTTAGAACGAGTTAATTTCGCCAATTCTTGTCTTGATAAATGTACGTTTACTCAGGTCTTTAGTACAATTTTTTCAGTTGCTTTTAGCTCGGATGGGACATTACTTGTTAGCTCTGATTCAAACGGTGGTATTCGCCTATGGCGAGTCGCCGACGGTCAACCTCTTGCAGCGTTCAAAGAACATTCAGACTGGGTGCGTTCTGTCGTTTTCTGCCCACAACGCTCCTTGCTCATTTCAGGTAGCGATGATCATACAATTCGTTTTTGGGATCTCGATTCTGGACATTGTGTTAGGTCACTTGAACACTACGGCAGTCGAGTCCTGATAGTTGCAACGAGTCCTGATGGTCGATGGGTTGCCAGTGGGGGAGAAGATTGCCTCTTAAAGCTATGGGATATTGAAACGGGTAAGCTTGCCAAGGTTTTAGAGGGTCACGGTCAGTCTGTTTGTGCAATCGCATGGAGTCCTGATGGCCGAAAAGTCGCAACTGGCAGCCATGATCAAACCATCAAGCTATGGGACATCAGTACCGGAGCCTGCATCAATACGCTGTCAGCTCATAGTGACTGGATTCGCTCTGTTGCTTTTAGTTCTGATGGTCAACAGATAGCTAGTGGTAGCTACGATAAAACGATCAAATTGTGGGATATAAATACTGGAAACTGCGTTAGGACTTTAAATGGACATTCAGACTGGGTATTATGCGTTGCATTCAGCCCTCAAGCAAATTTGCTTATTAGCAGCAGTGAAGACCGTACCGTTCGTGTTTGGGAGGTCAACACTGGGGTTTGTCTTCATACATTGGCTGGACATCAAGCTAGGGTATGGTGCGTTTCGTTCAGTCCTGATGGACTCATCTTTGCTAGTGGCAGTGAAGACCGAACTGTCAAGTTCTGGAGTGTGACTAGTAGCGAATGTTTGAAAACTTTAAAGGGATATACCCAGCAAATCTGGGGATTGGGATTTAGCCCTGATGGACAGATGCTAGCCAGTGGCGGAGATGAAAAAAATATTCGGTTATGGGACGTCAATACGGGGCTTTGTCTTCAAGTATTATCAGGGCACCAAAATGGAGTCTGGGCGGCTAAATTCAGCCCTGATGGCTCGCTGTTAGCAAGCGCGAGTGAAGATCAAACCATAAAACTATGGGATGTTAAAACTGGAGAGTGTATCCTAACGCTAGGTGGAGATTCTAAGCGGGTTCATGATGTCGCATTCTGTTCTGATAGTCGCGTGATTGCTAGTGCCCACGAAGATCAAACCGTTAAATTGTGGGATATCAGGAGCGGAGAATGTCTTAAAACCCTGTCAGGACACACGAATTGGGTATGGACTGTCGCCTTCAGCCCGACTAACAATCTACTAGAGAATAGCTTTCTGCTCGCCAGTTGCAGCTTTGATGGCTCCGTCAAACTGTGGGACGTTGAGTCTGGTCAATGTTTGCGAACCTTGGAAGGAGCGGCTACTCTGGCGACAGGTGTAGCATTTAGCCCTGATGGACGTTTGCTTGCCAGTTGTGGATATGGGGCGATCGCAAAGCTTTGGGATCTCAACACAGGGGAATGCGTACAGGTATTTCAGGGGCACACAAGCGATCTGGTTTATGCCGTTGCGTTTAATCCAGATGGGCGCAAACTGGCTAGTAGTAGTGCCGATCAAACTGTCAAGCTTTGGGACGTTGAGACAGGCGAATGTCTTAAAACGCTCCAGGGTCACTCCCACTGGATCTATCCAGTAGCATTCAGCCCAGCACTTTCTCAGGCAGGCAGTAGCCTTTTAGCCAGTGGCAGTATGGATGAAACGATTCGGCTTTGGGATACTACAACAGGGCAGTGCCTGCGGATACTGAGGAGCGATCGCCCCTACGAAGGAATGAATATTACCGGGGTGCAGGGCTTGACCGATGCCCAAAAGGCCACCCTGCGCGCCCTCGGGGCGATCGAAGGCAATTAACATTGCCATTGCGCTGCCCTAGATTTTGCCCTTGAAAACGGCCAATATCTCAGCACCATGGCCGACGCTATAGCTGGTTTCGGCGGCCATGACCCGACATTTTACGAGGTTACTTCAGAGATTATCGGTAACGACAAAATCGGGGGTGCCGTCTAATTTAAAACCTGTCTTCCCTGGATTTAGCTCGACAGCCCCCATGACAGGAGATTAACCATGCTTTGGCTCGATGCAAAGATCGATCGCGGGCTGCGATCGCAGCCCCCCAGCCAGCCACCGGGCTGGCGCTGGCTAAAAGCGCTCTGGCGGTTTAGCCAGTTCTACGGCGACTACCAGTCGCTACCCCCCCACCAACGCCGTCAGTTTGTGATTCGCTGGGGCAACAATCGGTAGCCCCAATGAGAGCCACATAGGGGATCCTGTTGAGTTAACTAGAGAGTCAAAGACGGTGTGATTGTTATCGCAATATCACCTTTCAATCCTTGAGATCACAAATTAAACCCCAGCAGTGCAGGAGCTCATTACAAGGACAAAAGTTGTATGTAGTGCCTGATCAAATTCGTGGTCCGGAGGGCGAGATCGCAGGAGGTGCGTCGCAGAAAGTCACAGCTATAGCGGAACAGACTTTTAGCCGGGCGCTCATGGGCTTTGAGCGGAATGGGTTGCTGCTGGTGTTGCCAGAGTCCGGTGAGCATGGCCTAACAGAACGCCAACGCTAGCAGGGCTATCAACTTGCTGAGCTGTTCAGCGTGGCGAAAGTGGGTCGATTCGAGGTTGAAGCCCCGCGTTTTGAGCGCCGCGAACAACGTCTCAATGCCCTATCTCAAGCGGTAATCCGCCAGTGCGCTCTGAGGGCGATGGTCGGTGGCCAAAATCAGCAGTTCGCCATCCTCCAAGCGGGTTGCGACGACATAGACTCGCCGCTCCCACACCCAACGCTTGCCCGAGAGCACCCGCTGCTCACCCACCTTGAGATTGGCAAAGACCCGCTCGCCCCGCTGTCGCCGTTTGCCTGAGCGCGGGCGGATGCGGTCACGATGACGCAGTCTCAGGCGGAAGGGCATGGCCTTGGGCAACAGCAAAAAGCTACACCACGCTTTGCCTACAAACTCTCGGTCACCGGTCAGACAATGAACTTGGGCACCGGGGAAAAGACGCTCAAAGCGCTCCAGTAACGCCATTCGCTCGTCACTACTGCTGTTGCCACGCTTATCTAACATCGTCCACAGTAGGGGAAAGGCCACCCCTTCGTGGACAATACCCAGCATCAGGATGTTGAAATGGACGCTGCCGAAGCTCCAATTCGTGCGGTCCAGACTCAACGTCCAGGGCTGGGGTATCTGACTCCAACTCACCACAGCCTGGGCAATGGCATCGAAGTCCACAGCAAAGCCTCGGAAAAAGCAGGTCAGCCGTTTGTGGCTGGAGGCACTCTGAGCCCGATTGGCAAAGACCGAGGCGAGTTTGTCCAGGTTGACCGTTTCTAAACGAAACAAGGCCACCAGGAAGAGGCCCACAAAGGTCAGTCGGGCTTCATGCCAGGGCAGATGTCAGCAGACCCGCTACTATGCCCTTGAGGCTATCCATCGGCGCACCGTGTTTTACTTGCACCTGTACTCTAGGCGGTGGATAGCTTTTCTCCAACCCTTCCCCAAAAACTGTCTGGAGTATTGCGCAAAGCTATGTCAGGCTAACCTCCTCGGTATCGTTAGATTACGAATCTAGCGTAAAATCTTTAATTAGCAGTCATCTTATAGCTATAAAATTTACGCTACCCCAAACTTACCCCAATTTTGTGGCTAATCTTTTGATGAGATTACGCTATTTCAGTCAATTAGCGAGATGAGCAATCCATCCCAAGAGCGGATAGGAGATCTGAAGATGGCAGTGAGTACTCGAGTAATGGTCGGGTGCTCACTGCCATCTATGGACGCAGTAGAATTTTGATCCTTTGGCTAGCGTAAGCTAGGAAAATGACGCAATTGCCGGAATCTCAATCAGTCCTCGATCTTTCTGAGTTACAGCAAGGTCTCCCCGCTATTACTCCGGCCTTTGGATCCGCTCTTGCAGAAGCGGGAGCAGTTTGCCTGAGTGAGCAGGGGCATCAGCCCAGCGTTGCCCTTGAGGTGGAAGGCAGCTTTTCTGGAGCCTTTGTGCTCTTGTGGCCTCAGGTAACCGAGCAAATGCGCCGTTGCTGGAATGATCAGGATTACACTACTGAGCAGGGTGCCTATAGTGTTGCGCTGCTTTTAATCCAGAGGATCACCAGCTTCACGGTTGTAGAGCGCTCTCGCCGAGGAACCGGCTTTGATTATTGGTTGGGGAATTTGTCCGATTCCGCTGATATGCCCTTTGAGAAATCTGCTCGACTGGAGGTGTCTGGTATTCGCCGTGGCGATTCCCCTGCGGGGACAGTGCCTGAACGGCGGCAGGTTCGCGCCAGAGTTACACTGAAAGAGGCACAGGTGCAGGCCGTAGACAGCCTCTCGCCAGCCTACATTGCGGTTATTGAGTTTAGTCAGCCTTTAGCCTGGGTTGTGGAGCAATGAGTCAGGTTCAAGACATTCACAGACAAGCAATGGATTTGGCAGAACAGGCCGATCTTAAAAGACTGCGCGGAGAGACGTCCCAGGTTCAGGAATTGCTGCGACAGGCGTTAGAACTGGAGGCTAAGGCGGCAGACATAGTAGCTAATGACGTGGCAGCTGAGCCGACTCGCTCTATCCTACACCGTAGTGCAGCAACCCTAGCCGTCGAGTGTGGCGAGTTCTCCTTGACAGAGAAGCTAATCGCCAGGGCTTTGGCCGGTGTGCCTCCGTCGGATATTGCTTCAGAATTGAAAGACTTGTTTATTCAGATTAACCTGCGAAATTATCTTGATCGCCAGGGAGTGACGCTGACAGAAGATCAGTTGCAGCTTTTATCACGCTGATTGGGTAGCGATTATCAAGCTTTCTTTCGCCATATTAACAGGGGGCAGTTCTTTTGTTCGATTAACTATGGACTAACGATTATATTTGTTTCATCCCAATTAGCACTGCTATAAATACTTCACTAAGGCTTTCCTATGTCAAGAAAAGATTTTAGCTTCAGTGAGCTATTTGAATTCTTGCACACTAGTTTTGATGAGGTTTTCTAGGTGACTTTGGATATTTTCGATTCTATCTTGTTCCTCTTTGAGCTTCATCTTCACAATTTTTAGATAAGATCTCATTAGGTGCTTTTTAGCTAGTTCTTGATAATGCTTGCATAGTTTGAGCCGTAGGTCGTCGCCCTGCTTGCTGCGTGCTTCTTCCAGGTCTTCCTGGTAAACTCTCAAGCCAAACTTTACGCCGACAAAAATCAAACCAATTAACACCAAGCCTGAGATTATCGGTGCCTTTCCAAAAAGGCTGATAATGGGAGACATTAGATTGCGCATAATTTGGCGGCGGCCCGCAATACCTAAAATACTAAAAAAGCTGAACAGAAAAATAAACTGCATCCACTGACTGCGAACTTTCTTCATGAGATAGGAGAGCGCTGACGGCTCTTTGATCACTGTTTCATCAGGTGCTTGGGTGAACTGCTGACTGGAGTTTGATAGCACATGCAGGTCTAAAGCGCAGATGTCATACTGCTCTTTGATGGCGGATAGCTCTTTAATAGAAATTAGCTCAAGGGCGGTGAAAACCTTGTCGTGAAGGCTTTTAAGTCCACCGCTAGCCAAATTTAAATAGATCTCATGCCATACTTTTTTTGCCCATAAGTAAAGTTCATATTCGCAAAAGTTGAGCATAGCGGTGTTAGCGTCAATCACTTTAGAAGGCTCACTTCTGAATGTATCTCTCTGTTCAGGTTGCGGTTCCAAAAGCTGGCTGTTGGCTGAAACATATTTTAGCTGTAGCAGTTTCTTATTGCCGCGCTTGCTGACATGGGGGGTTAGCAAACGCGAGAAAACCTGCATTTTATAAGAAAGGCTATCGACACATAGCTCATCAAAAAAGGTGTTGTCGGCTTTCTCAGCCTGGTTTAGATAGTTCTCAGCCTGTTTAAAGAATGCCTCTGACTGAGACTTAATTAGATATAGAGCCTGCTGAGCTTGAAGATTGAGATAGGCGCTGTTTTGCCGCTTCTGATCTAGTAGGTTGAGCTGCAATGGCTTCGATACGACTGATGCTTCGTAGGCGCTCAGCCTATCGATTAGGGCTTTGAGATGTTCGATTTGAGGCTTTAGTCTTTTGAGGAGCAGGGCCTCACAGTTTTCTTGAAAGTTTTGCAGAATGGTATGGAGACATGCTTGGAAGGTATATTTGGTTTTTGACAGGTCTGGATTTGGCCGATCAAGGGGCGATTCCGGGACGGATACTCGTTCCAAGTCGGAGCCTAAGCGCTTCGCAAATCGTAGGTCAGCGTATCCCAACCTTGAGGAGGAAATCTTAGTGCCTTTGCTCAAGCTATCGATAAACGCTTTGGCAAATTCTTTTGTAAAAGGGGTGTCTGCTGAATCAATTGCATTCACGTCAATCAACCCATAGAGGTTGGTCTTAACCAGTTTTCTCACCTCGTCAAGTTGTTGTCTGTCCGACTCAGTCAGCCCCTGATCGAGGGTGAACCCAAAGCAGGCAAGATCGAAATCAATCAAGCTGCTGTCTGGTTTAGCCTTAGACTCCCGGTTAAAAGGGTCGTCAAACCATAGTTCAAAACTATGTTCTCTCAGGTTTTCACTGCCTAAAACGATGTGATCGCCCGATCGCACCCCAACTTTCTGGCTCAGTCGCTCGCCGTTGATAAAGGTGCCATTTCTGCTGGTGTCTTCGATCGTCCAAGCGGCCATAGAGCGATCGTATTCAATGTGGCAATGCTCGCTAGAAACAAACAGGTAACTATCGTCCACTTGCAACGAGCAATGTTCTCCACGCCCAAGGGTATAGGTCTGAGTTTGGTTCAATGATAAAAATTGCTGGCTGGGCCTGTTGAACCGCAGCGCTGGGGCCACTAGTGATGGGTCTAAAGACCAGGTTTTAGGTTGAGGCGCTGTAAAAACACGGCAGATCGCAGCAAGATCGGGCTGCGTGACTAGGAACTTAACGACTCCATCGGCCTGCTGAGCAGCTTGGCTAAAAATCTGAAGCGACAGGTTTTTTTGCTCAATGGTCTCTAAAATCTGGACTAGTTTTTGATCAATTGCAACAAATCTCGGGTTGTTTGTGCACAACGGACGAATTTGATGACGTAGTTCTGTAGCCGTTTGAGCCCAATCCTGTAGGGTGTTGTTCATGGCGTTGTCTCCTGGTCAAGCTGCCAAATTTCGATAGTTCCTTTTGCGGTGCTGCTGGCCAATAGTTCGCCGTTGGCGCTAATGGTTAGATCGCTAACTGGCCCTTGAAAATTGCTAAATTTCTGCACCAGTTCACCAGAGTAAATATGCCAGAGGCGAATAGTGCCGTCGTCGCTGCCGCTGGCAACGATCTGGCTATTTGGGCTAAAGGCGATCGCACTGACTGCGCCATAGTGCTCCGCAAGCGTGGTGATGAGCTCACCGGTATAGAGATTCCAGATACGCACGGTGCGATCGCTGCTGCCGCTGGCCATAACGGCTCCATTGGGGCTGATAGCTACGGTTTGAATTGCCCCTGAATGCCCGGTTAGATTGTGGAGCAGTTCACCACTGCGGGCGTTCCAAACCTTAAGGGAAAAATCTGTACTACCGCCAATCAAATGGTCTCCGCTAGGGCTGACAGCCGTAGATGTAATTGGTGCCGAGGTCTCAGTCAGCCGCTTTCCAAAATTTGAGGTTTTCAGATCCCATGTGATTAGCTGTGGATCGTCGGAGGAGCCAATCAGAGAGCTATCGGTGGGGTTAAATGATAGAGAGAGGATGGCTGATTTGTGGTCTCGCAGGGTGTGGAGCAGCTTGCCGGTGCGCAAATCCCAGAGGTTGACGTTGGCGTACTCGTCGCCAGTAGCTAGGCGCGTACCGTCGGCAGTCATGGCCAAAGCGGTGATGGCACCAAAACTTTTCAGGCTTTGAATCGGCTGTTGAGAGGCGACATCCCAGGCTTTGATGTTACCGCTGGCGTCGGCGCTAAAAAGCTTAGTGCTGTCGGGGGTGAAGCTGATCTGGTGAATGTCTGCACCGCTCAATAGCGTCGCCACCAATGGGGCGGCCGCATCAGGTTGAGCTGGGCTAGCTTCCCTGGAGCGGGGTTGAGAAATCGCCGCTACCACCCACCAGGTCATGGTGCTGGCTACCCCCAGCAGCACGCCGACGCAGAGGAAAAAGGCGATCGCATCTTGCGCCCGGCAAATGTTGTGGGCATTAAACCAGCGCCAGATAGTCCCCTGCACGTGGGAAATGGGCAGTTTTGACCACAGGCTGGGCTGGGTATCGTTCGTAGGTTCTGCACTGGAGGCTATGGCATTCACCGGCAGAGGGTAGCTGGGGGTAGCGGACGATCGCTGGGGTAGCAGCACCTCGGTGGGAAATGCCAGCTTGGGCACTTCTGGGGGTGACGGTGGCGGACAAATGACGGTGGCCGTGGGGGCTTTTTTAGCGGGTTTCGTAGGGGAAGTTGCGGTGGTGGTGGCAACGGTTTGGGAAGGCTGGCCTGACGCGTTTGGCAAGGCGATTGCCCGCACCTCATCCAGAGCGACCTGGGCACTCTGGTACCGATCTTGCCAGTGGGTGTGGGTCATTTTCTCTAGAATGGCCGTCAAGGTGGAGCCGCCTACGAGAGGGGTCAGCCAGGTCGGCCCGAGATCGCGCAGGTCGGGCCTGAAGTCGTTGGGATGCTGGCCCGTCAGGCATTGCAGCACCACCATACCCAAGGCGTAAAGATCGCTGGCGGGTTGGGGGTGCCCTTCGAACTGCTCGCTGGGGGTGTAGCCTTCGCTGTAGATAGCCATGGTGCCGGGGCCAAGGTCAGGAGGTGAGGGCGTCGTAGTCAACTGCTTCACCGCGCCAAAGTCGATCAGCACCCAGCGGTTGTCGGTCTGGCGCAAAATCAGGTTGTCGGGTTTGATGTCGCGGTGAATAACGCCCTGGCCATGCACAAAGGTCAAAATCTCAAGGATTTCGCGGAGCAGTTGCGCCGCCAATTCTACAGACCACCGGGGCTGCTCGGTGAGAAGTTGCTGCAGCGACGGCCCCGCAATCAGCTCCTGCACCAAATAAAATTCGCCATCGGCGTCGAAGTGAGCCAGCAACCGGGGAATTTGAGCGTGGTGGCCCAAGGTTTCTAACACGGCAGCTTCTTGGTCAAACCGCTGGCGTGCCCCAGCCAGGGCCAGATCGCTGCTTAGCTGGGCCGGGTGAAACTGCTTAACCACGCACTGAGGTTGGCCAGGGCGCTGCAAATCTTGAGCGACAAAGGTTTGGCCGAAGCTGCCCCGGCTGAGGTAGTGAACAATTTGATAGCGCTCTTTTAGCCGGGGCAGAGGCTCCTCTAGGTTGGTTTGGCGATCGCGCCAGGCAGTCTGCTCTTGCTCAGAGCAGGGCTGAGGGATCATGTTGGTTTGGTTAGACATGGCAAACCTCTGGCAACTGGAAACCTGGTACTCTGGGGCAGCAATCTAGCTCTGACGTCTGAGTTTCGGCTGCTAACCTGCTGAAAATTGCCGCTGACTGTTGGCTTGTAGCGACGGCACCATTGGGCTTTAAACCGCCTCTAGGGCTTCTTTGGCCTCGGTCAGCACCTCGACGGCCCGCTGACAGCTTTCGGTGCTGAGCTCAATGCCTTCGACTAGGGCTTCGGTGGCATCGACCACGCTGGTTTTGGCGGTCTCGACCGCCCCTTCGAGTTCGGCCATCATGTCGTTGAGCTGGCCGGTGGTGTCGTCAAGCTGTGTAAACAGGTCGCCCTGGGCGGTGCCAACCTCCTCCATCAGGCCCTGAACCGACTCTTCCAGGCCGCTCGTCACCTCTTGGACAGCGGTGTTGAAATGCTCTACTAGGCCCTCGAAGTGTTCAGATAGGGCCTCTACACCTCCCTCAATGCCAGGCACCGCCTGATCTGAGATGGTAGATTCTAGCCCATTCACCTGCTCCTCAAGGCCAGCCTCAAAGGCTGAGAGCTCGCCGCCAAAGCCGCTGAGTTCTTCGATTGCCCCGTTGATCGCCTCTTCAACTTCGGTGCCGATGTCTTTTTTGCCCAGGTCGTTGAGGGCGGTTTCGGCTTCGCCAACGTCGGTTTCCAGGTCTAGCTCGGCTAGCCTGTCATCGATGGTGGCGATCGCGCCCTTGGTTGCCTCTAGCTCCTGGGTCAGCTCGCTCTGGGTGGTGTCGATGGTCTGCTTGAGCTGGGCGATCGCCTGGGCGACGGTGTCTACCTCGGTCGAGAGTTCGGTTTTACCCTCGTTGACCTGTTCGATGAGCGCTTGAGCGCGATCGCTCAGCCCTTCCCAATCCCCTTCCACGGCCTGACGCAGGCGAGAGAGTTCGGCTTTCACATCGGTGAGCTTGGTCTGGGTGGTTTCAGTAGTCTCCGACAGGGTCGAAAGTTTGCTGGCGGTTTCGGTGGCCAGGGTCTGTAAATCGCTCATAGGTAGTTTCCTTAGTGATGATGGGTGGTTAAACCGTAGGGTGCATTACCGGCCCTAAGGCCGCCGCGAGGATAGCCCAGGGTTACCGGCTGGGCCGCAATGCACCGCTCACGGTATTGAGGCAGCAGTTGCTTGACATATAGAAATTGAGGCTGGTGGGCAGTGTCCACTCTACGGGGCTACAGGCTAGCCCCAGGGAATGCCGAGCTTTTCTGCCATTTCCTGGGCGCTGGAGACGCCCTCGCGCAGGGGGGCGAGCAATTCTTGAAGCTGCTCGACCACGGTGCTAAATTCGTCGCGTTCGCTGGCAATGTTGCTCTCGGTGCCCGCCAGCTCAGAGTCAGTGTCTTGAACGGCGGTGACGACTTTTTCAAC
This sequence comes from filamentous cyanobacterium CCT1, assembly GCA_003017855.1. Lineage (GTDB taxonomy): Bacteria > Cyanobacteriota > Cyanobacteriia > Phormidesmidales > Phormidesmidaceae > Nodosilinea. The sequence goes on from PYER01000122.1 coordinate 11,910, forward strand.
GGCGTCTTCGATGCCAGAGCGCAGCTCGTCGGCGGTCTCCTGTGCCGTTTCGGTCAGCGACTCTAGCTCGGGCTGGATGATGTTGTCTTCGAGGGCAGACAACTCAGTTTCTAGCTCCTCTACGTTAGCGAGTTCGTCCGCCAGCTGCTGCACGTCGGCTTCGATCTCGCCCTGGGCCTGCTCTAGGACTTCGGTCACCTGGGCAACGGCGTCGCTCAGCTCGGTGTTGGCGGTTTCGATGGCCTGCTGGGCCGAGTCAACGGCTTCTTCGACGCCATCAACTACCTGGTCGAGCTGCTGCTGCCCACCCTGAAGTTTGCCCTGGCCCTCACCCAATCCGGTGAGGGCCGCTTCGCCAGCGGTGGAAATGATGGTTTGGCCTTCTTCGAGGTCGGTGGTCAGTTCAGTGAGTTTGGCTTGGGCCTCTTGCAGTTCGGTGGTCAGCTCGGTGCGATCGCTCGCCACCTCACTCTGCAAATTCTCAAGCTCACTGCCCAAATCGGCAATGCTCTCGGTTAGCTCGGTCTGGTGCTCAGTAATCTCAGTTTGCAACTCATCCAGGCTGGTCTCAATTTGCTCTACCAGCCCGCCAACTTCTTCCTGCATACTGCTCAAGCTTTCTTCAAACCCATCTATCTCTTCCTGAACCGCACCGGCCTCTTCCATCAAGAGCCGTAATTTCTCCGGCAAATCTGTTGCTAGTTGTTCCAATGAACTTGTCGCTTCACTCATAATAATCCTTCCTAGTTGAATCAAGAAATTTGAAACCTTCCAAGAAATTTATTAGGCTTATCCCAATTGGATTCAGGCATTCTAATCTTCAGCTAATTGTCAATTTTTACGTGCTACCATCTCTTTGTTCTTCGTCTAGTTGTTCAGTTAGAGCACCATAGCCTCCAGTCATTCCGCCAATTCCTGCGCCTAATAAACCTCCAAGAGGCCCATGGATTTCCGATCCAATCTCAGCACCTTCTTTGGCACCTTCTTTAGCGCCTTCCTCCATTCTTGGTAAAAGATCTGGTCTATTTGCTCCTATAAATGCTCCAGCCCCTCCGAAACCGATCCAACCACGAGTAATGTCCCACAAACTTCCTTTTTGAGCTTTAGGGTTTTCTGAGCATCTTGACTCAGATACCTTTGTTCTGGCATCTTGCAAGCTAGATTTAGCCTGTTCAACACGACTTATTACATCTTGAATGTTCATGACTAATATCCTCCTTTATCTACTTAAGTCATCATTTCTTCGACCATGGTGCTGGCGACAGTCAGCACCATTACAGCCGTCGCCACTTCCTGACTCAGCGGGTCAAGATCGCCAATTACAGACTGCGCCTCTTCCAGATCGGTCTTGGTCTCATCTGAGACGTTTTCAATCTCGTCAGCGGTGCCTCTCGTGAAGCCTTCTGCCATATTGCCGACAATTCCTGAACCAAAAGATTCAGTTTCTCCGGCACTTCAGTCGTCATTTGTTCTAATGAAGCTGTGTCAGCCATAAACCTAGTTTCCTTTCGTAAGGATAGGATAGGTTTTAGATTTTGATCTCAGTTATAAGAAGTGTCTCTCTGATTTCTCTCTTTAAAGAGATTAATTTAAGATCGGTCAAAGCAACTGAGAAAGGCTCAACACTAGATTCACAAAGAACCCCCTCAAGCTCAGCAAATTCTTGATACAGATAAGGTGGCTCACCTGAGCAATAGGTAGCTTCTGAAAGCCGATCGTCCAAAGAGCGGGGATCAGTGATCAGGATTGAGTTATGAATGTTTTCAAAATCATCTTCGTGAGGAGCAATATATGCAGTGTCCGCAGTAGTTACTAGAAAGCCTCTGATTCTGATTGAGCTACCAACAAAAGCCTCTGAATTCCTCAATACCTCAGAAACCTCCAAGGTCGATACTTCAGCACTCTCTTCTAGCTGGCTTGCTGTCTCTCCCTTTTTGAGAGCATGGAATGTTGCTTCCTGCCTCAGAAGAGTAACTGCCTCAATTTCTAATAGTGAAGCAGGAAACTCATCTAATACAGAATCAGATAGTACTCCACGAACTTTGGCATAATCTGCGTATATAGCTAAACTGCCTATCAAACCAGGTGCTATTTCTTCCAGGCTTTCCAACAAATTTGTTTGAATCAGTATCGACTTATTAGTATCTTCGGAGGTATTCTCATCAGGAGCAATATAGCTAACATTGCTTGTAACAATTAGAAAACCCTCGATCGTTACTAATGAGCCAACCAAATCTTTAACTTTAGTCAATACTTCATTCACATCCATCACTTCTTCTCCTTGTTTTGTAATCACAGCACGGCCATAGATTTAAAGGCTTTATTTCAACTTTTACATTTAGCCCTTAAACATTTTTTACCTAGGTACAATAGCCTCACCTGTAAATCTTTGGGTAAACTCGTCCGCAGGAGTAAAATATTGCCTTCCGCCAGCAGGATCTCTAATAGCGACAACCCTCACTCCTTGACGTTCCGTCACACCATCAACAACCACAGCATGACGACCACGATCTAAGTTCATATGAGCTATTGCAGGATTTCCCTGAGCTGTCCTCTGCGCCAGCCCATCTAACGATAATCTTCTTTCGAGACTTACGTTAGCCCCGTTAGCTTTCATAGCACTTGTTAATTTTCCCATTAGAGTTCCGCGTTGAGTAGTTCCTGCCTGCTGTGCTAGTCGGTTAACATCAACGTACCGATTGGAGGTAGCAAACACCATAGCCGCAGAAACAGGCCCGCAGGTTGGGGCACTACCCTGGTCAAAAACGGGACGATCTCCAGATCGCGTCAAACTAGTACTTATAGGATTTCCAGGTTCTAAACCTCCTCTCCGGAAGGCACTGCTAGCATCTCCAACCCTGGCTGCATCCCCAGCCATGTCGCCAACTCTAGTAGCACTGATCGCAGCGTCTGTAGCTCTAACTCCAAGCTTTGCTGCCGCAGCAGCGTCGCCGATGCCAGGAATCGCGCTAACAGCGGAAAGTCCAGCATTAAAATAATCGCCTTCGGCAGCATACCATGCTGCATTTGCCAGATCGGCAATGGCCCCAACTACTGGAATAAAACCTGCAATATCTAAAACAGTATGTCCGATATCACTAGCGCTAATTCCTCCTTCACTCTCAGGAGATGGAGGTGCTTCCTCCGGTTCAAACCTCGAACGAAGCTCTGCCAAGATATCGGTAGCCCTTTGATGCCCTTCGCGTGCACCTTCTACCTGAGAAACTAAAGCCTCTACACTCATGATCTAATTCCTTCCATAGATCAACGTACCGACTAAGCCATCATTTCTTCGACCATGGTGCTGGCTGTCACGAGCGCAGTCGCAGCCGTCGCCACTTCCTGACTCAGCGGGTCAAGATCGCCAATTACAGACATCGCCTCTTCCATATCGGTTTTTGTCTCGTCTGAGGCGCTTTCGATGCCGTCAGAGGTGCCGCCCGTGAGGTCTTCTGCCACATTGCCAATGGCATCTTTATGGGTGCTCTCGCACTCCTCCGCCAGTCCAGAAATCACCTCAATCACCCCCTCTTCGTACTGATCCACCAGTTCGCCCACGTTCTCGTTCAGCGATGCAAACAGCTCGTTGATCTTGGTTTCGCAATCATTGCAGGCTGTGCTGACGGCTTCAGGGTGAGTATTCTGTATCTCGTTACCAAATTCGTCAAAGCTGCTTTCTACCTCCTCACGGTGGGTGTTTTGCACCTCATTGGCCAGCTCATCAATCTCTGATTGAATCTCAGAGAAACCTTCCACCTGGGTCTCGGCCTCGGTGATAGTTTGCTCCAAAGTTTCAAAGGCTTCTTGGGCAGTAGAAATTGCCTCGGTCAAACCATCTTCTAGCTGGGTGACGGCACCTTCAAAGGTGTTAATAGCCTGCTGGGCTTCGCCCATTTCGGTTTCAAACTCGGCGATCGTCCCCGTCAATTCTTCAAACTCACCCTGCATTTCGGTAATGGTGCTGTTGGCTTCCTCTAGCTCGGTGGCAATGTCTGAAATGGCGCTCTCCAGCTCATCCAGGGCGCTGGTAATTTCACCATCGGCGGTTTCAAGCTGGTTGTCGGCCTCAGAAAGGCTTTGCTCTAGAGCCTCTAGCTGGTCGTCGAGTTCATCACCCTGGCGCAGTTCTTCGGTTTCAGCCTCTAGCTCTGAGGCAATTTCTCGAAAGTCGCCAGTGGCTTGCTCTAGCACCGAAAGCAGCCGTTCTAGACTTTCTGAAGTCTCTTCAACGTTTTGGTTTAGCTCAGCGACTTCTGGCATAATCCTCATCTCCTTGGGGAAAGGGTGAATTGTTTTTTTGCAGCTTGATTAGTGGTGGGCAGTGCCCACCCTACGATTTGCCGTCTGCCTTGCAGTACTAGCCCAGGGTTTCTTCGATGGTTTCGAGGGTGGGGGTCATTTCTTGAATGATGTTGACCACCTCGCCACACTTTTCGATAATTTCGCCGAAGCGATCGTTCATGGCTTCGCAGTCTGTAACAGCTTCTTCGCCAATCGCACCCACTGCGTCAACCAGTTCTTGGGCAGCGCCAGAGATGCCTTCGCCAATCTCGTTAAATTTTTCTTGAATAGTGGTGAGGGCTTCATTGGCTACCGTATCTAAAGCCGTATCTAGCTCACCGACTTCGGTGTTGCTGGTCTCAACTAGTTGATCAAAGTCGCCCTGCAGAGTTTCTAGCTTTTCGCCAATCAGCTCTACCAGCGCATTTAGCTCATCGGCAATCTTGGTTTGGTCTTCGGTAAACCCGCTGCGGACTTCCACGATCGCATCTTTCATGCCGTTGATATCGGCGACGGCCTCATCTTCAAGGGTGTCTACTTCAGCGGCAAACTCCTCGGCTTGGGTGGTCACAGCATCCAGATTTTGCTGAATTTCGCTGGTCTTGGTCTCAATTTCTCCGATCAATTCTTCAGCGCTGCTCTGCAAGTTGTCGAGCTGGCCACGAACGGCTTCGGCAAAGTCGGTGAGCTGGGTTTCTAGGCCCTGGGCGGTCTCTTGCAGTGGGGTGAGGCTGTCTCTTGCGGTCTGAATTTCAGTTCCGAGCTGCTGCTCCAGGGTTTCGAGGCGCTGGCTCAGGGTCTCGAAACCAGCCAGGGTTTCTTGCTCTTTCGAGGCCAGGTTTTCGGTGAGGGTATCAATCAACTCTTCGAGTTCGTTGACTTCTTCGAGGGCGCGATCGCTCTCATCAGACAGCTCTCGCATTTTCTCAATGTTTTGATCAACTAGTTCAGTGATATCTGCCACAACTGACTCCTTGAGAATAGAGTGGTTAGAAACTAATTTCTTTGCCGGACTTCAGGCTTAAAATGCGCTCTAGCTTGGCTACATGGCTCAGCTTTTCAATGTCTCTGCCTAACTTGAGCTTGCGCTTTAGATGCGTTGCTAAGATCATGCCTACCAGCACAGCGATAGGAGCAATGTAAAAGACTGAAACCATCAGCATCGAATTGGGGCTGGGCAGCTGAGCTTCTGAGGCAGGCTGAGACAACTGCACTGGCTGACGCGCCGAGTGGTTGAGAGAAGAATATCCATACCTGATAGAGGAAAGCTCATTCATGGTTTACACCTCAGAATTTTCGAACGTGACGTAAAACAGCACTTTTTAACTCACCTTCTGGAACTGGCTTGCCCCCCTATCAGGAGAAGGGCGTTGGCATTCACAGGTAGATAGTCAGCGAGAACAGCGAATTATGCAGGTGACTTAAATTTGATCGGCGATCAAATTCAAAATTTTGCGCTGACGCAGAATTGCGCATAGTTGGATAGCTTTGCTATAGGTAGTCGCGCCGCTGTAGGGAATATGGGTAGTGTTCTAGACCTGTGGAAGCCCTGTCATACCGCTCGCCCAAACTCATGGCGATTGATAAATAGGCCAATCACCGTGTCATGCATCAGAACCGATTTGGAGAAGCAAATGGTTTTACGAGCCAAGC
>PYER01000454.1 GCA_003017855.1 filamentous cyanobacterium CCT1
CCGCACCCCCCACCTATAATGAAAAAAACGGTAACCCGAATGGATACGCCAACTTCCCTCAGCCACATACTGGAACGCAGCCCAGACAAAGTTAGCGGTGCGTGGGTGTTTCGCGGCACTCGTGTTCCTGTAGCCGCCTTCTCTGAAAACCTCAAAGAGGGTGCCTCCCTCGATCAATTTCTGGAATGGTTCCCCGGCGTCACCCGCGCCCAGGTGGAGGCACTGCTCGATTACGAGCTGTTGGTTTTAGAGCAGTTAACTAGTTGATGAAAATTCTGTTCGATCACCCCAAACAAAGCCGCGATCGATGCCGCAATGTAGGAGGAAACGGCGTTTGCCCCCAACCTCAATTGCAGAGGTAAAGCATTCTCCGCCTCTGCGGATGCTATTGATTGTTATCCAGCCATATCCCAAATGCTTTCGAGGGTGCTCTCTAAAAACAGCGTATCTGGGCCAAAATCCTGCTCGTTGGGCCACTGCACGCCGCCAAAAAACGGCTTCACCTGTTTAAAGTAGTGAGGAGCCTGTAACTCTTTGAAGATTCCTTTACTTAGATAAGGCGAGACATCAAAAAATCTGATTTCGCCATTGTCAAAAAACAAGCGTAACCTACTGTTCTCCAACGCTTCTACCTTAAAAACTCTGGGAGACACCTCAACCTCCTACCTATAAAACATAGATACAACGGGCATCAGCTAATTTTGATGGTTAGTACCCTCCAATTCTATCCCCATAGCCGTTGGGCACATTATTGCTCCCTCGCCCTACAGTTGCCCACCTTTTCCCAGTCCTCGCGCAGCAGGCCGTAAAGCGCCACATCGCGATACACGCCCCACTTGGGCGTTTGCCGCCGCCGATAGCCCTCCTTCACCATGCCCAGCTTTTCCATCACTCGGCCCGAGGCGGGGTTGTCGCCAAAGTGCACCGCGTTAATGCGGTTCAGCCCCAGGTTGATAAAGCCAAAGTCGACCAATACAGCAGCAGCCTCGGTCGCGTAGCCTCGGCCCCAGAAGGGTCGCCCAATCCAGTAGCCCAGCTCCGCCATGTTGTAGTCCGGAAATAGCCTCAACCCCACCGATCCGCAGAGCGTGTTATTGGGCTGGGTAATAGCGAAGTTCAAAGCCTTGCTCGCGGCCCAGTCGGCCTGCTGCTGGTTGATCCAGCCCTCAGCATCGGCCTCAGTGTAAGGGTGAGCAATCGAGAGGGTATTTTCGGCAACGGCGCGATCGCCCGCCAGCGCCACCACATCCGCCACATCTGACAGCATAAACGGTCTCAGCACCAGTCGTAGTGTATTTAGAATGGGTTGTTCAGTGGGTAGCTGCATGGGCTTTGGGTGGATCGGTTTCGACTCCGCTCAACCTCCGGTAGGGGCTCACTTACCTATGGCTTCAGCATCCACCGATCTAGAAATCAAAATAAATATACGGCAGCGTCTCCGCCGGGGCCAGCAGCCAGGCCATCAGACTAAACAGGGGCACCAGCAGCAGCTTCACCGGCCAGCTCAGCTCCAGCTTAAAGCCGCGCTTCATCAGGTACGACAGGCCCATTAACCCCACCACGCCCCACAGCAGCAGCAGCAGCTGGCTAAAGGTAAAGCCCAGCGATTCTAAATAGACCAGCTGGCTAAACTGGGCATCCGAAGGTGTGCCCCATGCTCGCTGCAGGGCAAGGGTATAGCGATCGGGCTCGGGCAGCCGAAAGAAGAGCCAGCTGGCAAACACCAGCGCCTGGGTCAGCAGCCAGCCCAGCACCGTACCCGGCAGCGTGCCCCAAAAGGCCTTAAGTTTGGGTGCCGCTTTGCTCCACGACTGGGTGAGGCGATGCACCACCAGCCCTGCCCCGTGAATGGCACCCCAGATTAAAAAGCCCCAGTTGTTGCCGTGCCAGATGCCCGCAATTACCATCACCGTCATCAGGTTGAGGCAGGTGCGCACCAGCCCCCGCCGCGACCCACCCAGCGGAAAGTACAGGTAGTTGCGCAGCCAGTCGCCCAGGGTCATGTGCCAGCGCCGCCAAAAGTCGGCCAGGCTGGTGGTGAAGTAGGGCGCATCGAAATTTTGCGGCAGGGTAATGCCCATCAGCAGGGCGCTGCCCCGGGCAATATTCACGTAGGCGCTGAAGTCGAGGTAGAGCTGCAGGCCGTAGGCAAAGGTGGCCAGCCAGATGTCGGCGCTGCCTGCCCGCTCTAGGTTGTCGAAGCTGAGGTTGACCAAAATGGCGATGTGGTCGGCAATCAGCAGCTTTTTGATCGCGCCGTAGGCAATTAGCCACAAGCCCTCGACGGCGGTGTTGAGACCGGGCGGCTTTTGCTGCTCAACCTGGTCGATAAAGGGGTGAAAGCGGGTGATGGGGCCAGAGATCAGCTTGGGAAAGTAAAGCTTGTAAGCGGCAAAATCAGAAAAATTGAGCGCCGCTGGAGAGCCCCGGTACACGTCGACCAGATAGGCAATGCACTCAAAAACAAAGAAGCTCAGCCCCAAGGGCATGATAATGCGGGTTAGAGTGTCGCTAGGGGCGGCGCCCACCTCAATACCCAGCCAGCGCAGCAGCCCCTCGGCGTACTTAAAGCCCACCAGCAGCAGCACGTTAAGGCCAATACCCAGCCACAGCAGGTGAGTGCGGCGGCGGTTCCAGCCTCGTTCGGCCAGCTGCCAGCGGGGGTTTGGAATGCGCCAGTCCAGCGGAGCCGCGATCGCATTGCCGACCAGAAACGTCACAATCAGCAGCGCCACCATCAGCAGCAGGTACTGCACCTGCAGCGAGGCGTAGAAGATCAGGCTGGCCACCACCAGCAGCCACAGGCGCACCTGGAGCGACTCTACCGTCCAAAAGACGCCAACGACGCTGAACAAAAAGAGGGCGTAGACCAGAGATGGCAGGGTCATGGG
>PYER01000455.1 GCA_003017855.1 filamentous cyanobacterium CCT1
GTGCCGGCCCTGCGCCCCCCCGCCCTGATGGACCGCACCCTGCCCGAAGCTTTGGCCGACTACCTGCAGCGCATGACCGAGGGCACTGCCGTCGCGCCTCAGTTTCGCGTGGTGGGCGACCCCTTTGCCCTGCCTGAGGCCACCGAACTGGAGCTGTTTCGCATTGCCCAGGAGGCGGTCAACAACAGCTGTAAGCACGCCCAGGCACGCATTCTGTCGGTGCAGCTCACCTACCAGCCCACGGCCCTGCGCCTGCTGGTGGGGGATGACGGCATTGGCTTTACCCTGACGCCGTCTACGGCCCTGAAGGGGTTTGGTCTGATTAGCATGCAGCAGCGCGCCGAGCGGATCGGCGGCTTTTTGACGATTTGCAGCGATTGCAATCAGGGCACTCAAATTTGCGTTCTGTTGACCCTGAGTGGAGGGCAAACCCGTGGTGATGCCGTTTGAAAACCCAAGCCAGGGCCAGCGATCGCAGGCCCCAATTCGCGTGCTGATTGCCGACGACCACCCCGCCCTGCGAGAGGGGCTATCGGCCCTGCTGGAGCGCCAGGCCGACCTGCAGGTCGTGGCGATGGCCGCCGATGGCCAGGCAGCCGTCGCCCAGATGCGCGCCCACCAGCCCGACGTCATCCTGATGGATCTGCGGATGCCCCGCCTGGAGGGGGCCGATGCCGTGGCCATGATCTGCAGTGAGTGGCCCGAGGCCCGAATTATTATTCTTACCACCTACGACGGCGACGAAGACATCTATCGCGCCCTGCGGGCCGGGGCCAAGGGCTATTTGCTCAAGGATGCGCCCTGCGAGGAGCTGTTCACCGCCATTCGCCAGGTGCATCGGGGTCAGCGGTACATCATGTCGCAGGTGGCCCAAAAGCTGACCGATCGCTTTCAGCGCTCAGAGCTGACCGATCGCGAGCTGGAGGTGCTGCAGCTGCTGGTGCAGGGCAACACCAACCGCGATATCAGTGAGGCCCTTTGCGTGGCCGAGGGGACGGTGAAGTTTCACATTCGCAACATTTTAGACAAGCTCGGGGCGGGCGATCGCACCCAGGCGGTCACCATCGCCCTCAAGCGCGGGTTGGCTCGCCTGTAGTGCTTAAGGCGCTACAGGCCGCTGTCTCCCTGCGGAAGGATGGCGAAGCCGGGGCATTTGCCTAAGCTAGAGTCACTGCATAGGAAAGATGGCATGGAAGACTCTAGGGGCGTGCGTAGGCGAATATTCATCCTCAGTGGTTCGATCCTGGCTGGGTTGATCGCGATCGCCGCTGTGCTAATTTTTCAGAGCACAACCCCCTCAGTCGCTAGCCAAGAGAAGGAGCAGCAACCCGTTCAGCTCGAACAGGCGGCGGACCAGGCATCTGACCTCTCAGAGGATGTCTACAGTGGCTTAGACACCACCAAAAAGATTATTGGTAAAACTGAGGCCCGCAATCAAGCGATCGAGACTGGCCGGGACGCCGCCAGCCAAAAACTGCAGGAACTGAGCGATCGCGCCCAGCAGGCCAAGACCCACGGCGAAGACGTGCTTTCCGCAACTGATAAGCGCGTTCTTAAGCACATTTCAGAGTAACGTCCCTTGATGCTGGCGCGCCACTCCAAACGATGAAAAGACCTACAGCCGTTCCCTTCGACTCGGCTCAGCCCTCGGTTATTTTCAGGGTAATTGGTCAGAGCAACTGACACTCAGCAGCACCAAAGCAATAACACTCGCAAATAACGCTAGCCAAAAGGTCAGGGTTGCTCCTAGCCTTTTGGCCAGGTATGGAGCTACCCCAAAATTTAGCTGCAATCTTAGTCTTCTGAGGCGCGACAGCAGGCGGGCAACCCTATACAGTTACGGATAACTTCTCGCTGTAGCTTAATCCGGTGGCCCTATGAATATTAACCCACTGTTAACCAATGCGATCGCTCCTCCGCCGATGACAGGCCTACTCTCAAAGGCGACGTACGCTGGCGCATCCCCCTTCCCAAAGGACGGCGGATTTGTCTAGAGCCCTGGGGTGCTGGTCTTACGGCATCTGTGCTTTTATCGCTGTGCGCTAAAGCCGGTGGTGCTGTGCTTTCCAGACTGTCAAACGGCTTGAGTCAGCAGCATTCCACCGTACTTTTGTTGCCATGATGCATCCTGTATCTACGCTGATGTCGCCTGTTAGCGCCCAAGACCACTGCTTAGGGGCGACCACCGCCGCCTTTACCCTGGTGCAGTACGGCGATTACCAGTGCCCCAACTGCGGCTCGGCCTACCCCCTGCTGATGGCGCTGCTGGAGGATCTGGGCGATCGCCTGTGCTTTGTATTTCGTCACTTTCCCCGCCGCCACCTGCATCCCCACGCCCAACACGCCGCCGAAGCCGCCGAAGCCGCGGCCAGCCAGGGCAAGTTCTGGCCCATGCACCACCATCTGTACGCTCACCAGCACGCCCTGGGCAACGGCTACCTGGTGGAGTATGCCGCCGAACTGGAGCTGGATGTGACCCAGTTTTTGCGGGAGGTAACCAGCGATCGCTATGTCAGCCGGGTGCAGGCCGACATAGCCAGCGGGCGGGCCAGCGGGGTGGTCGACACGCCCACGTTTTTTATCAACGGCCAGCGCTACGGCGGTGCCCACACCCTGGTTGCCCTGCGGCACGCGCTCTCTAGCTCGACCTAGGGCGCGTCATCCCTTCTGGCCCCATCGTCAGCCCATCCGCCGCTATTGGTGACAGTCCCCAGAAACAGACCCCAATCCGGCGCGATCGCATCGATAGCCCCAGCAAAACCCTGCTTCATCCTTCTGCCCTACTGAGGAAAACCGCTATGCCTCCTTACTCCAGCCAGCCCCAACCAACATCGATCGCGCCCCCGCCCTGGTCGTCAACCGGCGCTCCTCCGATCCAACCC
>PYER01000123.1 GCA_003017855.1 filamentous cyanobacterium CCT1
CTATCAAACCGAGCGCATCGCTGGTGCCCGAAGACCCCACCGTGCTGCTGACGATCGCGGGGATGCTGCAGTTCAAGCCCATCTTTTTGGGCCAGCGGGCAGCGGATGTGGATCGCGCCACCACCTCGCAAAAGTGCATTCGCACCAACGATATCGAGAACGTGGGCCGCACGGCGCGCCATCACACCTTCTTCGAGATGCTGGGCAACTTTAGCTTTGGCGACTACTTCAAGGAGCAGGCGATCGCCTGGGCCTGGGAGCTGTCTACCGAGGTGTTTAAGCTGCCCGCCGAGCGGCTGGTGGTCAGCGTCTTTCGCGAAGACGACGATGCCTTTGCGATCTGGCGCGACCAGGTCGGCATTCCGGCCCACCGCATTCAGCGCATGGATGAAGCCGACAACTTCTGGGCCTCTGGCCCCACCGGCCCCTGCGGTCCCTGCTCGGAGATCTACTACGACTTTCACCCCGAGCTGGGCGACGACAACGTTGATCTCGAAGACGACTCACGCTTCATCGAGTTCTACAACCTGGTGTTTATGCAGTACAACCGGGATGCCGACGGCAACCTGACGCCGCTGCAAAACCAGAACATCGACACCGGCTTGGGCCTGGAGCGGATGGCCCAAATTTTGCAGCAGGTGCCCAACAACTACGAAACCGACCTGATCCTGCCGATTATCAAGACGGCGGCGGAGCTGGCTGGGCTGGATTACGGGAAAGCCGACGAGAAGACGAAGGTTTCCCTCAAGGTAATTGGCGACCACGTGCGGGCTGTCGTCCACATGATCGCCGACGGCATTACCGCCTCCAACGTGGGCCGGGGCTACATTCTGCGGCGGCTGATTCGGCGGGTGGTGCGCCACGGGCGGCTGATTGGCATTGAGGGCGCGTTCATCAGCAAAGTGGCCGAGACGGCGATTCAGCTGGCGGAGGAACCCTTCCCCAACACGCGCCAGCGCGAGGCCCAGATCAAAGCCGAACTCGATCGCGAAGAGGCCCGCTTTTTGGAGACCCTGGAGCGGGGCGAAAAGCTGCTGGCCGACATTCTCAAGCGCGAGAGCGGCTCGAAGACTAAGCAGATTTCGGGCACCGATGCCTTCGTGCTCTACGACACCTACGGCTTTCCGCTAGAGCTGACCCAGGAAGTGGCCGAAGAGCAGGGGCTCACTATCGATGTGGCGGGGTTTGAAACGGCGATGGAAGAGCAGCGCCAGCGCTCTAAAGACGCCCACGAAACTATTGACCTGACCGTGCAGGGCAGCCTGGATAGCCTGGCCGAGCACATTCACTCGACCGAGTTTTTGGGCTACAAGGACACCAGCAGCACCAGCAAAGTCGAAGCGCTGCTGGTGGGGGGCGAGTCGGTGAAGAGCATTGAGGCGGGTCAGGAGGCCCAGGTGGTGCTGAACCAGACGCCGTTCTATGCCGAGTCGGGTGGTCAGGTGGGCGATCGCGGCTACCTGTCGGGCGACGATTTGCTGATTCGTGTCCACGACGTCAAAAAAGACGGCGATTTCTTTGTCCACTTCGGCAAAGTCGAGCGGGGTTCGCTGAATGTTGGCGACCAGGTATCGGCGCAGATCGATCGCGCCTGCCGTCGCCGCGCCCAGGCCAACCACACCGCCACCCACCTGCTGCAAGCGGCGCTGAAGAAGCTGGTGGACCCCGATATTTCCCAGGCTGGTTCGCTAGTGGCCTTCGATCGCCTGCGGTTTGACTTCAACTGCCCCCGCGCCCTCACCTCCGAAGAGGTGCAGCAGGTCGAAGAGCAGGTGAACACCTGGATCGCTGAGGGCCACCAGGGCGATGTCACCGTAATGGCGCTGGAAGAGGCTAAGGCCAAGGGCGCGATCGCCATGTTTGGCGAAAAGTACAGTGCCGAGGTACGGGTGATTGACTTCCCCGGCGTCTCGATGGAGCTGTGCGGCGGCACCCACGTCAGCAACACCGCCGAGATTGGCCTGTTCAAAATTATCTCCGAGACCGGGGTGGCCTCCGGCACTCGCCGGATTGAGGCGGTGGCTGGCCCCGCCGTGCTGGAGTATTTGAACGTGCGCGACGCCGTGGTGCGGGACTTGAGCGATCGCTTTAAGGCTAAACCGGAGGAGTTGAGCGATCGCGTCACCACCCTGCAAACCGACCTCAAGACCGCTCAGAAAGAGCTGGAGTCGCTGAAGTCGGAGCTGGCAGTGCTCAAGTCTGACCAGCTGCTAGTTAGTGCCGAGGCGGTGGGCTCCCTCAAAATTATTGTCGCGGAGCTAGAAGGGGTCAGCGCCGAAGCGCTCAAAACCGCCGCCGAGCGCCTGCTGCAAAAGCTGGGAGCCGGAGCCGTGGTGCTGGGCTCCGTGCCCGAGCCCGAAAAGGTGAGCCTGGTCGCCGCCTTTAGCCCGGAGGTGATCGCGCAAAAGCTGCAGGCGGGCAAGTTCATCGGCGGCATCGCTAAGATCACGGGCGGCGGCGGCGGTGGGCGGCCCAACCTGGCCCAGGCGGGCGGTCGCGACGCGGCTAAGTTGCCTGAGGCGCTGGAGAGCGCGAAGGCGCAGCTGCTAGAGGCCCTGAGCTAGGGTGGTCTGATTGCAGCAGTCGATTGGTAGGGGCATAGCATGCTACGCCCCTACGGGGTGCTAGATTCTGGCGTCGCTGTTCCTCGTTCCAGTGCTCTGCACTGGAATGCTCCACGGAGGCTCTGCCTCCTAAAATGAGCGACGGAACCGCGAGGGAACGGCTAGTCAATCTAGACGACGCTTCCTGGAGGTAGGCTTCCCTACGGGAGCTGCTGTGGCGTCAGGCTCCGCTATGGTCAAGGTGCCAAACTTGGGCGACCAGAACTCGCCCCGGCTCTGGAAAAAGGCCACCTCTTTACACTTGCCGCGCCGATTGTCGAGCAGCGAGCAGCGCAGCATCACTTTATCCTGGCCGTCTTTGTTGTAGGCGTAGCGCTCTAGTAGGGCACCGCAGACCGGGCAGGGGTGGTCAGTGAATTGAGCCGGTTGGGTGGCCTGGCGCGGCAACTCGTAGCGCTTGGCTTTGGCATTCCAAAACATAACGGTGCCGCAGCCAGAGCCAGAGCATTTGAGAAAGTGCTTGGTCTTGAGCTTTTTAGAGCGCGAGGGGACTTTATTCATCGTCTCTCCGCAGGTGGGGCACCTGGTTTTAGTGGGTTTTGCGTTAGACGGTGTGGGTTGAACGGCTTGCTTTTCGCTGGGGGTGGGCGGCTTTTCGGCAAAGGTGGGCAGGGAGAGCAGCTGCGATTTGGCTTTGGCGATCGCAGGCCCAAAGTAGCTCTGGTTCCAGCCGATCAGGTAGGTCTGCCACTCCTGCTCGCCAGTTGCGATCGCGTCCAGGGCCGTCTCCATTTGGGCGGTAAACTCGGGTTGAATTAGATCTGGCAGCAGCGTTGCCAGGGCGCTGTCTAGCTCCAGCCCCAGGGCGGTCGGCTGCAGCTTGCCCTGGAGCAGGTCTACGTATTCTCGCTGGCGCAGGGTTTTGATGGTGGGAGCGTAGGTGCTGGGGCGACCAATGCCCTTTTGCTCCATTAGCTTTACCAGCTTGGGTTCGCTGTAGCGGGGCGGCGGCTGGGTTTGCTTGGCGTCGGCCTGGGCCTGCTCTAGCTGCAGCGACTGCCCCTGGGTCAGCGACGGCAGTACAGAATCGGCGCTGAGGTTGTTCCAGTAGCGGGTGTATCCGGCGAACTCCAGCACCTGCCCTCGGGCTTCCCAGTAGGCCGGTCCCGACTGGGTGACAATGCGGGTCTTGCGCAGGCGAGCCGGGGCACACTGAGAGGCCACCGCTCGATTCCAGATCAGCTCGTAGAGACGAAACTGCTCGGCGGAGAGGTCTCGCTGCAGCTGCTGGGGCAGGTGGTTGACATCGGTAGGGCGAATCGCTTCGTGGGCTTCTTGCGAGCCTTTTACCGCCCGATGTTGGGTGGTCTGGCGCGGCACGTTGGTGGGGTCGTGCTGCTGGAGGTACTGCTGCACCGAGGCCCGAAACGGGGCCGAGAGAATCACCGAGTCGGTGCGCATGTAGGTGATGTGCCCCTTCTCGTAAAGGGCTTGGGCCACCTTCATGGTGTGCTCGGGGCTGAAGTGCAGCTTAGAGCCCGCCGCCTGCTGCAGGGTCGAGGTGACAAACGGGGGCGGCGGCGACTGGGTGGCCTGCTTGCCCTCAATGCTGAGAACCTGGTGGGGATGGTTTTGGGCGATCGCCACCAGTTCATCGGCCCGCTCCTGAGAGGTCACCCGTTCAGACTCTTTCTCAGCCTCCTTTTCAGGCCCTTTGGGGTCGGCATCTGAGGCCGACTTGCGCTGGGGCTGGGGGCTGCTGCGGTAGAAGGCTTTGAACCCCTCGCGGTAGCTTACCCAAACGCTCCAGTAGTCCTGGGGCGTAAAGGCTTGAATCTCGCGCTCGCGCACACAGAGCAGGTGCAGGGCTGCACTTTGAACCCGGCCCATCGATTTGGCTCCGTTGTGCAGGGGCCACACCACGTGTCGGCTACCGGTGTAGCCAACCAGCTTGTCGAGGCAGTCGCGGGCGCGACCGGCGGCGACCAGGTTTTGATCGAGGGTGCGGGGGCGGGCGATCGCGGCTCTCACCGCCTGGGGCGTAATCTCACTGTAGACGACCCGCTGGGGATGGCGCAGATTGAGGGCCTGCTGCAGGTGCCAGCCAATGGTTTCGCCCTCGCGATCGGGGTCGGTGGCAATGTAGACGCGATCGGCCTTTTTGACCGCCTGACGCAGCTCGGCCAGCACCTTTTTGGCGCGATCGTCGCGGGGCTGGTAGCGGCAGGCGATTTCGGTCGCGCCCAGGTCAAAGCCCAGGGCATCGTCACCGTCGTTAGCCAGCTCGCGGATGTGCCCCATGCTGGCCTTGATGATCCAGTCGGAGCCTAAAATTTGCCCCAGTTTCTTCAGCTTGCCGGGGCTCTCAATCAACAGCAGGTTCGGCATCGCCACCTCAACTTGACCCTCAGGTTAAATAGTACACCTGAACTTTAGCTTTGGTGACGTTCCAGTTGTGAGCGTTTCAGCGATCAAACAAGCCCTTTTAGATGGCCAGCAACAGCAGGCTGTAGCCCGCCGCGCCAATCGCAAAGGAGCCGAAGTGGCTTTGGCGCTCTTCGGGCAGTTCTTCTTTGAGCACGTTGAGAATGACGCCGCCCGCCAAAAAGGCAAAGAGAACCGCGATCGCCGCCTGATGAATCTCGGTACCAGCCCCGATCGCCCAGCCCACCAAGATCGCCGCCGCCAAAACCCAGCGCCCGGTGTGGTCGTAGTTGTGCTTGTGGTCTTGCCGCAGACCGTAGTCATTGACCACAAAATGGAGCGCCATGGCTATGGCAAAGGCCAACAGGCTATCCAAATCCTGGCTTTCTCGATGCACCAGCAGGTAGCCAATCAGGGCGTTGTACACCGCAAAGAAGACCATGTGAATACCGAAGACGTGGCGTTCGGCCACATCCCCTTCCCCCTCGGCCTGATTTTGCTGCCGAGACTGCTTGATCAGCCGCTCCAGCCCGTAAAAAATAGCGACGCCCAGCAGAGCAACCAGGTACACGTGGCTTTCTAAAAATAAAAGCTCTCTGTTCAGCGTGTCTTGAATGAATTCCTGCTGTTCGTTGAGCTCAGGCAAAATATGAACAAAAACGTAGGCCACCGACACACCGCCGCCAAACGAGAGCCAGCGACTGCGGGGCACCACCCGCAAAAACCGCAGATTTTTAGCCAGCAGGTGAACAACCGCCAGCCCAGCCGCAATCAGTCCCGATAGGGTGACGGAGCTAATCCCTGCGCTGGTAGCATCTGGCGTCATGGCTTACACTCTTCTTTCGCCTTGACCTACGAATTTTTTCCTGCAAAACGTCTAATGCCAAATCCTATCGGATTCCCCAGCCTGGTAGGAGCAATGCAGCGCAATGCCCCTACCAGGTACATATTTTGAATTGAGGTTTCTTACACCGGACCTGGATACGAGCATAGCCCTAGTATTTCCGGGTCTCAACAATGACGGTGGTGCAGACACAAAGCCTTTTTCTAAAATCAATGAACAGCATTGGGAATAGCTGCCTCGTCCTCTAGCCTTAATTTTGCCTGCTTGATAAGCCCACTGCCCAATGTTAACCGTCCAATAGGCTTTGCACCTGCTGAATTAAGACAGGATTGCCTACCTCCTGGGCAATGATCAGCGCGGTTTCGAGGTACTGCTGCGCCAGGGTCGATTGCCCCAGCTGCGTTGCCACCTGGCTAGCGTTGACAAGCGCCTCGACCTCAGCGGCTCGGTTGAATCCAACGGCCAGGGTATCGATCTGCTGCTGGTAGTAGTCAAGGGCGGCAGCCAGATTGCCGCTGCTTACCGCCGCCTCGCCGAGTTCGGCATAGACCAGGCCCAAGAAGGAGGCCGTTTGCTGAATTTGGTTGGGGTCGGTGCCCTCCAGGTAGGCCGCCAGCGACGGTTCGAGCAGGGCGGCGGCTCCCGCTAAATCGCCCTGGTTGTAGAGTAGGGCGGCTCTCTGGCGCTGTAGTGCGGCCTGCTGAACCGACGTTTGAGCCAGTAGCCCAGGGCCGACCTCGACGGAAGCCGCCCTGGGCAAAGAATTAGCCGCCCCGGCGGGCCAGGCAGTGGTCAATAGAATTAGCGGAAGACATACTGCGATCGCAGCTGTGCCATGAGCCATTTCGACAAACTCAACTCACCATCCATAACCATACCTGCTGTCAATGGCACATTACACCGCCTGAGCCTGGGCCGGGTGCTTACCCTCGCAAAATTCTTCCACAATTTTGCTGTTGAAGGCGGGCAGATCGTCAGGGTTGCGGCTGGTCACCAACCCTTGATCTACGACAACCTCTTGATCAACCCAGTTGGCACCGGCATTGCTGAGGTCAGTTCTTAGAGACGGCCAGGAGGTTACCTTGCGCCCCTTAACCACATCGGCTTCAACGAGGGTCCAGGGACCGTGACAAATTGCGCCAACGGGTTTGCTGTCGGCAAAGAACGCCCGCACAAATTGAACGGCCTGCTTGTTAGTTCTGAGTTGGTCAGGGTTCAAAACCCCGCCCGGTAGTACAAGCGCGTCGTAATCGCTGGGTTTAACCTGGTCAAGGGTGCGATCGACCGCTACTTTGTCACCCTTATCATGGTGATTCCAGCCCTGAATCGAGTCCCCTTGGGGGGCGACAACGTGCACCTGGGCACCGGCTTTCTCTAGAGCCTGTTTCGGCTCGGTCAATTCTACTTGCTCAAAGCCGTCGGTGGCTAAGATCGCCACCTTACGATTTTTAAGTTCTTGAGCCATGCTGATTCTCCTTGAGTGTCGGTTCTAAATTTCCACTGCTCTCATTTTGGTTTGCCTGAACCTGCGCTTTCCAAAAACTAATGGTCTAACCTTTGAGCACATCAGCTGTAGCCACAATCCACTACTTTGCTTAAAAGCAAAGAGCTAATGACATCTACCAGTTGGGATAGTTGGTAGTTGAAATGTTTGAATCTACGCCTTGTGCCTATCGCAAAAGCCGTCAGCGAAATAGTTCAGGTCAAGAGCTACTCTCAGCTTAGGCATTTCACCTGAGCGTAACGTCTAGCCCTAGGCGGAATTCTTGCATGGGCGCTACAAATTGGTTGTAAGAGCTCCAGTGGATGTATGCATCGATGCTATAGCTGCCGGGCCAGAGCGATGCCGACCTCAACCCCCAAAAAACCTACCGCTGGGCTACCCATGCCGTATAGCAGCGCCTGACCGTAAATCCCCTGCCTGACCAAGTTAGATGTCTCTAACGCATAGGTTGAGAATGTGGTGTAAGAACCTAAAAACCCTGTCAAAATTAGGCTGTTGAAAGGAATATGAGTGCCTGATGGTAGAACGGTAGCCGCGAAACCTATCAGACAGGCTCCAGACAGGTTGACTATAAAGGTGCCAGCAGGGAAATATCCACTAATTTTTTGCGTACAGAACAGCGTCAGGTAATAGCGACTAACTGCCCCTAAAACAGCACCCAAGGCAATCCAGACGGGCAGAAGTTGGGAATGCATAATTTTTTGTAAGCTACAGCCTTGCGCGAAAACATTCAGAGGGCAAAGATCCAACTTTGGAAAGCATTGAAATCTGTAGGTTGGGTGGCGCGACAGCAGAACCCAACAGACCCCAGATTATCGGCTGTGTTGGGTTCCACTGCGTTTCACCCAACCTACATTGGAAACTTAATCATTTTAAGTCGTTTTCACCTAGCTTAATTAACAGACGCTCCGATAGGAGAATTCCTAAACTTAAACTGAGCAATCCTAAGCATAGGCTTCCGATCCAATAAAACAGAGCCGGGCCAATCTGCTCCTGCGCCAGGAGGTTGGCGCTGTCTAATTCGTAACTTGAAAAAGTGGTATAAGACCCCAAAAACCCAGTCAAGAGCAGCAGCTTCAGATCGGGATGTCTACTAATTGCTGGAGTTGCAAGTAGGACGACTAAAAGGCCCATGCCAAAACACCCGGTTATATTGATAATCAAGGTGCTGAAAGGTATCGTCGTACCCAAAATATTATTGATGCTGAGCCCTATGTAGTATCGGCTCAGAGCGCCTGCGATCGCCCCCAATGCGATCGCGGCAATCGTCCTTACAACTGGCTGCTGCTGCATTGTCGTTAGATTCCTAAATCGCGTAACGCCAGCCGAATCTGCTCTAGCCGCCGCCGATTGACGCCCAGATCGGACTCTCCCAACCGCGCCGCCGATCGCAGGTGAATCAGGTGCTCCTCTGGAGGCAAATAAAACTCCAGATCATCGACAAACCCCAGCAGACGACTGGTCGATTTGGCGCGAATGTAGTCATCCGTTTGCGCTACAATTTCAGTGCGAGGCACGACCTTCAGCACCTTGAGCAGCAAATCGCGAGCCGTAGCGCGATCGCGGCTGTACTCAATGGGCGCGATCGCGTGGGCTGCATCAGCGCCCTGGCTCACCCAGCAGTTGGGAGTTTGCGGACAGGGCGACAGCTGGCCATTCTGCACACCCAGCTCCGGCGCTTCGCCCGCAAACGACAGGCCTGGTAATGCTCCTAACCCTGGAGCCAGTGGGGGCGCAGGTGCAGGCAGCGTCACTGACGTCAGCCATAGGGCGATCGCGAGCCAGCCAGCAAGAATAGTAGACATAAAAACCCTAAATGCGCAGTGAGCTATTTCTTAGCCCATCTTACGGGACATGATCGAGATGAGTCATGTATTTCCTTAGACCCCTCGCCTGGGGGAACTGCTCGATTGCCTTACTGTTTCCAGGGCATCCAGAATAGGTTGACCACCGCAATCGATATGCCCAGAATGGCTACAACCATCAAAAATAATTGTGGAGCCTGCAGTAAAACAAGCACCGTAGCAAAAATGACAAGAATAAAAGAAATTGTATCCATAGTCATAACCATAGTGTGGATGCCTTAGGGAAGATAGGTGAGATAACCCCCTTATTCCTGGCGTAGTCCCTTGTTTTGGCTTTATGGCTGATATGGGCCAGCGGCGGTCAGCGCTGACTTTATTGAAGCGAACAAAATTCATTCATAAATCTTTTTTCGCTATTGTTTAATTTCCCCGTAACACTGTTTTATTAGTAGAGGCCCGTAAAATTCACGAATCTCGCCATTAGTCTGGATGCAAAATTCTATGAATCGCTCATCGAAACGAGTCTGGTTTTTGCTGCGGTGGGTAGGAGCTGTCTTGATTGGCCTGGCAGCAATGCGATACCTAGGCCTGATCGTCTTTGAGGGACTGGCCGAAGAGAGGCGACTCACCCTGGTCGAACTGGGGATTTTGCTGCTGGCCGGAGGGAGTATAGCGCTTTTAGTGCAGCCCAATTTGCTTGGGTTGGTAAAGCTGATTGAAGTGGCTGGCATCAAGCTCGAACTGGAACGGCTGCAAGAAAAACAGAAGGCGCAGGAAAGCGAATTAGAGACTATGAGAGTTATGCTGCCGCTGCTGCTGCCCGAGGATGAGCGATCGCATCTTAAAAACCTGGCCAATGGCCGAACGGCAGGGTATTACGGCAACGCGGATCTCAGGCAGACGCTACGTCGCCTGCGCTCAACCCATTTGCTGCAAATGAAAAATGGTCACCACGTCAGCGAGCTGCAGGATGGCCGCATGTTTGATCTGGCCGACTATATCGAGCTGACCTCTGACGGCTGGCAGTGGCTAGAGCGCATTAAAGCCGTCGAAAAAGAGCAGCAGGAAGACGCCGAGGGCAACTCAAAACGCTCTCAATAGTCGTCGATTCTTAGATGATCGCTACCAGCCCAACACAACCCCCCAAAAGGCATCTTCAAAGACCCCTTCATTGACGTCGATGTGCACTTTCTTGGCCCAGGTAAATACATCAAAGCTGACCTGGCCGCTGTCGTGGCGACCAAACGTACCTTTTTGAATATTGATATTGCCCACCAGGGTGACCCAATGGTTGGGAACCATCACCTGGGGCGGCGTTTTGCTCAGCAGTGCCTTAGCTGTAATCAAGCCAAAGGCGACCCCGCCCTGGTCGATTACTGTCTGGGCCTTGCGCAGGGCCGTTAGATCGCGCAGCACGTAGGTGTGCAGGTAGTCGGCGTGGCTGTAGCCCAACAGTTCGCGCACCCAGCCCAGCATTTCCCACGATTTGGTCATGCCCGCCAGGTTGCGAATAATCTCCGGCGCGTTAGGCTCAACCGGAAAAATCAGGTTCTCAGAATCCCGTAGGGTGGCGAGCACCATCCAGTCGGCTGGCCCCAGGTGGGCAATGTCTTTGCTAGCCTGTCGCAGCGCCGCTGAGGCCTGAATAAATTTGGTGGCGGCCTGAAACCCGCCTGTCTCGTATAAGCTGCGACAAATCTCGACGTAGCGCAGCGGAAATTTGCGGACCAGCTCAAACAGCACCGAAGCCGGTCCACAGAAGGGCTGCGGCCCCTGGTTAACGCTGAAGGGCTGGCGCAGGCGCGATCGCATCTCTTTGACGATTTCAGCTTTGTCTAAATGGGGCCAAACCCCAGGCTCGGTAGATTGGGCAAAGGCCGTTAAGGCCGCCAGGGCCAGAGCGCCAGAGCTAGATTGTTTGGGGGAAGCCGTCATAGCAGCACCGCGATCGCGTGGGGATTAGATTTCTTTTTCTACAATTAAAGCCGGGCGTTTTCCTGAAGGTTCTGAACCAATGACCACTACTGTTGAACTCGCCACCTTTGGGGCCGGGTGTTTTTGGGGCGTAGAGGCGGCCTTTCGCAAACTCGATGGCGTGGTCGATACCTCGGTAGGCTACATGGGTGGCCACTTTGAGAACCCCTGCTACTTAGATGTGCTGTCGCGCATTACCGGTCACGCCGAGGTTTGCCAGGTGCAGTTTAACCCTGCTGACATTTCCTACGATGCCCTGCTCAATACCTTCTGGCGCATCCACGACCCCACCAGCCTCAACCGCCAGGGGGGCGATCGCGGCGAGCAGTACCGCTCGGTAATTTTTTACCACACCCCCGAGCAGGCCCAGATCGCTCACCGAGCCAAAGATCAGCTGCAGAATTCAGGCCAGTACTCTAAGCCAATTGTGACCGACATAGAACCCGCCAGTGCCTACTGGCTCGCCTCAGAAGAACACCAGCGCTACTTTGGCTAATTACCGATGATTAGGACGCTATCCTTTTATCAAAAGCAGCAACAAGTTGTTTAGAGCTTGCCTATCTGCTGAGGCTAGATGGCCCAGTTGCCGAATAACCAGATCCTTTTGAATTGTCGTAACTATCGGTTTGACAACCGATAGCTTGAGCAGTCTTGCCGATTGCCAATCGGTAATGGTCATCTCACCGAACAGCAAAGGCGCTCTCACCCGGCTAGTTACCGCGATGAGAATAAGATCCGGCCGGGCCATATTGTAGTCTTGCGAGCTAATAACAACTGAGGGCCTTTTCTTTTGAGCATTCTGATTGGTGAAAGGAAACGGTACAAGCACAACCTGCCCAAACTCAAAGGTCATCGTAGGCGGCATCCTCTGGGTTATCCCACACGTGCGCTAACGAGGGCTCAGCCGCTCGAGCGGCAGCTACTACCAGCTGATTATCTAGATAGCGCTGGCTGAGAAAGTCAATGAAATCCTCGATCTCAACAATTTGTGAAGGAGAGAGCTGCCGAATTTTGTTAATAATCTGTAGCTCTTGCTCAGACAAAGCTCGCATAGGCTCCCCCGGATGCCGTTTGTGGGCACAACATGTACTGCCTATCAGTCTAACCTCGCATCGATAGGCAGTTTACCCCTGCTCCACCCAAGCGATCACCTGGTCGCCCAGGCGCACATCGTTGAGGCGATCGACTTCGCGAATGCCGGTAGGGCTGGTGACATTCACCTCAGTCAGGTAGCCGCCGATGATGTCGATGCCGACAAAGTAGAGGCCGTCGCGAATTAGGGTGGGGGCAAGCTGACGGCAAATATCGAGTTCGCGATCGGTAATCTCGGCCTTGGCCACCCGGCCCCCGACCGCCATGTTGCCGCGAAACTCGCTGCCGGTGGGAATGCGGTTGACCGCACCGATGGGCTCGCCGTTGAGCAAAATAATCCGCTTGTCGCCGTCTTTAGCGGCGGGCAGGTAGGTCTGCACCATCACCGGCTCCTGGCCCTGGCGGGTGCTGATTTCGACCATGGAGTTGAGGTTGCGATCGCCCGCCTGCAAAAACAAAATCCCTTCCCCAGCCTTGCCGCCCAGGGGCTTGAGCACCGCCGAGCCCCAGCGCTCCACCGTCTCGCGAATCACCACCTTACTCTGGGTAACAATGGTTTCTGGAATCGCTTCAGTAAACTGTAGGGCATACATTTTTTCGTTGGCCGCCCGCAGCCCGCTGGGGGCGTTGATCACCTTGGTTTTGGCCGGGTCTACGTAGTCGAGAATGTAGGTGGCATAGAGGTAGGGCACCGTTACCGGCGGGTCGGTGCGCATAAACACCGCATCCATATCTTCTAGCGGGCGCTGCTCGGCCTCACCCAGCTCGAACCAGGGGGTGGCAGCAGCCCACAGCCCATCGACCAGCTGCACAGGAGTTAGCTTGACCGGATGCATCAGGGCTAGAGCTTTGCCTGCCACCACGCTCAGGGCGCTGGCCGCCGTCACCCAAACTTCATGGCCCCGGTTTTGGGCCGCTTCCATCATGGCTACACTGGTGTCGTGGCCGGGGTCGAGACGGTGGATGGGGTCGATAATAAATACAAATTTCACAGGGAATGCCCTTTACTCCAACTAGAGTTTTAGCATCCCACGTCGGGGGTAGCATGAGGCGGTGCTGAGACAGCTATTGCGCCCCCAGCCCCAGCAGCTCGTCGACCGTCAGCTGCAGGGTCGGAAACCCTGCCGAGCGAATCTGCTGCTGCCCCCGAAATGCCCGCCCCTGATAGCTATCCTGCATGTGCAGAGCCAGCACCGTGACCTCCGCCGCCGTGGGGTCAACAATCCAGTATTCAGGAATGCCGCGCTGCTCGTACTGCTGGCGCTTGTCAATGTAGTCGCAGCGGTAGCCATCGTCAGCGGGGGTGCCATAGGGGTCAACGACTTCGACCACCAGCGCCGGGTTGGATATGTCGAGCCCGATCGCATCTTGTTTCTCGCCGAGCTGAGCGGCCAGTTTGGGCGTGAGCACCATCAGGTCAGGGATGCAATAATCCTGGGGAATCTCGGGTAGGACAGGCACCTGCAGGGCGATCGCATGGGAGCGAATCAGCCTGCCATCGACCACTCGCTTCAGCCTTTCGGCCAGCCCCAGGGCCAGCGCGATGTTGCTGACGTTTCTGGGCGCAGCGGGCGCACCCTTCCTCGGCTCTTGCCGTCGTTGGGCAAGAGCATCTTGAGCAAGATACTCAGTAAAGGTTAAGGATCTGGAGTAGCCGGAAGGCATAACAAAGGCCTCTTGGTTCTACCTCCAAGAGTAAACCTTAAAAAAGCTGATCTGTTCTGCCTTGAAGGGTAGATTGGTGCCAACAGATCGACTGAGATTTAGCAGCCTTTCAGCCAAATCTAACCTATTTTTTCGCTATTACAATGGTGATCGCCCTGAGCAAATTTCGCGATATTTCCACCTACAACACCGCGATACACTCAATTTCAACCGCCACATCCTTAGGCAACCGCGACACTTCGACACAGGCGCGTGCTGGCGCATTGTCGCCGCCAAAGTACTTGGCGTAGACTTCGTTGACGGTTGCAAAGTCGTTCATGTCTTTGAGAAACACCGAGGTTTTGACCACGTTGTCAAAGCTGGCCCCGGCGGCGGTGAGAATCGCCTTCAGGTTGGCGATCACCTGCTCGGTCTGGGCTACCACATCGCCTTCACCCACCAGCGCCCCTGTAGCCGGGTCGAGGGCAACCTGCCCCGAGACAAAGAGCATTTGCCCGCTGACGGCCACCGCCTGGTTGTAGGGGCCAACGGGAGCGGGGGCGGTGGGGGTGTTGATGATGGTGCGCTGCATGGGGAGGTAGGTGGGTGGGTGGATGGGTGGATGGGTGAAGAATGCAAAATTCAAAATGGGGGACTCTGGCTTTGAATTTTGCACTTTGCATTTTGAACTGAATCAGCTGCCAAATCGGGGCCTGCGCCCGTAAAAGCGATACTGCCAATAATCGCGCAAAATGCGATCGTGATCAAAGCAGAGGTTTTCTGGTGTTTCCCAGGGGTTGATGATGGTGGCGGTTTTGGCGTCGTCGCCAGCGACGGGGTCGGCGGTGGCGGTGGCTAAAAAGACTACGCTCAGGGTGTGCTTGCGGGGGTCGCGATCGGGGTCTGAGTAGACGGCAAACTGCTCAACTAGCTCGACGGTGAGGCCAGTTTCTTCGGCGGCTTCGCGGCGGGCGGCGGTTTCGACGCTTTCGCCGTAGTCGACAAAGCCACCGGGTAAGGCCCAGCCCAGGGGCTCGTGGTGGCGCTCGATCAGCACGATGGGGCGATGGGGGTGGTGCAGCAGCTCAATAATAATGTCGACGGTGGGGGCAGGGTTGCGGTAGGCAGTCATGAAAAAGTGACTTCATAAAAAATTCGTTCAACCTAAAATAACTCTCTGGACAGCCGACTGCCCGCCAAAGGCCATGCTAGAGTCTACTGGAATTAAACCGAGCTAACTATGCCCTTTCCCCGTGCCAGTGGCATTTTGCTGCATCCCACGTCGCTGCCCAGTCGGTTTGGTATCGGCGACCTAGGCCCAGAAGCCTACCAATTTATAGATTTCCTAGCGCATACTCGCCAGCAGCTCTGGCAGGTGCTGCCTTTGGGGCCAACGGGCCACGGCAATTCGCCCTACCTGTGCTACTCGTCGATGGCGGGCAACCCGCTGTTGATCAGTCTGGAGGTGCTCTGCGATCGCGGCCTGCTCTACCCCGACGAGCTGCACGACCTGGAGCACTTGCCCGCTGAGTGGGTGGCCTTTGACGAGGTGATTCCGGCCAAAATGCGGCTGCTGGAGCGAGCGGCCGGACGGTTTCATGAGACAGCCTTAGGGGATGACAAAAACGCCCTGGCCCAGTTCAGCGAAGAGTGCGACTTCTGGGTGGATGAGTTTGCCTTCTTTATGGCGCTCAAGAATGCCCACGGCGGCGCGGGCTGGACTGAGTGGCCCAGCGCGATCGCCCGGCGCGAACCCGAGGCTATGGCCGAGTGGCGCGAAAAACTGGCCAGCGAAATTTTTTGCCAGAAGTTCTTGCAGTTCGAGTTTCACCGCCAGTGGCAGTCGCTGCGGCAGTACGCCCGCGATCGCCAGATTCAGATCATCGGCGACATTCCCATCTACGTCGCCCACGACAGCGTCGACGTGTGGGCCTACCCCGATAACTTTATGCTCGACAAAGAGACGCTGGCTCCTTCGCTGATGGCTGGGGTGCCCCCCGACTACTTCAGCGAAACCGGACAGCTCTGGGGCAACCCTACCTACAACTGGGACGTGCTGAAAGAACGAGAGTTTAACTGGTGGATTCAGCGCATCAACGCGTTGTTGGGTTACGTCGATATCATTCGGGTCGACCACTTTCGCGGTCTACAGGCCTACTGGGGCGTGCCCGCTGGCGAAGACACCGCTATGAACGGCGAATGGATCGAGGCCCCTGGCACCGAGCTGTTTAAAACCGTGCGCGAGAAGTTCGGCACCCTGCCGGTAATGGCTGAAGATTTGGGGATGATTACCCCCGAGGTTGAAGCGCTGCGCGACGAGTTTGAGTTTCCGGGCATGAAGATTCTGCACTTTGCCTTCGGCGGCGACAGCACCAACCCCTACCTGCCGTTTAACTACGTGCCCAACAGCGTGGTTTACACCGGCACCCACGACAACGACACCACCGTCGGCTGGTTCGAAAAAATGCCTGACCACGAGCGCGAGCGCCTGACCCAGTACCTCGGCTGCTTCAGCCCCGAGGGCATTCACTGGACCATGATTCGCCTGGCGCTGTTGTCGGTCGCCAACCAGGCGATCGTGCCGCTGCAAGACGTGCTGGGCTACGGCAGCGACTGCCGCATGAACACCCCCGGCAAATCTGACGGCAACTGGGGCTGGCGCTACCGGCCCGAGGCGCTGACCGATGAAGTGCGCGATCGCCTGCGCTGGCTGACGGAGCTGTCGAATCGAGCCCCAGCAGAAGGGTAATAATCGAAAAGAGGCCACAATTGCGGCCTCTTTTCGATTACTTCTACAGCTCCTAGTGGCTCAGGGTCAGTACCGGGATGCCCCGCATCAGAATATCGGTGACAGAAATCACCCCCAGCAGCTCGCCATCCTGAAGTACGGGGGCGCGCTGTACTCCGGTGTCTGACAGCACCTGAGAGGCCTCTTGAATCGTGAGGTCGGGAGTTAACGAAATACAGGGCTGCCGCATGATGTCCTGCACCAGCACTTTTTCGGGGTCGTGGCCACGGGCGACGACGGTGTAGACAATATCGCGTTCGGTCACCATCCCAAAGGGCATGTCCTGGGCGCGGTGCTCGACGAGGAGCGATCGAATCTGCCGGTGCTGCATCAAGTCTATGGCCTCGGCCACGGTAGCTCCGCTGGCAATAGTGGTGACGTGGTGGGTCATGATGTCGGCAACGGTCAGCATAGGACTCTCCAGGAAACAGTAAATAAGGGTATAAACAGTAGACCCTGCAACGGCTTGCGCTGCTCGCGCAGACGATAGATGGGCCTCGATATAGGCATTTGATAAAGGCGAAGCGTAAACATTCAGCGCCCAACCAGAACCCATCGGTAGTCGGCCAGCCCCAGGAGCAATCGGCCAGGGAGCGCTGCAGTGTCTCTGACAGCGTCCCCGACAGAACCTCTGGCCCTGATCAATTCGATGGTGTATCGGCGCATAAATTCTGCTCAGCGGCATTGCTATGCTGACCTATTCAGCCAGCTTGGTGAGCTATCTATAGGTTTATCTATAGGTTATAGATGCCCTATAGCGATGCCTGAGCCTGTATCAATAGTATTCATGGTGACCTCTGCGGCGGGTCACCCCCCTCATTTTTGTACCTTTTCTTTAGATTTGCTCCTCAGCTCAGCTGAGAATATTACGGGCAATTAAGATCAACTGTCTGAAGGTGGATTTTTTAGAACAGGTTCTGGCAGCAAATGCTGACTCGCGGTGACTGTCCCGTTATGGATGCTTGTTGTCTATTTTGAGGGCGCTTCTGAGAGCGCTTATCGAGGCCTTTTGCCAGGGCAGGGGGGCTTGGGCAGCGGGTGCCGTCGAGACAGCCGCCGCCGAAACACCTGCTGATGTTTGAGCCGTCGATGCAGGTAGGTGAGGGCACCGCCTGCGATCGGCACCAGGGGCATGAGCGCCAGCCACAGGGCAGACGG
>PYER01000124.1 GCA_003017855.1 filamentous cyanobacterium CCT1
GCCGCCTCTAGTTCAGCCGTGCGTTCCTGCACGCGGGTTTCTAAAGTGGCATTGAGCTGCTGTAGATCCACTTCGGCCTGTTTGCGATCGCTAATATCCTCCAGCAGCCCATCGACAACGGCGACCGCTTCAACCGTGTTTAAGGTAGTCGTTAACAGCGCCCAGAACTGGTTGCCATTGCTCTTTTGCAGGCTAACTTCTTGCTCCTGCTGCTGAGGTGGCGACAGCTGCATCAGCTGCCTGTAGCCGTCGCGCAGGTCGAACCAATTCATGGCGTTGGCGTCGGCCAGCGATTGAACGCCCAGCAGCTCCAGAAAAGCGCGGTTGGCCTCGATCAGGACGCCCTCGGCATTAGACCTAAAAATGCCGATTTTGACCTGATTCAGCAGTCCCTGCAGGCGAATTTCGAGCAGAGCGGCCCGCTGCTGCATCTCCCGACGCTCTAGCGCATGGCGAACGGCAATGGGAACTCGAATGTAGCGATTTGGCCCCTTAATAATGTAGTCGTCGAGGCCTAGCTTCATCGCTTCAACGGCGACTTCTTCGGTGCCGGTGTTGGTAAACATCACCACCGGGCAGCTGGGATGCCGTTGTTTCACCATTTCTAAAACGTCTAGACCGGTTGACCAGCGTAGCTGAAAGTCAGTGACCACAGCATCGAAGTTGCCAGCTGCGATCGCCCGATTTAGCTCACCCGAACTGGTGATTTCTGTGACCTCTAGCGGGTCGAATTCGCGCTGCAATTCTCGTAAAACCAGGGCGCGATCGCTGCGGTTGTCATCGATCAGGAGTATTCGGAGGGGTGAGGTCATGGGTGTCTTCTTTCAAAGCGAGAACAGCACCTGGTAGTGCAATCCAAAAACGGCTTCCATGACCCAACTGCGACTCTACCCCGGCTTGTCCACCCATCCGCTCTAGCCCTTTACGCACAATGGCCAACCCAATGCCCGTACCGGGGTAGCTCTCGGCACCATGCAGGCGTTCAAAAACGCGAAAGATTCGCTCCTGGTGTTCAGGGGCAATGCCAATACCGTTGTCTACAATCCACAATCGTATCCAGCGGCCCTCATCTTGATACGTTTCTTCAGCGAAAATATCTATCTGTGGTTGAGTCGTCGGTTTGACAAACTTAATCGCGTTGCCAACCAGATTGATGACCACCTGAATCAGGGTTGAACGGTGGGCCATAACCCTGGGTAGACTGGCTGCAACATTAATTTGAGCCTGCTTTTCCTCAATTTGAGCCCCTAGCTGCTTCAGGGTTTCTGCTACGACATCATCTAATTCGGTGGGCTGAAGATGAACTTGAGTGCGAGTCAGGCGGCTGTAGTCCAGCAAATCGCTGATCAGGCCATTCATCTGCACCGCATCATCAATAATGGAGTCAATATAGCTCTGGCAGAAGTCGTCGAGTCGTTCGCCACAGTCTTCGAGCAGGGCCTGGGCAAACCCCTGCATGGTGCGCAGCGGCGCCCGCAAATCATGGGAAACCGAGTAGGTAAACGCTTCTAGCTCCTGGTTAATTTCGGCCAGCTGGGCGGTGCGTTCTTCGACGCGCTGCTCCAGGGTGTCATTCAGCTGCTGCAGGGCGTCTTCAGCCTGTTTGCGTTCGCGTAGCGCGGCTTGCCGTTCGCTGATATCTTCTACAACAGAAATAAAGTAGTTAGGCTCTCCGTTAGCTTTGCGCACCAGAGATACCGTCAGGTTAATCCAAATTAGAGAGTGGTCTTTGCGGATGTAGCGCTTCTCCATTGAGTAGGTTTGAATTTCATTGGCCAACATTTGGTGAAAATAAGCCAGGTCAATATCTAAGTCCTCTGGATAGGTAATGTCTTGAAACGTCTGCTGCAGCAGCTCATCACGGGTGTAGCCGACTATCTGAGATAGTTTTTGATTGACTCGCAGCCAGCGACCGTCTGAGCTAACGTGGGCAATACCAACGGCCGCCTGGTTAAACGTAGAGCGAAACAACTGCTCCTGTTCGCGCAGCTCCATCTCGGTTTGCAGGCGTTCCTGAAGTTCGTGCTGAAGCTGCCGGTTGGTGGCCTGAAGCTGCTGGCGCAGGTGGGACTGTTGCAGCGCGATCGCCAGCTGATTGGCAACCTCCAGGGCAATGTCCTGGGCTTCGGCGTCAAAGGCGGCGGGTTCAACCGAGGCCAGGTTGAGTTCGCCAACCAGGGTGTTGTCAACCAGCAAGGGCACCCTCAAACAGCTCAAAAAGCCCTGCGATCGCAG
Source organism: filamentous cyanobacterium CCT1 (assembly GCA_003017855.1). Taxonomy (GTDB): domain Bacteria; phylum Cyanobacteriota; class Cyanobacteriia; order Phormidesmidales; family Phormidesmidaceae; genus Nodosilinea. The sequence goes on from PYER01000124.1 coordinate 2,236, forward strand.
CCGCTCAACCACAGGTGAACCAGCCTCCATAGCCGACAGGTTGGGCAGGTAGCGAACCTCGTGCAGCAAGCGCTGGTCGGGGGCAAAATCAGCGATCGCAAGCTTGGTGCCCACGGGCAGCGTCAGCTCCCCCGTCTGACATTGACCAGCCAGCACTTCAGCGGTTGCAACCTCTAAATCAAATACAGCCACAAAGGCTTCTTGATAGGGCACCACTTGACCCATTTGGCTGAGGGCACTGTCGGTCAGAGGTTTATTCAGCTCGGTGGCCAAAATTGCCCGGTCAATGTCGTGCAGGGCCGCCAGTCGCTGGGCGCTGCGCTGGAGCGAAATGGCCGATTGTTCAGCTTCCTGGGTGCGGGTTTGGGCGGTTTGCAATGCCCCTTCATAGACCTGCGACACCTGTAGAATCTGGCGATAGATGAAATAGGCCAGTATCACCCCAATGCCAAGGGCCAGCAGCACGCTAGTCAAAATGACCGATTCAGTCGCGGCCTGAGCCCTCTGGCTGCGCTGGTTACGCAGCTGCTCCTCGGTGGCCACAAAAGACGCAATCTGCTGCCGCATGCGATCGATCAGCTGTTTGCGGCGTCGGTGGTTGCTCAGCGGTTCTACCTCGCCCTGCTGCCGACGGGCTATGGCTGGTCTGACCTGCTGTTTCCACTGCTGCAGGGTGCTCGTCAGCTCGACAATGCGCTGAACCTGGCTCGGGTTGTCTGCAACCAGCGCCTTTAACTCCTCTAAATTGGGCTCAACCAGCGTGCTGGCCTGCTCGTAGGGCGCTAGAAATTCTGGCTGTCCGGTCAGCAGATACCCGCGAAAGCCGGTTTCCAGGTCCAGCACCAGCTTTTGAGCCACGTTGGCCTGCGAAATCACGCGGCTGGTGCGGTCCACCGACTCCAGGGCCGCTAACAACCGCGTGATTTGCCAGATAGAGACACCTGAGAGCAGCAGCAGTAGCACAACGGGCAGGGCGATCGCGCGAATCAGCCGCCGCCGAAATCGAATGTGGGGAATTGTAACGCTCATGCCCTTACGCTAATCCTGCCCGTTATACCCGATGGGCAGCCCCAGACAACTCCCGCTTTAGAGATGTTTTTGGGGCGGCATAGACGGTGAATATTCGCATATCAAAGGCGAATATCGGGGCCAATCAGGTCAGAGAGCTTTTCGACATCGTAGAGCAGCATGGCAATGCGCTCCAGGCCCAGTCCCCAGGCCACCGTAGCTTTGTCGCCGCAGCCCAGGGGCTCCAGCATTTCCTGGCGAAACAGGCCAGAGTTGCCGACTTCGATATAGCGATCGCTGGGCGGATGGTAGGCAAACACCTCCAGCGACGGCTCAGTGTAGGGGTTGTAGGTGGGCTTAAACTTGAGATTTTGAAAGCCTAGGCGCTCGTAAAAGTAGGTAAGGTAGCCCATCAGGGTGCGTACGCTGAGCAGTTCGCCGACGACCACGCCCTCAATCTGGTGAAACTCGGCCAGGTGGGTGCGATCGACCGTCTCATTGCGAAACACGCGATCGATGGAAAAATACTTGCCGTCCTGGCCCCGCAGCTGGTGCAGGCGACGGGCTGTCGAGGTGGTGGTGTGAGCCCGCAGAATGGCGCGGCTGGCTTCGGCCTCGGTCCATTCACCGCCGTAGTTGGCCTCGTGCACCTGTTTCACCTGCTCTACCAGGGTGCGATCCTCTGGTAGAGGCAGGGTTTGAGGATTGGCTAGATAAAACGTATCCTGCACCTCGCGAGCCGGGTGGTCCTGGGGCGTAAACAGGGCGTCAAAGTTCCAGAAGGCCGATTCCACCAGGTAGCCCGACATTTCGTCAAAGCCCATATTCAAAAAAATGTCGCGAATGCGCTGAATGCACTGGGTCAAAATGGTGGGCCGCCCGTAGGCCACATCGGGCACCTCGGCGTGAATGTCGTAGGGTTTGAGGTCAACCTCTCGCCACTGGCCCGAGAGAATTAGCTCGCTAGTCAGGGCCGTCACGCGATCGCTCAGCTCCAGGGTTTGTAGCGCGGGCAGCACCGTCAGGCTGTAGTCTGACTCGACCCGGCTGGCGATGTAGCCCTGCTGCTGTAGCCATTCTAAGGATGACTCAGCACCCTCCTCAAAGCCGTTACCCGCTGCGATCGCCGCAAACGCCGCCTGCCGCTGCTGGTAGGCCCCCAGCACCGCCGATTTCAACACGGTGATCTGGCCCTCGCCCTCGCCATCGACCAGATCGACCGCCTGCTCGCGTCGCAGCGCTCCGTAGTTGAGGCTAAAGTCGGGGCCTAACTCGGCCTGCAGGGTGGCGCGATCGCGGGTGCCCGCCAACAGTCGCTTGGCCAACGCAAACCCCGGCAGCACGCCGCCCAGCTCTTCGCCTTTGGCCGTCAACACCCAGGTCTGCTGGGTGTGCTCTTGCCACTGTACGTAGCCATTGAGCGCCCCGCTCAGCAAAAAACCATTGATAAAGTTGACGTCAAAACCGGCCTGGGCACAGAGCGATCGCAAACTTTCCACCGTTTGCTGCTGCTGCAGTAGTTCCACAAACTGCCGCTGTTTGCCGCTGAGCTGAAGCAGATCGAGCATACCCAAGCCCCAAAAAGCCCCAAAAAACCTGAGAAAATCTCTATCAGCCTACCAATCTTCAACCATTCCCAACGGCCAGGATTGATGAAAAGATAGACACTAGTGCCCAGATGCGAGAGCCCTTGCTATGTCCGATCAACCCACGCTGCCCGCTGGCCCCGGTTTTGGCCTCACATTCTTATACTACTTTTCTGGCACCGCCCTGGTCACCGCCCTGCTGGCCACCAAAACACTCGGCATCGGCCTCGATACCGGCCTGCCTAATCTCTACGGCACTCTATTTGGGGTCGTAGGCGGCCTGTTGGGGGCGCTAGTCAACCGCAGCACCACCCTGGAGCTACCCATCAGCAGCCGCAAAACCTTCAAGCGCGAACTCGATGCTGCCCTGGCCGAAATGGGCTATACCGAAGACAGTGACGCTAATCTAGACAACATTCTGGTCTACCGCCGTCCCTTCGTACGTCAGCTGCTCTCCGGCCGCGTCTACGTGCTCATCGGCGAAAAACAGGCCCAGATCAGCAGTCGCGCCGTCCACATGGGCGGTATTCGGAAGCGGCTGGAGGATAGTGGGATTCGGTAATGGCACGCAAACAAAAATACCCTCACCTACTCGGCTCCAAATGGACGGCCCGTCAAAAAACTGAGGGCTGGCGGCATTTTCAGGTGGCTAACCGCAAGCAGGAGGGGCAGTGGGTCTTTGCCGAACTGGTGGCCTCCTGTGACCCGACGGTGCGGCTCTGGGTCAATGCCAAGCAGCTGAAGAATCGATCGCTCTGGCAGCCGGGTTGGCAACCCCTGAACAACCCTACGGTTGAGGCTGATGCAGAGGAATTTTGGTTAAACTAGATACAGGTTAAGCGAGTTAACCCTCAGGTTTTAAGGCCGACTCAGCACGGGAACCTGAAACGCGCTAAAGTCAATACAGGCAAAGGTTAGCCAGAGGATAGCAACTATGTGGCAAGTCGTTTACATCATTGCATTTGCGGTTCTGGCTATTGTGGCGATCGCAAACCTGGTGCGAAACCTGATTTTGCTTGGCGGCAATGCCCGCAACCCTCGATCGCCTCGCACCTACGGCGGTAGCCCGTCGTCTTACCCCAGCGATGGCGGCGCCCCTTCAGGCGGTGGCTCTGTCCCCCACCCTGAGCTGCTCGACCAGGATGGTCAGGTTATTCGTGAACCGCTGTTGGTAATGAAGTCGATTTCGGTCAAAGACGCCCGCGAGCAGCTCGATGCCCTCTACAACGGCAACGGCAGCTCCCTTGACGAATCTGAAGATACCGGTTCTGAGTCGGCTGAGCGGTAGAACAATTCTTTCAAACCCTATCAAAAGGGCTGAGTCTCTAGAGGCTCAGCCTTTTTAATGGATGATTCATGTGGCAAAGCATTACAGCAACCTGTAGGGGCAAGTGGCATTTGCCCTTGCCAAATTAGGGAAAACAAGCAAGATTCGCCCTGAGAATAGCGGTTCCCTAGCCCCTCTGGGGCGGCTTCACCAACGACTTCCCTCAGGGAATAGCTGTGAGTATTTTTATCCTTTGAAGTAGCGCGCCCGCGTCATGGGGCGTTGCTCTGAAAATAACCGAGGGCTGAGCGGAGTCGAAGCCCGATCCCTTCGACTCCGCTCAGGGATCGGCTTGAAGTGTTTTCATCGTTTGGAGTGACGCGCTAGCATCGTGGGACGTTGCCCTGAAAATAACCGAGGGCTGAGCGGAGTCGTTCGTGAAACTCCCGAAGGGAGAAAGCCCGTTCCCTAGCCCCTTTGGGGCGGCAAAGCCTACGACTCCGCTCAGGGAACGGCTGTGAGCCTTTTCATCGTTTGGAGTGACGCGCCAGCGTCATGAGCCGTTGCTCTGAAAATGGACCTGAGGTGGTGCTGAGGTTGACGCATCAAATCTGGCAGCGATCGCCGCAACCTTCCCCTAGGCGGGCCTCGCGCTCAGCCAAAATAGTTTTCAAGCTGGGCCGACCCGTAATCGCCAGCCGCCATTTGGCCCAAATGCCGTAAATCCAATCTACGAGAGGGCCAATAATTGGCCAGCCGGTGGGGGCATAGATCCAGCCGATGCCCAGGGCTGCATAGACCTGGCGAAACACCTCTACATTTTTGATCACCGTACCATCGGGTTTGACGGCGTGAATGCGGCCCATGGCGGTAGCAAAGTTAACGCCGCCATTGTCTGCGGGGCTGTAATCGTCGGCTGCAATGTCGGTAAAGGCGACCAGCCCACGCCCATTGTCTTTCTTGCGCAAAAAATTTACCTCTCGCAGGCAGAGGGGGCAGTCGCCATCGTAGAGCAGCTTAATTTTCCAGGCAGTGGCGTTTGGTGCTTCGGCAGAGGCGGCGGTGGTTGTCATGGCAGGTGGCGCAGAGTAGAAATGTACGGCCCAAGGGCTCTATACATATCTTAATAAATCTAGCGGTGCCTTGCCCTGTCCAGAAGTAGCAGTCATGGGCTGAGGCAAGCCTGCCTGTAGTCAGCCTGGAGCGCGTCATCAATTCTGGCCACAACCCTTGTTCCATCAGCGCTGCTACGCCGATCTAAAAGTCAGAAGCTGTAATCGCTGATTTTGGGTCGTCAGCGATTGATTGATGACAGCCCCTAAAGCACCCGTGCCATAAGCAAAGTGCGGGGTAGGGTCAGCAGCTTACGCAGGGAAGGCACAAAGGCTCGCTGGCTAAAAACGTCGTAGTCGTTTTCCTCAATCACGTCCAAAATTTGGCGGTAGAGGGCCAGCGCCGACCACACCGGCCAGCGGGCGTCTTCACTCAGCAGTCCAATGCCGCTCTCTGCCTCGGCGTAAAACCGACGGGCGCGATCGATCTGAAAGGCCATCAGGGCTCGCCAGCGGTTGTCGAGTACCCCAGCCATCAGGTCGGCCTCGGTATAGTCAAAGGCGGCCAGGTCGGCTAAAGGCAAGTAAATACGGCCTCGACGGGCATCTTCGCCCACGTCGCGCAAAATATTGGTGAGCTGATTGGCAATGCCCAAGGCGATCGCCTGGGGGGTGGGATCAAGCTGCTTCTGTCGGCTCCAGGGGGCGGTTTGCAGCTGGGTATCAATGCCCATTACCGTTGTCGACATCAGCCCTACGGTGCCCGCCACCCGGTAGCAGTAGAGTTCTAAGTCTTCAAACGTGTCGTAGCGATTGCGGTGCAGGTCCATTCGCTGGCCCGCAATCATGTCGCGAAAGGGCTGAATGTCGAGGGGAAACTGCTCCAGGGTATCGACCAGGGCCACGTCCTCATCATCCACCGGACAGCCCGCAAAAATCGACTCCAGCTGAGACTCCCAGCGATCGAGGGTTTTTTCGCTAGTAAACTGCGCCTGCGGTCCATCCACGAGTTCATCGGTACGACGGCACCAAACATAGATGGCCCAAATGGCGCGCCGCTTAGCCGGGGCCATCAGCATAGTGCCGGTGTAGAACGTCTTGGAATACTTAGCCGTGACGCGCCGGCACACCTCATAGGCGTCCTCAACGGAGGATAGGGATTGGATGGGGGGAGAATCCGTCAGTTGCAGCATTAATGACCCAAACCTGGAGAATATAAATCTCAAACCGACTACAGGCAATTCTGCTTAACCTAGCCTCTCACAACTGCACCCAACTTTGGCAAAACAGTTGAAATTGGCCCATTCTCAGAAGCAACCCTGCCCCCGCCGTTCCTAAAGATTATATGTTGCAATCCGTAACATTTGCCCGCAAATTCGGAATTCGTGCAGGGTGCCTTTGGCAAACCGGGCATTGAACTACCAAATTCAGAGCCATCCAGATAAGATAATAGACTGCGCACAAACTGCTCAACGGCCACAGTCTCTACCCTAACCTGCCCCAGCGCGCAGTGCCGTGGCGCGATATGGCAGGGCAGGCGACCTGGCTCTAGGCAGCCGCAAATAGCTTTGGGGGAAGGCCGCTCTGCTACCAGCGACCCGCTAACCGGCCCCCTTATGTTGTCCGTCTAAATCTGTCGATTGTTGGGAGCCTTGCCCGTGCCTCAAACTAACTTTGATTTTCTGCAAGAGTCGGATCCGCTGCTGGCGAGCATTGTGCAGCGCGAACTCCAGCGCCAGCGTGACCACCTAGAGCTGATTGCCAGCGAAAACTTTACCTCGGCGGCGGTACTGGCAGCCCAGGGCTCGGTGCTAACCAACAAGTACGCTGAGGGGCTGCCCGGCAAGCGCTACTACGGCGGCTGCGCCTTTGTGGATGAGGCCGAGCAGCTTGCGATCGATCGCGCTAAAGAACTCTTCGGCGCCGCCCACGCCAACGTACAGCCCCACTCCGGAGCTCAGGCCAACTTTGCCGTCTTCCTGGCCCTGCTGGAACCCGGCGACACCATTTTGGGTATGGATCTTTCCCACGGCGGCCACCTCACCCACGGCTCGCCGGTCAACGTGTCGGGGAAGTGGTTTAAGGTCGTGCAGTACGGCGTCAGCCGCGATACTGAGCAGCTCGACTTCGACCAAATCCGCGCTCTGGCGCTGGAGCATCGCCCCAAGCTGATTATTTGCGGCTACTCGGCCTATCCCCGCACCATTGACTTTGAAAAGTTTCGGGCGATCGCCGACGAGGTTGGTGCCTACCTGCTAGCCGACATCGCCCACATTGCCGGGCTAGTGGCTGCTGGACAGCACCCCAACCCACTGCCCCACTGCGATGTGGTGACCACCACCACCCACAAAACCCTGCGCGGTCCTCGCGGTGGCCTGATTCTGACCCGCGATGCCGAGCTGGGCAAAAAGTTTGACAAAGCCGTCTTTCCCGGCAGCCAGGGCGGCCCTCTAGAGCACGTGATTGCCGCTAAGGCCGTGGCCTTTGGCGAAGCCCTCAGGCCCGAGTTTCGCACCTACGCGATTCAGGTGATTGCCAACGCCAAGCGACTGGCGGCCCAGCTGCAGCAGCGGGGCATCAAGGTCGTCTCTGACGGCACCGACAACCACCTGGTGCTGTGCGACCTGCGCTCGATCGGCATGACGGGCAAGCGGGCCGACCAGCTGGTCAGCGACGTCAATATCACCGCCAACAAAAACACCGTGCCCTACGACCCCGAGTCGCCCTTTGTCACCAGCGGGCTGCGCCTGGGGTCTCCGGCCATGACAACGCGAGGCATGGGTGAGGCTGAGTTTACCGAAATCGCCGACATCATTGCCGATCGCCTGCTCAACCCAGACGACGTCACGATGGTTGAACACTGCCAGCGGCGCGTGGCGGTCCTGTGCGATCGCTTCCCTCTCTACGCTCACCTGGGCGGGCTGGTTCCGGCCCTGGTCTAAAGGAACAGTGTTAGGTGTCAGGTTCGAGGTGCCAGGCAGTTCCTGACACCTAACACCCCTAATCCGCAAATTCTGGGTATACCAACGAGTTCGACCGCGACTCCATACAATGTTGCAGAAAGTTAGGGTGACACCTTAATGTTCTGTCATAATTGCATGGAGTTTTTGCTTATTTAGCAGACTCGACCTATCCTATGGACTGTTTCGGGCCAGAATACTCTCTGGTTCAGTTTTAGTACCTCGGCGCTCAGCGCCTGGGACAGGCCTGGGGTAAAAGGTGCCGTCAAGGCGTAGTAGGCTGCTGGGATAGAACCCAACCGACAGGGTAAAGGGTTCTCAAAATAGGAGGGGTGAGGATGCCGTTCGTTTTGTATCATGTGCTGGCCTTTGGTATCTCCGCCGCGGTGGTGCTGGGCACGACGCCCATCGTGCGCCGCATTGGCCTCAAAAGCGGGCGCGTAGACCAGCCCGGCGGTCGCAAAGTGCACGACAAGCCCATGGTGCGCCTGGGCGGGGTCTCAATATTTCTAGGCACCCTGCTGGCGCTGCTGGCGGTGTGGTCTCTCGGTGGGTTTATCGATGCCACGGGTGCTCACCTCGCCCCCCCGCAGGAGTATCAAATTTGGGGCGTCACCCTGGGCGGGCTGGCGTTCTTTCTAATCGGGCTGACCGACGACCTGTTTGGGCTCTCTCCCATCAGTCGTCTATTTATGCAGGCCATTGTGGCTACCATAGCCTGGTACGTGGGGGTCAGCATCGACTTCCTCACCATTCCCTTCTATGGGCTCACCCAGCTGCCCGACATCATCAGCCTGCCGGTGACCATTCTCTGGCTGGTGGGCATGGCCAACGCCATCAACTGGATCGACGGCCTGGACGGTTTGGCCGCCGGGGTCTCCGGTATTGCGGCCCTGGTCATGCTGGTGGTGAGCCTGTTTATGAATCAGCCAGCCGCCGCTTTAATTGCCGCCGCGCTGGCCGGCGGCGCGCTGGGGTTCCTGCGCTACAACTTCAATCCGGCCAAGATTTTTATGGGCGACGGCGGGGCCTATTTTATGGGCTTTACGCTGGCCGGAGTGGGAGTTATCGGCCTGGTCAAGACGGTGACGACAGCGGCAGTGCTGCTGCCCTACCTGATTTTGGCCGTGCCCATTCTGGATATGTCGGCCGTCATTTTAGACCGGCTGCGGTCTGGCGAGTCTCCCTTTGCGGCCGACAATCGCCATCTGCATCACCGGTTGCGCAAAGCAGGTCTATCTCACCGCGTAACGGTCCTGTTTATCTACGTGCTGACGCTGTGGGCCGGCAGTTTGGCCCTGGCCTTTGCTGGTATTCCCAGCGGGCTGGTCTACGCTCTGGGGGCGACGGCGCTACTCAGCTACACCGGCTGGCGGCTGCGGCAGCGACCTCGCTGAGGGACCGTAGGGGTATTCGTAGGCCTGACGTAGGTTATTGGCCCGATAGATGTGAATCGTCTCAGTAACGGCCCCACCCCGTTGCAGGGGAACGGTGGCTAAGGGCTCCACACTGTCAAAGAGCGGGCGATAGCGAGCAAGAATGTCGTCGGTTTCGGTAAAGCGAGCGATCGTCATGTAGAGCGCGTCTTGACCTACCCAGTCCTGAGGGTTGAGCCAAAAAGCAAAGCCGCGCGGATCTTGGCTAAAAGCGGTCACGGGTAGGTCGACCAGGGGGTGAATAGCCATGGCAAAGTAGCCCCCCAAATAATATTCGTTGGTAAAGACAAATCCCACTTCATCCAGAGCTGACCTCACCTCGGGCGTGCTGGCAAACAGACGCTGCATCTGTGAGGTGTCAAGCAGTTCGGTAGAGCCATCCTGCTCAACCGGAACTAGCCCGCCCCAAATGGCGTAGGTGCTGGGCTGCTGCAAAATGCCCAGCCGTAGGTGCAGCAGCGCCACCATCGAGAGCGAGGCCAAAAATAACCCTGAGCCCCACAGCCAGCGACGAATCAGCCGAGGCCGCTGGCGCTGCCAGACCAGCACCTGGGCCGCCAGCAAAATGCTGACGCCCCAGTAGCCCGGAGCAGGCCAGGCGGGCAAAATCTGCTGCTTGCCCCCCAGCAGGGTAAACAGCAGCATAATGGGCAGCGAGAGCCAAAGAATCAGGGCTTGCTTGTAGTAATTTTGGGCTTCGCCACCGCTTGGCTTGGGAGAAAACCAGAATAACGCCTGTTTGCCGCTCTGTTTGGCGGCTACCCACCAAAGCGGAAACCCAAACAGGGGAAACAGATAGACGATTGATAGCAGCCAGTAGCCCACCATTTGGCCCAGGCTAAAGCCGTTGCTGCCGGTGTTGCCATCAAACCGCATGCCCAGCTGAAAGCGAAAGGAAATCCAGTCGTGCTGACTGTTCCAGTACCAAAGCGGAAAGAGGGTAAGGCCAAAAACGACGATCGCGAGCAGCAGCCAGGGCGATCGCAGCGCTGCGCGATAGGGTCGAGAGGCCACACAAAACCCGACCAGACTGAGACCCAGCACAAAGCCGTGGTACTTGCTCAAACAGGCCAAGGCTACAGTCAGGCCCAACAGCGCGATGCGCCAGGTGGGCACATAGGTAGCTTTAAGCAGGTCGTGATCGTTAAGGCGGCTGCGGTCAGGGAAAAACTCCCAGGCAGCCACCAGCAGTGTGGCGCTCCAAAACAAAATCAGCCCGTTGTCGGGAGACGTCAGAATGCCAAAGGCGATCGCAAACAGCGGAATCAGGGTGACAATAGCCACCGTCATGCGCCCAACCGCCGCCGAAAACAGGCGCGCTGCCGCCAGGTACAGAAACCCCAGGCTGACGCAGTACATCACCAGCGCCCCCAGCCGCAGGGTGAATGGCGAAATTATTCCGGTGAGCCACCAGCCCACTCCAGTAGTCAACGCGACGATGGGCGGATGGTCAAAATAGCTCCAGCTTAAGTAGCGGCTGTAGAGGTAGTAGTAGGCTTCGTCAAAACCCGGCAGCATCCAAAAAGCGACGATAGTGCGGTAGAGTAAGCCTCCCAGCACTAGAGCCAGAAGCCCAGAGGGCCAGCCGGATTTGCGATCGCCCCTCTGGGCGGGTCCTTGACCATCGCCCCCCAGGGCGGGGCCTTGACCATCGCCCCCCAGGGTGGGGCCTTGACCATCATTTCCAGAAGCTGTTTGACCATCGCTCCAACCTGCCATCGGGCTTTCTTCCATATCCCAACCAATGCAATATCAACCACACAATGCCCTATCACCAGGGAATGCCTTCAAAAGGCCTGGCAGGCTTTTCCTGGCTCCCCTGCCATGGTCATAATGACACTATTGCGCCTTCAGCTTTCTTTCCTTCGCCCTCGGGATACCCCACTATTACCAGACCGTAGTAGGCGACAATCCGACCCGGATTCAACAGGTGGTGACTGTGGCCACCGATCGCGCTGGCTCAGACGAGAAGCTGCTGCTGTTTACCGGCGGCCTTGGCCCCACCCCCGACGACCTGACCATAGAGACGCTAGCCAACCTGTTTGGTGCCCCCCTGGTCGAGCATCCCGACCTGCTGACCGATATTGAAGCCAAGTTTACGGCGCGGGGTCGCACAATGCCCCCCAGCAACCGTAAGCAGGCCCTGCTGCCGGAGGGTGCCCTGGTGCTGCCCAACCCCCAGGGCACCGCTCCTGGTATCATCTGGTCGCCGCGGCCCAACTTAACGCTCATGACTTTTCCCGGCGTGCCGCGGGAAATGCAGGCCATGTGGCGCGAAACCGCAGTGCCCTATCTGCACAATCAGGGCTGGGTGACGACTACGATTGTCAGCCGCATGCTGAGGTTTTGGGGGATTAGCGAATCGGCTCTGGCAGAACAGGTGGCCCCTTACCTCAGCCAGGGCAACCCCACGGTAGCCCCCTACGCCAGCAAGGGCGAAGCTAAGCTCCGCATTAGCGCCATGGCCGACTCAACCGCCGCCGCCCTGGCTCAAATTGAGCCGGTGGAGGCAGGCATTCGCGCCCTAATGAAAGACAACTGCTACGGGGTCGATGACGATACCCTGGCTTCAGTGGTGGGTAATCTCCTGCTGCAGCGTCAGCAGACGGTAGCCGTAGCTGAGTCGTGCACCGGGGGTGGTCTGGGCCAACTGCTGACCGATATCGCCGGCAGCTCAGCTTATTTTTACGGCGGTGTCATCGCCTACGACAACAGCGTTAAGGTCAACCTGCTCAAGGTCGATGCGTCTGCTTTAGAGGCGCAGGGGGCCGTCAGTGCGATCGTCGCCGAGCAAATGGCTACAGGGGTAAAGGCGCTGCTGCACACCGACTGGGCTTTGAGCATTACCGGCATTGCCGGACCGGGAGGAGGTAGCCCTGACAAACCTGTGGGGCTAGTTTACATCGGCCTGGCTGCTCCCAGCGGCGAGGTAGTGAGCTACAGGCACGAGTTTTCGGGCTATCGGGGGCGAGACTGGGTGCGCCAGCTCAGCGCCCTTTCTGCCCTCGATGCTCTGCGCCGCAACCTGCTGTAACGGTTAGGTTGATCATTTGCTTCAAATGGCTATTATGTAAGTATGGAAAAGTGCAGCCCCTATTAGCTTCACTGACCTGGGCTTTATTGACCTGGGTCAGAGTCAAGGCAAAACAGACGGGGTAGCGTGTGCCAGTAAGGAGTTTTATCCTAATGGATTACATCGAAGAGGCTCTCGAAAAACTGCGCGAGTGGGTCGATAGGGTCATCGAGGCTCTATTTGGTCCCGAAACCCAGGTCGAGCCTGAGCTGATCCCTATTCCTGTGGATGAGCCCCGCCGCTAAATTCCTCTAAAGCTTAATTTGTTGGGTAAGCCGTTCTCTACTAGGGCTCAAGCTGGTCGCGAAAGGTTTTATCTAGCTTGAGTAATGCGCTAAAACGTCGGTACTGTCGACGTTATTGGGAATTAAGCCATTGTTTAGGGTTCAGGTTATCCACGGTCCCAACTTGAATATGCTGGGTTTGCGGGAGCCCGGTATTTACGGCAGCCAAACGCTAGCCACGATCGAAGCGATGCTGGCTGAGCAATCGGGGATACTTGGTGCAGCTTTAAATTTTTTTCAGTCGAATAGCGAAGGTGCTTTGGTAGATTGCATCCAGGCCTGCTACGGCCAGCAGGACGGCATTTTGATCAATCCTGGTGCCTACACCCATACCAGCGTTGCGATTCGAGACGCGATCGCCGCTGTTGGTTTGCCCACCGTCGAGGTACACCTCAGCAACATCCACAAGCGCGAATCCTTTCGCCACCACTCCTACATTGCTGCTGTGGCCGTAGGTCAAATTTGCGGTTTTGGTGCCGACAGCTATCGCCTTGGTTTGTACGGGCTGGTGCAGCACCTCAGGAGCCTGCAAAAGGGACTTGGGGACGCTTAGGGATGTTATTGAGTGGGTAGATAGGTAGATGGGTAGATGGGTAGATGGGTGGATGGGTGGATGGGTAGGTGAACGGCTGGTGGTTTAGACATGAACCGGCGCAAACTTTTCCTAGGTTTTTCCCAGATCTGTATGGCCACCGCTACGATTAAATTCCTTCAGGTGCCCACGTCTCAGGACTGGGTTGAGCAGGCTCTGGCCAATCTCGACGTCATTTTGCTGGACCACGCCCAGTGCGAGCGCAAGGCGGCGGGGGTAGCGATGAGTTTGATCAATCGGTACCCATCAGATGCAGAGCTGGTTAAGGCTCTGACCGCGATCGCTCAAGAAGAACTGGCCCACTTTGCCCAGGTCAATCAGTGGCTCGAACGCCGTGGTGTCGCCTTTGGGCCGCTACCGCCGCCGCCCTACGGAGCCGCCCTGCGGCAGCAGGTGCGCTCGCTCGAACCCCATCGCCAGCTCGACGTGCTGCTGGTATCGGCGCTGATCGAAGCCCGCAGCCATGAGCGGTTGGGGTTGCTGGGCTTGCACTGCCCCGATCCAGAGCTGGCCCACTTCTACCGCAGCCTGATGACCTCGGAGGCCCGCCACTATGGCGTCTACTGGGTGCTGGCCACAGGCCGTTTTCCGCGTGCCGAAGTGGAGGCCAGGCTAGAAGTCTTGGCTACCGCAGAAAGCAAAATCCTATCGACCCTGCATCCTCAGCCCCGCGTTCATAGTTAGTGACTTCCGATGCCGATTGAACACCGCAGCACCTTTGGCCCCTACCTAGTTCGCAGTTGGCAGCCCGGCGATCGCGAGGCTGCCCTGGCCCTGATTGCCCAAGTGCTGCAAGAGTACAACCTGACCTGCGAGCCCGCTGACAGCGATCGCGATGCCCGGGACGTTGAAACCTGCTACTGGGAGACCGGCGGCGAATTTTGGGTTGTAGCAGTCGATAGAGTGCTGGTCGGAACAGTGGGCTATCGACCCACCAGCCGAGGCCCTGACGCTGTGGAGCTGCGCAAGATGTATCTGCTGCCCCAGGCGCGGGGGCAGGGGCTGGGGCGCTACCTGCTGAGCACGATGGAGTCGGCCATTCAGCAACGCGGCTTTGGAGAGATTTGGCTAGAAACCGCCTCAGTGCTGAAAGAAGCGGTGGGGCTATACGAGGCGAGCGGCTACCAGCCAGCCAGTGGGGTGGAAACAGCGAGGTGCGATCGCGTCTACCGCAAAACCCTGACCCAATCTAAGCCCGACTAAAGTTGAGGCTAGGAGGTCAAATTGTGGCTCCTTAAACTGCCTAGCCAGCTAGGGTCAACCCTCTACAGTGAAGCCCTACAGCGGTTTTCCCTGGTGTATCACCCCAGGCAACAGGCTCTAAACCAGCAGAATTTAGCTATAATCGCCACATTCCTACTGGGCAAGGCCGTTTTGATTGCCATCTACCCCGGCAGTTTTGACCCCATCACCTTGGGCCATGTTGACATCATTACCCGTGGCAGTCGACTGTTTGAACGGGTCATTGTGCTGGTGTCGAGCAATCCCAACAAAGTGCCTATGTTTTCTACCGCTGAGCGCATTCACCAGATTGAGCGATCGGTAGGTCACCTCAGCAACGTCGATATCGATCACTACGACGGCCTCACTATTACCTACGCCCGCCAGCGCCAGGCTCAGGTGCTACTGCGGGGGTTGAGGGTGCTCTCCGATTTCGAAAAAGAGCTGCAAATGGCGCATACTAATAAAACCCTGGCTGACGATATTGAAACCCTCTTTATCTCAACCTCTACGGAGTACGGCTTTCTCAGCAGCAGCCTGGTCAAAGAAATTGCTCACTTTGGCGGCCCCATCGACCACCTTGTTCCCCACCATGTAGCGCGAGACATTTACCAATGCTACGCCC
>PYER01000456.1 GCA_003017855.1 filamentous cyanobacterium CCT1
AGATGTGTATAAGAGACAGGAATAGTCCTGAGGGCATAGATGCGCTGGTGAGTTGAGCACCGCTGCGTTAGCAGGGTCAGACTTGGGGGTGATCCCCTGACCGACCGATCGTCGTAGGATAAAAGACAACCGATTTTGGAGATTTATTTAGCTATGGCACTTTATTTTGCGGTATCAGGTGAGGCGGCTACCTCTTCATCCCTTGTGCTGGTCTATGTGGTGGGCTTCATAGCTGCAGTAACCCTGGGCTCGGTGGCTTGGTACAACTCCAAGCGCCCCGCTGGCTGGGAAAACAAGGAAAAGCCCGACTTCGTTCCTACCGTGAAGCCTGAAGAGGGCAAAGAGGGCTAAGGTGCCCCTGTACTCTGTCGATGGCGCGATCGCCTGAGTACCGCCTAAATACAAGTGCAACATAGGGTTGCCAAATAGGTGTAAAAGCGATTTAGAACGACACATATCAGTGTCGTTCTAAATCGCTTCGCCCGAACCATTTATTTGGAGTTAGAAACGTCAAACTTTTGAAGATCCTAAAAGCCCCCTTTGACTAATGCCAAGTCAGAGGGGGCTTTTGATCAGCCTTTGTACTACACCTACAAAGGGACACTACTGGCGGAATGCTTATACTAAATCCTGCTTGGATACCCCCAATACCACTGGGCGAATGCCATTCGCCCCTACAGGTTGGCCTTTTGGGAATCGGGGGTTTGTGATTCGGATTTGGTATTAGACCTTTGCGCCAGCGGGCGAAGAAAAGGCTTCTACACCCTCGGTCGGTCCACCAATAGCCTTCCAGGCCGACAGTCCGCCCTGCAAAAGAGCTACTTTTTGGTAGCCTGCCTGGCGCAGTTGATTGACAACTTCCGTGGCGTCATCAGCACCTTCGCCATAGACATAGATATCTCGCTGGTGTTCCAGAGACTCAGTCGCTTCATTAACCTGATCTCGAGACATGGCGCCGGTAATGCGCTCTGCATTAAAGGACTGGCGGCTGCGAGCGTCAATGATTGTCAGAGCAGGTTCACCCCAGTTCAACCGCTTTAGCAGTTCATCAGCCGTAGCCTGAGTGCCAGACATCCCTGGAGGATTGGGCAGCGGTTGGGTGACCGCAGACTTAGCGGCTTGAACCTGGTCAGAGGCTTGATCAGAAAAATTTTCGGCCTGATTAGCAAATTTGTCAGGGACAATGCCTGCAGCTTCAGTAGCGGCCTGGTCAGCGTCGCTTTCAGCCCGCTGGGCAACATTTACGTCTTGAGATGAAGCACCCTGATCGGCCTGCCCAGGATTATTAGAAATACTCTCGTTTTGATCGCGAAAATTAGTCATCAAAATACCTCTACAATAGGCATCAACACAGACACAGTAGCAAGCCTGTATGTGCGGTCTTATCCATCAGCAGACATAATTCGGGCTTGACTGAAGAATGATATTTTGTAGGCTAGGAGCATCGAGGTATTAATTAAAAGTGCTGTCAACCTTCTTTTATTGCTTTTGTTGGAGAATATTTGAAGCGACAAAAACTGCTTCAACAATGCTCTTAAGAGCTGTTTAAACTGGTTGTCGAAATCATACGGCTTTATTCTCCTTTGAAATTAATTTAGGCGGCTCGAGAAAAAATAACCTGGCCCATTATGTACTCATGGGCCAGGTTCAATAAAGCTGTGGATGGTGCTCAAAGGCTAAAAAATGCTCGTTTTCAGGTTGCAAACAGCCCAAAGTTCTCTCTGTCTAACAAGCTATTTCTTTAGCTAGGTGCGAGTGATTTTGAACTCTGGCGACTAATCAACTATCCGCAACCGCCCCTGTCGAATGGCGTCAAACACCCGCTGCGCCGTAGCATGGTCCTGATTGCTAAGCGTAGGCTGGCTGAGCAGCACATTCATCAGTTCTCGTTGTACCTGGCGGCTGATGCAGCGTTCGGCAAAAATTTGATCAACGATGGCTTTGAGTGACTGGCTAGTGACTTGAGACATGGTGACGACCTGAGCGATTTGAGGCTGTACTCAATATCGCCCGATACCCAAAATCTAACCGTGATGCGACCTCTGACTGGGCATGATCTTGATCTTGCCTGCCCGTGATTAACCGCAGACTGAGGCGTGGTTTAAATCACCAAAATCTATACTGGGTTGATGTAAGCCGCAGCCTGGCTACCGATATTGTCAAGTCGGCAGAAGCTTTTTCAATAGATGCTGAATGTTCACCGTTTGTTCCGCTAGCCCAATAGGCCGTTGAATTGGGTAGATAGGGCGAGTGACTACAGCGTCTGCCGGTGGCGATCGCCCCAATAGCGCACGTACTCAGCCAGGCCCGCCAGCAGGGCCGAGCCTAGAATGAGCACCACACTGAGGGCATTGATGTCGGGTTTAACCCCAGTGCGGACCCGACTAAAAATCTCGATGGGCAACGGGTTGGCCCCCCCGCCAGCGGTAAAACTGGAGATTAGCAGGTCATCCATGCTAAGCACAAAGGCCAGCAAACAGCCAGCCAGAATACCCGGTGCCAGCTGCGGAATCAGCACCTTGATGAGCGCCTGGGTTGGGGTAGCGCCCAGGTCGAGGGCGGCTTCTTCAAGGTTGGGGTCAAGACGCTGGAGGCGACTGGCCACCACCACCGCGATGTAGGCCAGGCAGAACACCATGTGGGCCGCAATGATGGTGCCCAGGCTCAGCGGTATTGCCATCGATGCCAGAAATACCAGGGTAGCCACCGCGATCGCAATGTCGGGCACAATCAGCGGCAGGTATGACACTCCTCGATACAGCCCTTTGCCCCGAAACCGATGGCGGGCTAAGCCAATGGCCATCAGAGGGCCCA
>PYER01000125.1 GCA_003017855.1 filamentous cyanobacterium CCT1
GGCTGGGGGCGACCTGGCTAAGCCGCTTAAAACGGGTTAAGCCAGCCCCCAGCGCCAGCGGTGGGCTGGCTTAACCCGTTTTAAGCGGCTTAGCCAGGTCGCCCCCAGCCACACCACCAGGCCCACAACGGCCCCGCGCGAACCGCTGACGTACAGGGCCGCCAGCAGTAGCCCGGTGGTTGCGATCCAAACCCTGCGCATCCAGCCCTGGATGGCGATCGCTGCCGCTACCGCTAAAGGCACCATCAGGACAAAATAGCCCCCCACAAAGTTGTGGTGGCCCAGGGGCTGATGGTTGCGCAGGGCCGTCAAAAAGTTCTCTGAGGCCCACATGGCCGCATCGGGCCGCCACAGACTTAGGCTGACCACCGCTGTGCCCGCAGCCACCACCACTAAGCCCCACCACAGACGCAGACGGGTCAACCAGGTGCGATTGACGACGTTGCAATAGACATACAGCACCGCGCCGTAGGTCACAACCAGGCTCACGTTCCATAGCGCCACGCGAGGAAAGGATGACACCAGCGCTGACACCAGTACAGTAATTCCCAGCCCCAGCGCCACCCAATCCAGCCCATAGCCTAAACCGTAGAAAGGTGTTTTCGAGTCCAAGCCAACCAACTGGTTTGGGTCAGCGATCGCAGAACGTACCCCTCGCAGCTGCCGCCACAGCGCCACCAGCAGAGCCACCGCGCCAATTTGCCAGAGCACAATCCAGGCCCAGCCCACCATGCGGTAGTAGCTTAGCGGCAGCCAGCTAAACACCAGCAGCACCAGCCCTCCGACCAGCCAAAGCGGCACGTTAGCCAGACAGCGGCGCAGAAATCTTGCCCCTCGATCAACCGCACCTTGAGAATTTGCGGCCGCCGGAGTCGGGGAAGGATCGGCGGTCAATAGGCCCCCTTGCCCCACAGCACAATACCCAGGGTGGCGGTGAGAATTTCTAAATCCAGATTTAAAGACCAGTTGTCGATGTAGTGCAGGTCGAGGCGAGCCACATCGTCAAAAGTATCAATATCGGAGCGGCCCGAAATTTGCCACAGGCCGGTCACCCCGGGCAGCACCTGGTGGCGAATGTTGTGCCAGCCGTCAAACTTAGCCACATCGCGTACGGGCAGGGGGCGCGGCCCCACCAAACTCATCTGGCCGCAGAGCACGTTAAACAGCTGGGGCAGCTCGTCTAAGCTGGTGCGACGCAGCAGTCGGCCCACGCGAGTCACACGGGGATCGTGTTTGACCTTAAATAACACCCCATCTGCCGACTCATTGTGCTTTTCCAGAGTTGCCTGCAGCCGGGGCGCATCGACAACCATGGTGCGAAACTTCCACACCTGAAAGCGCTTGCCCTGCAGTCCCACCCGCTCCTGGCGAAAGAAAATTGGCCCCGGCGAGTCGAGTCGAATAGCCAGAGCAATGCCCATCAGGAGTGGGCCTAGCGCTAGAACGCCAAGCCCCGCTCCCAGGTAGTCCATCCAGCGCTTAAAGCGGTAGTCCCAGCCGCCCATCAGGGGCGCATCGAGGCGCAGCGTGGGCAGCCCGGCCACGGTTTCAGGGGTACCCCGACGGTAGAGCATATCGCGGCTGGTGGGCAGTAGCTGCATGCCAATGCCCGCCCGCCGCAATTTCCAGTACAGCTCCGAAGCCAGGTCGGCAGAGGGAATACTCTCGGCCAGCACCAAAGTAGCCCCCGAGGCCAAAATGGCCTGGTAGGTGGTGGCGGAGTTGGCCGTGGTGGCTAGCGCCGCCCCAATCACAGGTACATTAGCCCGCTGCGACAGCACATCGGCCAGGCGCTTGAGCCGAGGGGCCGGAGCAATCAAAAATACAGAGGACGGCACCCTGGCCTGGGTCAGGGGACGCAGCAGCAGCGTCGCCACCAGCCGCAGCCCTACGACCAGAGCCACCCCACTAAACCAGGCCGAGAAAAACAGCGATCGCGGCAAATCCAGCTTGGGGTCATAAAAATACATGACTACCAGCGACCCCAGATAGACCAGGCTCAGCAGCTTGCCCGCCCTCAGGTGCCGCTGCCCCTGAGAGGTGGTGTCGTAGAGTCCGCCGTAGGCAAACAGCCCCACGCTGCAGACCACCAGCACCCAAAAGGGGCTGGGCAGCCCCAGCCAGGTCCACCACACCAGCTGCGGCGGAATCGGCGAAAAGAATTGATTGAGCGACCTAGCAATGTGCCACGACAAGCCCAGAGCCAGAATATCGGTAGCCAGCAGCACCAGAGCCCGCCGCCCCGAGCCGGTAAAGGCATCGCGCAGCTGCAGCCTCAGCCCTCGGGGGGCGCGAATATCCTGACGGTGGCGGGGCCGCTGATGTATCACAGCGGGTACGGCACGATGACAATCCATAGCAGGGGCCATAGCAGGAAGCAGAGGCAAGGGATCACGTTGCCCCTAGTATTCCGCAATTGTGCTGAGAAACCATCATTGGAAATGGGTTTAAGGTTCGAGGTATTGGGTTCAAGAGTGTACACAAGCCCTAGACCTTAAATCCTGAATCCTGTTCTCTACTCTGTACTCTCAACAGCCGATACTTGGCCACCTGCGCCCCAAACAGCAGCACAAACGCCGGGTTGTTAATCAAATAGCGCTGCCACAGGCGGCGCGGTTCCTGGGCAAAGCGGTAGAGCCACTCCAGCCCTAGACGCATCATCCAGCGAGGGGCCTGGACCACGTCGCCGCTAAAAAAGCTAAATGCCGCTCCCACGCCGATCATGACGGCCTGAACCTGCCCCTGGTGACGGTACATCCACTGCTCTTGCTTGGGGCAGCCCAGGCCCACAAACACAACCCTGGCCCCCGACTGGTTAATGCGGTTGATATCAGCCGCCGCTTCCGTCGGTGAAAGGGGGCGAAAGGGCGGCGCGTGGATACCCGCAATTACCAGGCCAGGAAACTGCGATCGCAGGTAGACCACCATCTTCTCCAGCATGGGTTCAGTGCCGCCGTAGAGATAGATAGGGATACCTGTGTGAGCGGCGCGATCGCACCAGGCCAGCATTAAATCTGGCCCATAAACCCTGCCCTGGTCAGATATGCCCAGCAGCCGCAGCCCCATCACCAGCGGCATGCCGTCTGAGGTCACCAGGGCCGCGCCTTCAAGCACTCGCTGGTACTGAGCGTCCCAGTAGGCGGTCATCACCACATGGACGTTGGCCGCAACGACATAGCACGATCGCCCTGCCTCAGCCCAGGTTTGGATGCGATCGCAGGCATCGCTGTAGCTGGTGGCATCTACGCGGGTTTTCAGAATGCGTCTGGCCTCAGGAATTGGCTCCGTCATGGTAGTGACCCTGGTAAACGAGTAGCTGCATAGCAAATCAACGCCTGCTTGTGGCTAGCTGAGCGTTATTCCGCATAATTTTTTCATTTATGTAGCGCTTTTGTCTTTTCTTGGGGACAAATCGCACTTACATTTGTTTAATTCCTGATTACGCCACCTGAAGTCTATTTTGGGACTGCGATCGCTAAAGTTTTGCTTTGCAGGCCCCAGCAGAATGCTTTATAGCTCAAGACCTAGCTAGTTCGCCCCAGCTGAGCGTGGTTTGAGATGGGTGCCGCAGCAATGCACTGTTTCAGATTGCCTGGCTCGGGTTTGAGTTGACCAATAGTCTTTAGCGTACCGACATTGCAGCCAAGACTTGAAACTAGATTTTTTACAGATGCACGTTTAGGGGACTTTACACATCGTGGACGCACCGCAGAAGCTAGCTTTTGTTGTTCAATCTAACCGCTTGCAGGGGCTGATGTGGCAGGCGCTGCTCAAGTCCCAAAAGCTAGCCGTCATTCTAGAGCCCGCTAAGGGTGACCTAGCCGACTGCATCAGCCAGATTGCCAGTGCCGGACTCACCCTGCCCGACGTGATTGTGCTAGACGCCGAAGCGGCGGAGCTTAACCCCTACGAATTTTGCCGCTGGTGCCGGGCTGCGTTTCCCAAGATGCCAATTTTTCTGACCCGCTGTCGCCAGCTCCACGTTTCCGATACCGAACGACGCTGGGCCAAGCAGCAGGGCGCAACCGATTTTCTCAGCGGCTTCGATCGCGACACGCTGATGTCTAGCGCCACCGAAAATGTTAAGCACATTCTCACCAACCTCGACTACCCCTTCCTCAATGAAAAGGCTCTGCTGACGGTGCTGCTCAACATTCGCCGTCAGCTAGGTACAACCCAGTCGGCCCCAATAAAGCCGGTCAAGCGTCCAGCTCCTGCCACCACGGAGGGAATGCCGCCGGGGTTATCTCTAGCCAGCCCCACCGCCCCAACCGAGCCCCAGCCCTCTGCCGCGGCAGTTAATCCAGACCCTCTCAACGACATCGACTGGGTCACCTCTGGGCTACGGGCTCTCAGCAACGGCAAAGCCCGTAAAGCCGCAAGAGAGTCGTTTACACCTCCCCCCCCAGCAGTTAAGTCAAGCGCTTTGCCCAAGCCACCCGCCGATGAAAAACTAGCGGATGGCACCGTCGTGCGCCGCTACCGGGGTGTTGTGTACTAATAAAGTTTGTAATCTAGATACTGTACCGGTGCTTTAGATTTTCTGGAGCCGTGGCTATACGCCAGTTAGACGCCCGAGTCTTCGCCAAGGGTTACTAACGACCTGTCTGCCGCTGTAGATACTGTATCAGTGCTCTAGCCTCACATGAGTGGCTAAATCGTTAGCTTTCTGCCTCAGGAGAGGGTTCACTGGCTTTTTTAGCCGTAGACTTCTTAGCGGTCGATCGCCCGCCTGTAGTCTTCGTCGATTTAGCCGTACTAGACTTGGTTGTCTTCTTGCTACCAGTAGCCTTGGCGGTAGTTTTAGCCGTCTTTTTAGTACCGCTAGATTTGCTGGCCGCTGCGGTCTTAGTGGTGCGCGAGGCCGTCGATTTGCCCTTGCCGCCTTTACCCTTTTTAGTTGAGGCTTTAGCATTAAGCCAGCCGATCGCCTCCTCTAGGGTAACGGCATCGACCTCTACACCCTCTGGCACCGAAGCATTGACCTTGCCGTGCTTGACGTAGAGACCGTAGGGGCCGTTAAACACAGCTACGGGTTCTTCATCGTCAGGGTGGGCACCCAGCTCTTTGAGGGGGTCAACCTTTTTGCGCCCGCGTCCGGCTTTAGGCTGGGCCAGCAGCTCTAGGGCGCGCGCTAGCGTCACCGTCAGCACGTCGTCGTCACCCTTGAGCGATCGGTAGTCGCGGCCTTCCTTACCCTGATCGTGGACAATGTAGGGGCCAAAGCGACCCTGTCCGGCCTTAATGGACTTACCTGTCTCTGGGTGGGCACCCAGGTTACGGGGCAGCCGCAACAACCCTACCGCCATTTCCAGGGTGACGGCTTCAGGCTGAGTGCCTTTGGGCAGGGAAGCCCGCTTGGGGTTGGGGTTGTCATCGGTGGGTTCCCCCAGCTGCACGTAGGGGCCGTAGGGGCCAATGCGCATGAAAATCGGCTCCCCGGTATCGGGATGCAGGCCCACTTTGTCGGGGCCTTCGACCTTCTGCTTAATGATGCGCTCAATCTGATCGCCATCCAGGTCAGCGGGGGGGACATCAGCCGGAATGGAGGCCTTGACTGACTCTTCCCCAGTGCCTATTTCAACGTAGGGGCCGTAGCGCCCAATCCGAATTTTGGCTTCGAGATCGTCGAGCAGAACGGTGCGGGCCGCAGTGGGGTCGATCTGCGTCTCGCGCTCCTGCACCATAGTTTCTAGGCCCTGATCGCCAGAATAGAAAGCTTTTAGGTAGGGTAGCCAGTCAACTTCGCCCGTGGAGATATCGTCGAGGGTCTGCTCCATGCGAGCGGTGAAGTGTACATCCACCAGGTCGGGGAAGTTTTGCTCTAGCAGTTCGGTGACGGCAAAGGCCGTGAAAGTGGGGATCAGGCTGTTGTTGACCAGCCGCACATAGCCGCGATCGATGATGGTGCCAATCACGGTAGCGTAGGTACTGGGGCGACCAATACCCTCACTCTCTAGCACCTTGACCAGAGTAGCTTCGGTGTAGCGGGCAGGGGGTTGGGTTTCGTGGCCGATCGCCTCCAGGTCGGTGCAGTTTAGCGCGTCGCCCGTGGCCAAGGCGGGCAGCAAGACCTCCTGATCTTCGATCGCAGCATCGGGGTCGTCAGACCCTTCAACGTAGGCCCGAAAGAAGCCGGGGAAGTCGATGCGCTTGCCAGTGGCGCGGAAGAGAGCGTTTTCGACCTCAATAGAGGCAGTGATGTTGGTCTGGCGGGCCTCGGCCATCTGGCTGGCCACGGTGCGCTTCCAAATCAGGTCGTAGAGGGCGGCTTCGCGTCCGGTCAGCCCGGTTTCTTTGGGCGTTCTAAAGGTGCTGCCGGCGGGGCGAATGGCTTCGTGGGCTTCCTGAGCGCCCTTAGATTTGGTGGCGTACTGGCGGGGCTTAGGGCTGAGGTAGTCGGTGCCGTATTTGGTGGTGACACAGGCGCGGGCGGCGGAAATCGCCTGCTCCGACAGGTGTACCGAGTCGGTCCGCATGTAGGTGATATAGCCCTGTTCGTAGAGGTTCTGGGCGACGCGCATGGTGTCGCGGGCCGATAGCCTCAGCTTGCGGTTGGCCTCCTGCTGCAGAGTGGAGGTGGTAAAGGGCGGCGATGGCTTGCGGGTGTTGGGGCGCTCCTCCAGGTTGCTGACGGTCCACACCCCAGCCTGCAGACGCACTTGCAGCTCGCGCGCTTGGTCTTCATCGAGCAGCACCACCTCGCGTCCGGCGGCGACCCGGCCCGTCGCTTCATCAAAGTCGCTGCCGTTGGCCAGGCGAGTACCGCCTAGGGAGTAGAGCTTGGCCTCAAAGGCGTTTTTATCTTTCAGCAGGGTAGCTTTGAGGTCCCAGTAGGAGCCTTTGCGGAAGGCGCGGCGCTCCTGCTCGCGTTTCACCACGACCTTCACTGCCACCGACTGCACCCGCCCTGCCGACAACCCGCCGGCAATTTTCTTCCACAGCAGCGGCGATAGCGTGTAACCCACCAGGCGATCTAGAATACGCCGCGTTTCCTGGGCGTGAACGAGCTGGCTATCGATGTCACGACAGTTGCTGAGGGCCGACTGAATCGCTTCCTGAGTAATCTCATGGAACACCATGCGCTTGGTGGGCACCTTGGGGTTCAGCACCTGCAGCAGGTGCCAGCTAATGCTTTCGCCTTCGCGGTCTTCGTCAGTGGCTAGGACCAGTTCATCGGCCTCGCGTAGGGCGTCTTTGAGGGTTTTGACCACCTTCTTTTTGTCGCTGGGCACGATGTACAGCGGTTCAAAATCGGCATCAGGGTTGACCCCGAGCTGAGCCCACTTTTCGCCCTTGACGCTGGCCGGAATTTCGCTCGCCGATCGCGGCAGATCGCGCACGTGCCCCATGGACGCCTCAACCCGATACCCTGACGGCAGGTAGTTGCGAATCGTCTTGGCCTTGGTAGGTGACTCGACAATGACAAGGGTTGACATAGGGCTGCTGGCGCTTCGGTGACAATCGTTAGCAATCGCGATGGGCTCTTTCAGTCTACGAGACTAACTTATATAGAGTTCTAATCTATAGAGTCTATAGAGTTCGCAGGGGTAAGGGCCAGTTGATCAACACTGTACTGCACACTTACCGAACTGCTGATGCCCTTGGCTATGAAAACTTAACCATTGGGACACCCCCAAGAGATCTATACGCTAAATAAATAGATCATTCCGCTGGCTATCGTCCAGTACTGCCCAATTTGATCCGTTTTCTACTCAGCCGTTGGCATTAACAATCTAGTCGGGGGGCCAGCGATCGCGCTACTATCTGGCCATAGCCCAGCTGTCGCATTGGTTCACAATCCTGGCGACGGCCCTGGTCTCAATCTCGATATATTGGTCACGGCACCCTGGTCACGGCACAATTGACCTGGTACGGTTAGTAGTAATCTCGCAACGATAGAGAAAAGGTACCCATGGATCTCGTCAACCTCGGGGCACAGCTCAACGCTGGCACCATCTGGCCAGAGGCCGTTCTGTTGGCCACGATTTTGGTGATTTTAGTGGGCGACTTGATCCAGGGCCGCGCGTCTTCGGCCTGGACGCCCTATGCGGCGATCGCCGGGGGGCTAGGGGCCACCGCCGCCCTGGTGGTGCAGTGGTCGATGGCCAACCCAATCGGGTTTCTGGGCGCCTTCAACGCCGACGACTTGAGCATTGTGTTTCGCGGCATCATCGTGCTGTCGGCGGTGGTTACGGTGCCGATGGCGATTCGCTACGTCGAGCAGTCGGGCACGTCCCTGGCCGAATTTTTGGTAATTTTGCTGACCGCTACCCTGGGAGGCATGTTTCTCTCAGGAGCCAGCGAGCTGGTCATGATCTTTGTCTCTCTGGAGACCCTAAGTATTTCGTCGTACCTGCTGACCGGCTACATGAAGCGCGATCCCCGCTCCAACGAGGCTGCGCTCAAGTACCTGCTGATTGGGGCCGCCAGCTCGGCCATTTTTCTGTACGGGTCGTCGCTGCTGTACGGGCTATCGGGTGGTGAGACCAGACTGGCTGCGATCGCAACCAGCATTGTCAGCGACGGCACCGATGCCCCTATTGGCCTGGTTGTGGCCCTGGTGTTTGTGATTGCGGGCATCGCCTTCAAGATCGCCGCTGTGCCGTTTCACCAGTGGACACCCGACGTGTACGAGGGTTCACCTACCCCAGTTGTCGCCTTTCTGTCCGTGGGTTCTAAAACAGCTGGCTTTGCGCTGGCAATTCGACTGTTGGTCACCGCTTTTCCGCTAGTGTCGGAGCAGTGGCACTTTGTGTTTACGGCCCTGGCCATTCTCAGCATGGTGCTGGGCAACGTGGTGGCCCTGGCCCAAACCAGCATGAAGCGCCTGCTGGCCTACTCCTCGATTGGTCAGGCCGGGTTTTTGATGATTGGTTTGGTGGTCGGCACCGATGCCGGTTATGCCAGCATGCTCTTCTACCTGTTCATCTACCTGTTTATGAACCTGGGCGGCTTTACCTGCGTGATTTTGTTCTCGCTGCGCACGGGCACAGACCAGATCAGCGAGTACGCCGGTTTGTACCAAAAAGACCCGCTGCTCACCCTGGGCCTCAGCATTTGCCTGCTGTCACTGGGGGGCATTCCGCCGATGGCCGGGTTCTTTGGCAAAATCTACATTTTCTGGGCAGGCTGGCAGGCTGGGGCCTACGGGCTGGTGCTGGTGGGTCTGGTCACCAGCGTGATCTCGATCTACTACTACATCCGCGTCATCAAAATGATGGTGGTCAAAGAGCCCCAGGAAATGTCTGACGCCGTTAAGAACTATCCTGCGATCCGCTGGGATCTGCCCGGTCTGCGCCCCATGCAGGTCAGCCTGATTCTGGCGGTTGTAGCCACCTCGCTGGCAGGCATTCTGTCAAATCCGCTGTTTACGATCGCCAACAACGCCGTTACCCAGACTCCGATGCTGCAAAGCCCTGCGGCTCAAGTCGCGGTGAAGCCAGGGTCAGGTACAACTCAGAATTAACTTAAAACTGGTATCTAAGAATCAGGGCAGGCTTCAAAGCCTGCCCTGATTTGTTTTTTGCCCTGTTCCCCTTCACTCTTAGAAGGGCCTAAGTAGGGCTGGGGTGGCTAACTTCAGGAGGGAATACTGAGTCCATCAAGGGCTTAACCTTGTGCTGTTCAGGGTAGGACGCCAGGGGCAGCAGCACCCGGCTATGGGTACGGCCATCGTCAAGGGTCGAGAAACTGATTTCGCCCCCCAGCTGATCGATCAGCAGTTTGCAAATAGCCAGGTGCAGCCCCGGCGGACCGTCCAGGGCTGAGGGGGCCAGCACGTCTAGCGGCTGGCTCTGGCTCAGTTCTTCCAGCAGCCGGGGCGAACACGGCCCATCGTCGGTCACCGAAAGCTCGACCCAGTCTAGATTGAGCACCCGGCACCAGAGGTCAATGCGCCCGCCGATGGGCGATCGGTTGCAGGCGGCCGCCATGATTTCGTAGAGAATCAGCTCAAGCTTGAGCATGTCACCCCCCAGCACCACGTTGCTCTCGTTGTGCACCTTAGACCAGAGCTGACGGGCCTCTAGAATGGGGTTAACTCGATCGATCAGGCGGTTGAGCAGGCTAATCAGCGGCATAGTCTGGTGCTGGCGGTGGAGCTGCCAGCGCTCGCCCACCAGGACGGCCTCGGCATTTTCCATCACGGCGGCAATCTGGCCGTGGAGCAGCTGTAGCTCGCCTGCGATCGCGGTGTCTTTGGCCTGCAGGTGGTCCAAATCCTGGGACAGCTTGCCCAGCATGCGGTAGAGGTCTTCCAGGCGGTGGTGCTTATACCAGTTCAGGTTTTCGAGATCCTGGCGCTGCTGGGTGAGCATGGTGGTCGTGGCCAGGTGTCGCCGCGACCAGGCCAGCTGGCTGGTGAGCAGCTTAAAGATCGTGAAGTGGTGGCTGGCCCACTGCCGATGGGGCTGTGACACCGCCACGGCTACACCCGCTACCGCATGGGAGGGGGCGGTTCGCAGGGCGGTAATCAGAAGCCGTCGGCCCGCCGTCGTTCTCAGCCAGGCCCTGGTTTCGGCGGGCAGCTCATCCACGCAGAGGGGCAGCATACCGTCGGTTTGCAGCGCCCAGTTAATCAACGCATCAGAACCCACCGGAATTGATTGATGGGTATCGACGCTAACGCTGGTGTCTTGAGTCACCATCTGGGTCACGGTGGCCGTAGTGGCGCCCGGCGACCAGCTCACCAGCAGCACCGCCGCCCCATGCAGCAGCTGCATGACGTGTTGCAGGGTGGTCTGCTCCAGCTGATCGGGGTTCAGTCCCTTGTGAAGCGCCTGCAGGCCCCACTGAATTGACTCGTAGATATGCTGCTGCTGATCGAGCTGTCGCTGCAGCTGCCACTGGTGCAAAATGACGCCGATCTGGCGCGCTACGCCCTCAAACAGCGCTTGCTCGGTGGTGGTCCACTGGCGGCTGATGCTGTCGCAGATCAGCACCATACCTTCGGGAGCGTTGCCGGGGGCGACGTTGCCCACCAGCACCGCCTGCGCTCCCAGCTCCAGCAGGTGGGGGCGCCAGGCCATCAGCTTGAGTTCGTGGGTGAGGTTGTCAATGGTGATGGCTGACGGGCTGCGCTCCAGCATTTGCCAATCGACGTCGTCGAGGCAGGGCCACAGCAGAGGTACCCCACGGGGGCGGCTGGCCTGACTTTGAAAGCAGAGGTCGTAGCCGTTGCGATCGGGGTTGAACAGCAGCACAAAAAATTGCTGAATGCCCAGCCGATCTTGCAGCACGGCAAAGCAGGTTTGCAGAGTTTGCTGCCAGTCAACGTCGCCGTGAATGCCCTGAATCACCCCAGTAGTCAGCTGCTGGTCAAGCTCGGTTTGGCGCCCGGTTTCTTTGGCCACGGCAGCGGGTAGGGCCACGCTCAGCAGCTGGGCCGCGCCGATTAAAAACTGTTTCTCTGACTCCTCCCAAATTCGCGGAGCGGTGCCTTCTACCGACACAAACCCCATCAGGTCGCCCTGGCGGCTAACGGGAGCGATCATCAGCGACTGGGCCTGGAGCTGCTGCATCAGGCGATCGGAGACGATGGTTTTGAGTGCCCCTCGGCTTTCGCCTACCACCACAAGCTGCTGGTTGCCCAGCGCCTGATAGAGGCCGCGCACCTCATCGACGGCAATGTGCAGCGATCGCTCGTCTTCAGCACTACCGGATCGAGCCGCTGGCCCCGGCGTGCGCTGCCAAAAATAGTTGCCCTTGGGCTCAAACCAAAACACGCGGGTGCGCTGGGGTGCAATAAAGCGCTGGGTTTCGCGCACGATTTCTTTGAGCTGACTATCGATGTCGGGCAGGCTGCCAAGGCGACCAATCAGCGCCAGCAGAGGTTGCTCCAGGCGCTTGGTCTGCAGGCGCTGCTGCTCAGACTCGAACTGGTGCAGAGCCTCAGCCAGTTCACCCATGACGATAGCCAGGTAGGAGCGCTCCCCTAGCGAGGCGCTCTTGCCCCAGTCGGAGGAAGCCAGCACCAGCAGGCCAAAGCAAACCTCCTGGCGCTTGATGGGGAAAATAATGGCGCTCTGCAGGGAGAGCTGCTTGGCGATGGTGCCCCACTCGCCGGCCCGAATCTCGTTTTGCAGGTCGGCCACAATCAAAGGCCGCTGCTGGACCACCACCTGCTCCATCACGTCCCCAGGGGTGAGGTTGATCATGGTGCGCATGGAGCGCAGCTGGCGGGGGCTATGGCACCCTTTGGTCACCAGGCGATGGTTGACTCGGTCGTAGAGGCCAACCCAGGCTACCTCAAAGGCAAACTCCTGGTGCACGTGGTCGATCGCCAGAGTCACGGCTTCCTCTGCCGTCACAGCCCCTCGCAGCGCCTTGAGAATGCGCGACAGAGCCATAATTTGATGCTCGTGCCGGTCGTAGGAGGGGTCGTGGGTTTGGGATTGCGCCATTGGCGTCAACACTCGCTTCGGTGCAAAGAACAAATCCGTTCAAAAACGGCTGGCCTGGGTTTACGCTAATTCAATATCAGCCCCCCAGAGGCGCTCGGGGCGCTCATCGCGCCGACTGTCGCCCAATCGGCAGCAGTTCTCAGCGTAGAACTACGACTGACCAGGCGATCGCGGTTTGATTGCTGTAGACTCCACCCAGATCTGTTCAGATCTACGCGAACGGCCCTGAGCTAGCCCCGAGGGCAGCTCTAATGGGGTAGGATAACAGGCGTTCGCCTCTTGGGGCGGGTCTTTGACCATCGCCCTGAAGGGCGGGTCTTTGACCATCGCCCCGGTGCAGGTCTTTGACCATCGCAGCACCCCCCTCCCTAAGACCACTCGCTGTGCTCACCTGGCGTGCTCCATCCTTCGCAAAGGCCACTGTTAGCCAGACTGTACCTTTAGCCTGAATATCAGTTTACCCCGACCGCCGTTTGCATTCACCACTACAGTCCGTAAAAGAGTCTGTGAAAGATCCCTACCGCCAGCTGGTGCGCCCGCTCTTGTTTCGTGGCGTCACGCTCGATCCAGAATTTCTTCACCACCGCACGATGAATCTGCTGACCTGGCTGGGGCAGCCGAGCCAGCATTCAATGGCAGCTCGCCTCCAACCGTGGCTGCGGCAGCAGTTTTGTTTCAGCGACCCGCGTTTGGCCCAAACCTGCTGGGGGCTAAACTTTGCCAACCCTCTGGGTCTAGCGGCGGGCTTCGACAAGGACGGCGTCGCGGCCTTGACCTGGCCTCTGCTGGGTTTTGGCTTTGCCGAACTGGGCACGGTCACCTGCCATCCCCAGCCGGGCAACCCCCAGCCCCGTCTGTTTCGCCTGCTGCAGGATGAGGCCGTGCTAAACCGCATGGGCTTTAACAATCAGGGGTCTGCGGCCCTGGCCGATCGCCTGGCCGCCTACTGGGCCAGCAATCGCCCCAGCATTCCAATCGGTATTAACTTGGGCAAATCGAAAGTAACAGAGCTGGCCGATGCGGCTGACGACTACCGAACTAGCTTTCAGCGGCTGTATCGTTACGGCGACTACTTTGTAGTGAATGTGTCGTCGCCCAATACGCCAGGGCTGAGGTCGCTACAGGCCGCCGACCAGCTAGGCCCAATCCTGGCGGCCTTGCAGGCAGAAAATAGGGCTGGCAAACCTCTGCTGGTCAAAATCGCTCCCGACCTGGCCTGGCCCGATATTGATGCTGTGATCGACCTGGCTCAAGCTTATGGACTGGCGGGCATCATTGCCACCAACACCACGATCGCCAAAGAGAGGCTCAAAACCCAAACCCTGCTACAAACCGGCAATCAGGTTGCCGACGAAGCGGGCGGCATTAGCGGGGCTCCCCTGCGCCCGCGATCGACCGAGGTAATTCACTATATCTATCAGCGCACCGAGGGCAGCCTACCAATTGTTGGGGTGGGAGGCATCTTTACCGCCGCTGACGCCTGGGAGAAAATTACCGCTGGGGCTACGCTGCTTCAGGTTTATACCGGCTGGATCTATGAAGGTCCCTGGATGGTGCCGCGAGTGCTGAAGGGGTTGCTAGCTAAGCTAGAGGAGCATCACCTATCTAATATCAGCGCTGCTGTGGGGCTGAGTCATCGATCCTAGGCCGTCGAAATCTTTTGTTAATACCACTAGCGAGACGACCAAAATCAAAATATGCCTGGTGGGATAGAAATCCTGCCTGCTCTAACCAGACAGCGAGACGGCTACCCCACGAGAGCATGGGCAATTCTCTTATTTGCGGTTGGGTGTAATTTTTTCGACCAGTTCTTTAGCGCCTTCGACCACACCCCCCTGGTCAGGATTTTCCTGACGGTATTGCTTCAGGTTTTCCTCGTAGGTTTTTTGCACTCCGTTGGGATTGTCAATCACCTCTAGGGCCTCGTCGTAGGCTTGATCTCGGGGTTCTTCGGTCATGGTCTTGTCTACGGTTGGGGCAGAAGCACGTCTGGCTTCAGCAGCATAGGCGGGCTGACTGGCAAGCATGAGCCAGCTCATAACGCCGACTAGGCCGACCAGGGCGATCGCGCGCAGACGACTGCTAAGCCATTCTTTGAAGTTGGTGATTAGGCGCATACAGGTTCCTCAATGGATCACTGTATAATACGCAACCAAATGGCTGTCCCTCTCCTCCCTCAGGTACATTCGCCGAGTGAGTCATTCCTCAAATTCGGCACGCTATTGGCCTTGATAGCCATCACTAGCCCCTTTGGGGCGGCTTCACCAACGACTTCGCTAAGGGAACGGCTGTGGATGTTTTTATTGCTGAGGGTGCTGCGCTGTCGGCTTGGACGATTGGTATTAGGTGCTGACTGCGGCAGTGCCTAGCACGGGATTTGAAATTGTGAAGGTTCCCTGGCCCGCTTTTTGCCTGAGCACTCGATTATTTACGGTAGGGGATGGACTGCTGTAGGATGATTGCTTATGTAAAATTTCGGTAGCTTTGGGCATCGGTGCTAGATTCATGTGGCGCTTTGGGCTTTGGGCTATCGCAAGAGTTGGTACATTGCGCCGTGGCCCTAATTCCCCCATCCCAGTTGCAGAAGCTTGAGTCTCTCCCCAGCGGGCCACTGCAGATTTTGCCCCTCGCCCCAGCGGCCCCTAAGGCTACCGCTAGCACTACGGACAGTAGCCCAAAGCGGCCAACCCTGACCCTATCGCTAACCATACCGACCTATAACGAAGGTCAAAATATTGGTCCTTTGGTTGCACGGCTGACTGCGCTGCTTGACCATGCCCTACCCCAGGACTATGAGCTGATTGTGGTCGATGACAACAGCCCCGACCTGACCTGGAATACGGCCCTGGAGCTACAGACAACCTACCCTCAGCTGCGGGTGCTGCGACGGCAGGACGAGCGCGGCCTATCTTCGGCGGTGATTCGCGGCTGGCAGGTGGCCCGAGGTCGCATTTTGGGGGTAATCGACGCTGATTTGCAGCACCCGCCCGAGGTGCTGGTCGGGCTGCTGGAGGCCATTCAGCAGGGGGCCGACCTGGCGGTGGGCAGCCGCCACGTGGCGGGGGGCGGCGTCAGCGAGTGGAGCCTGATGCGGCGGGTGCTGTCGCGGGGGGCGCAGACGGTGGGGCTGCTGCTGCTGCCGCGGGTGGTGGGTCGGGTGAGCGACCCCATGAGCGGCTACTTTATGGTGCGGCGAGAGGCGATCGCAGGTCCGCTGCTCAACCCCAAGGGCTACAAAATTTTGCTGGAGGTGCTGGGACGCGGCACCATCGACACCATCGCTGAGGTGGGCTACGTGTTTCAAGAGCGCCAGGAGGGGGCTAGTAAAGTCACCTGGCGACAGTACGTCGACTACATTCATCACCTGCTGCGGCTGCGGCTGGGCGGGCGGCTGTCGCGGCTGCACCAGCGCTTTCCGATGCAGCGATTTGTGCGCTTTGGACTGGTGGGGCTGAGCGGCGTCGTGGTGGATATGGTGATTCTCTACCTGCTGCACAGTACCCTGGGCCTGCCCCTGACCCGCAGCAAAATTGTGGCGGCTGAGGTCGCCATTCTAAACAACTTTATCTGGAACGACGCCTGGACCTTTGCCGATATCAGTATGCTTCAGCAGGGCTGGTCGGCCCGGCTGAAGCGCTTTCTTAAGTTCAACCTGGTCTGTCTGGCGGGGCTGGTGCTGAATGTGCTGGTGCTGAACGTGGTCTACAACCTGGTGTTTGGCCAGCGCTGGGCCTACCTAGCGAATTTGGTGGCGATCGCCGTTGTCACCTTCTGGAATTTCTGGCTCAATCTGAAGCTGAGCTGGCGGGTCACCCAAATTAAATAACTCTAAGGTGTTTGCAAAGCGTCCCCCAAAACATCCCTTGGAGAAATTCCCCTAGCGACAGTCGAGGGTGGCAAACACTTGGTCAGCGGTAGTCTGAGGCGCTTCGCCGTGGGCTAGAACCCAGACAAAGCGCGCGTCGTTGTTGTACTCCACAAACGTCAGCAGGCTGGCGGCATCGTAGGTCGTATCGCCCTGGATCAGGCTCCCCGACTGCATAGCC
Organism: filamentous cyanobacterium CCT1; assembly: GCA_003017855.1. Lineage (GTDB taxonomy): Bacteria > Cyanobacteriota > Cyanobacteriia > Phormidesmidales > Phormidesmidaceae > Nodosilinea. The sequence goes on from PYER01000125.1 coordinate 16,451, forward strand.
ACCGATACGGGCTGGCCGCAGAGGGTGCGGTCTTCTAGCTGTGGCTCACTGAGCTGGTAGTTGCCCTGGGTCGAAACACTGTCCTGAAACTGCTCAACAAAGGTTTGCTGCGACTGGCGATCCTGCAGGTAGCTGGGCAGCTGCCCCATCGTCAACAAGACCGACGGCGGCGAGTCGGTGCTGGCCACCTGAGTCACCTGTAGACCAAACAGACCCAGGTTAAAAATGCTCTGGCTCTCGCCGGGGATAGCGTAGGTAAATAGCTCCTCGGTCTCGCCGGGGTTCTGATCGGGGCCAACGGCAAACCGCAGCGTGCGATTGATAAAAAACGCCAGGGCTAACCCGGCCAGCACCGTTAGCCCCAGGCAGCCGCCACAGCCCGCCACTACCCACTTGGCGGTACTGCCACCCTTGGCGGGCGGGGGAGGAGGAGTAAAATCGCCCTGGGACATCGCTCGACAAACAGCAGTAGTGCCATCATAGGTTGCCGTGGCTGGGGGGCGCTGCTGCCGAGTCATGAATCTTTGCGATCGCCCGACCGCAGCCAGCCCTAGCCAGCCCTGGGTTCGCACCACCCCGTTCAAGGGCGCAGGGAAGAGTGGGGGCCAACACCGCTGGGGTAGTCAAGCATTTTGAGCCAAAAAGCACTAAGCTGACCCAAAATCTACCTTTAGCAACTTAAGCAACCCACCACAGGAGTGTTTATAATGCACAGTGCTGAAAAATGTTCTTTCAATAGGTAGTTTTGCTATGGCCTTTTTTCGTCTACCCGGTGATCTGTCCGTAGCGACCTGGGGTCGCCTGGGCGCCGCCGCCGCGCTCTGCCTGATCGGTGCCGTGGGC
>PYER01000126.1 GCA_003017855.1 filamentous cyanobacterium CCT1
GCCGCTTAGCTCCCTCGCTTTGACCTGAAAGCCCACCGAAATCTTCCGTGGGCTGGCGGCGTTTGTCCAAAGTCAAGGACTAAGCTTGAGCCGCAAAGCGATGAATGAAGTCGCGCTGGGCCGCTACGCTAAGGGCACCGACCCGCGCATTTTGGACGGTGGCGATCGCATCCTCGGCGCTGTAGCCTAGCTTGACCAAGCAGGCCGCTACCACTGTGCCCGTGCGCCCGCCACCGCCCCGGCAGTGTACGACCACCGTTTCGCCCACTCCGGTAAAAGCCAAAATGCGATCGACTAAGGCTGTGAACTGACCCAAATCGGTAGGCAGCGAATCGTCGACAATGGGCAGAGTTTCCGTGGCTATGCCCAGATTCTCTGCGTCTTCGAGCAGAGTGGGAATGCCCAACTCTGTCCGCTCTGCAACATCCAGCAGACAGACCAGGCGATCGACACCGTAGTGGTCTTTTAGCCGGGTCAGGTCGGCCTGGAGATCTCGTTGCCAGATGGCTTTGCTGTCTTCATCGTTGCGGCCCGGGGCAATGGTGAGGCCGAGGCGACCGGGCTGCGTCAACCGGTCGGAGGGCAGAAAGTCGACCCCTACGGGTAGGTTTTTGGAGGTGTAAATTGATTTCATAGCATTCATAGTTGCCGTCAAAAGTTCACAACCCGTTAGGGCACTGACCTAGCCCTGCGCCATAGCGGGCTTTCGCTGGGTTTGCCTAACCCAGGCTTGAGCTGCCATCTGCACCGGATCCCATGGGCTGCTAAGCGGCGGCGTATAGCTTAAGTCAAAGTCGCTGACCTGCTCAACGGTCATGCCGTGGTGTAGCGCAGTGGCAAAGATATCGACTCGTTTGGCCACCTCGCCTTGGTAGTAGCCTAGCACTTGGGCGCCGAGCAGCTGACCTGTATAGGCATCGCCCGTAACGCGAAACTTGAGGGGATGAGCATTGGGATAGTAGACCTTGTGATCCCAGGCCTCAAAGTCTACTGTGATGGGGTGGTAGCCTGCCGCATTGGCTTCGTCATCCCGCAGGCCAGTGCGGGCGATCGCTAGGTCAAACACCTTCACCACTTGGGTGCCCAGGGTGCCCTCAAAGTGGCGATTGCCCCCCACCGCGTTTTCCCCTGCAATGCGCCCCTGCTTGTGGGCGGTGGTGCCCAAGGGCATATACATTGGTTTTTGCAGCAGGCGGTGCCAGGTCTCCACACAATCTCCGGCAGCGTAGACGTGGGGCACATTAGTCTCCATGCGGCGATTGACTCGAATGGCTCCAAAGTCACCCAGGGCAAGCCCGGCAGTTTGGGCCAGTGCCGCTGCGGGTGTAGCGCCCACCGCCGTCAACACTAAGTCGCTCACCGTCTCGAAGTTCGGTGACCCGGTTACACGCAGTTGTCCATTGACGGTCTCAATGCGTTCTACCACAATGCCTAACTCAACTCGAACACCGTGGCGCTGCAATTCTTCAGCTACCTGCTTGCCAAAGCTGGGGTGCACTGTTTTAAGCACTGTGGGAGAGTGCTCCACCAAGGTTACATCTAACCCGCGCAGGGTAAGGGCGTCAGCCATTTCTAAACCAATATAGCCGCCGCCAATGACCACCGCCGATCGCGGGTTTTGCTTAACTAAGTGCTGCTGTATTTGAAGGCCGTCACCCATCCACCGCAAAAAGTAAACTCCCGGTAGGTTCAGCCCTTCGATGTTTTTTGGAATCCGAGAGGTCGCGCCCGTGCCGATAATGAGTTTGTCGTAGGGTACCACCACCTCGGCCTTCTCGCTGCCGATCGCGGTTACCTGACGCAGGTCTGGATTGATCGCCGTGGCCCGATGATTGGTCAGCAGACGAATGCCCTGTTGCAAAAGATCGTCTTGGGTACGGTGAGCCAGTTTGCGCCAGTCAGGCACCTCACCACTGAGATAAAAGGGCAAGCCGCAGATGCTGAAGTTGGGATAGTTATCGGCCAGCATCACAGTCACTTCAGTTTGAGGTGACAATTCTCGAATGCGTAGGGCAGCACTAATACCGGCATCACTACCGCCAATTATCAGAGCATTGGGCATAGGAGCACCTTAGCCGCGTGGCTATACATCCCTTATTAGATTGCCATTTCTGAGCCAGGGTCTTGATTAACCAGCGATTAAACCAGGGACAGATGACCAAGTGTATCAATTTTTTTTGATATGTTATTTTGAAATTGACCAGCCACGTATTCCGATCGCTCAGTAAAGCTTGTGTCATGGACTCTCGACCGCTAAATTCCTCGTCCCCTGCTTCCCAGGCGGGAGGACAGCTCAGCTTTTTTGAGCGCTACCTCACCCTGTGGGTGCTGCTCTGTATCGCGGCGGGTATTGCCCTGGGGCGGCTGTGGCCTCAGGTGGCGATCGCGCTGGATGCCATGAGCATCTATCAGGTATCGGTGCCGATCGCCGTCTGCCTCTTTTTCATGATGTACCCCATCATGGTGAAGATCGATTTTTCGCAGGCGAAGCGGGCGGCCCAAGCGCCCAAGCCTGTGGTGCTAACGCTGGTAGTGAATTGGCTGATTAAGCCGTTTACCATGGTGCTGTTTGCCCAGGTGTTTTTGGGTGGGCTGTTTCGGCCACTGCTAGAGGGCAGCGAAATCATTCGCGGCAGCGAGATTGCCCTGGCCGACTCGTACATTGCCGGAGCCATTTTGCTGGGCATTGCTCCCTGCACCGCCATGGTGCTGATGTGGGGGTACCTGTCGTTTAGCAACCAGGGGCTGACCCTGGTGATGGTGGCAATTAACTCCCTAGCCATGCTGTTTCTCTATGCGCCGCTGGGACGGTGGCTGCTGGCGGCCAACAGCCTGACGGTACCCTGGGAAACGATTGTGCTGTCGGTGCTGGTCTACGTCGGCCTGCCGCTGCTGGCGGGGACAATCTCGCGGACCTGGATTTTGCGCCATAAGGGCAAAGCCTGGTTTGAGCAGGTGTTTCTCAAAACCCTCAGCCCGGTGGCGGTGATTGCCTTGCTGACAACCCTGGTGCTGCTATTTGCCTTTAAGGGCGATCTGATTGTGCGCAACCCGCTGCACATTGTGCTGATTGCCGTGCCGCTGTTCCTTCAAACCAATTTCATTTTTTTGATCTCCTACGTGGCGGCCCAAAAGCTGGGCCTGGTTTACGAAGATGCAGCCCCAGCGGCGCTGATTGGGGCGAGCAATCACTTTGAGGTGGCGATCGCCACCGCTGTCACCCTGTTTGGCCTCAACTCTGGAGCGGCGCTGGCAACCGTAGTTGGGGTGCTGATTGAGGTGCCAGTCATGCTGATGCTGGTGGAGTTTTGCAGACGCACCGCCTTCTGGTTTCCCCGCCAGCCCGAGCGGGCGACTCTGCCCGACCCACGCTGCATTAAACCGCTGAGTTGACAGCTAAGGGGCTTGGGGATCAGTGATGTCTAAATCTTCAGAAGCCTAAATTTATATGACAAGGTAGCCGCTTTTAACCCTGTCATAATCGACAAATCAAATTTATTTGAAATGATAGGGATTGGCTCTCTGGAGCATTAGTTTCTGGCGAGTTTTAACGTTCACCTGATTAGGTTTGGAGTGAAGGATATGACGACTCAATACCATCGAGGCTGGTTAGCCCTCGGATTGTCGTTACTCGTTGCCAGCTGTTCTTCAGCCACGAGCGGTGCACCCCAGGGCACGTCGCCCCAGCCCGATGCTCCGGTTCAGCAGCGCCGTGCTGTCGTGATTGATGGCTCTAGCACGGTTTTTCCAATTACGGAGGCGATCGCCTCAGCCTACAACGCCGAGGCCAGCGACCCGGTCGAGGTCGAGGTCGGCTTTTCGGGAACTGGCGGCGGCTTTGAGAAATTTTGCGCTGGACAAACCGACATCAGCAACGCCTCGCGCCCGATTACCACCGATGAGATTGCCGCCTGTGACGCCAACGATGTGCGCTACTACGAGCTGCCGGTCGCTTTTGACGCTCTTACAGTGGTAGTCAACCCCCAAAACTCCTGGGCTAACGACATCACCACTGCCGAACTTAAGAAAATTTGGGAACCCAGCGCCCAGGGCCGCATCACCAACTGGAGCCAGGTGCGCCCCGGCTGGCCTGACCAACCCCTGACGCTATATGGCCCTGGCCTAGACTCGGGCACCTACGACTACTTCGCCGAGGTAATTGTCGGTCAAGACACCCGCAGCGATTTCGTCGCCAGCGAAGACGATGACCTGCTGGTGCAGGGTGTGGCTCAAACCCCTGGTGCCCTGGGCTACTTTGGCCTGGCCTACTTTGAGCAAAATCCTACCAACCTCAAGGCGGTTGCGATCGACAACGGCAGCGGAGCTGTGGCTCCCACCGCTGAAAATGTCATTCAGGCGACCTATGAACCCCTGGCTCGACCGCTGTTTATCTACGTCAACTACACGTCGGCTCAGCGCAACCCAGCCGTCCGCGAGTTTGTTGAGTACTACCTTGAAACCGCTCCGGCAACGGTACAGGAGGTGGGTTACATTCCCCTCACCGAGGAAGCCTACAACATTGCCCTGGTGAACTTTCACGGTGGGGAAGTGGGCACCGTATTTGATGGCGAGCCCCAGCCCAACCTCACCCTCAGCGAAGTGCTGCGCAAAACCAAGCGCGTCAACTAGCGTTTCGGACTGCGACCAAATATCCCCAATCAGGCAAACGCCGCCGCGACTACAGTCACGGCGGCGTTGCTGAAAGCTAGGAACCCATGTTTTACAGCCTAGCCAAATCGACCGGTGACATAATCACGAGTTGATTCTTGCTCAGGGTCGCTAAAGATCTTCTCAGTATCGCCGTACTCAGCCAGGTAACCTACCTTGCCTCCGGCCCCTTCCACCACCTGAGCATTGTAAAAGGCAGTGTAGTCGGCGACCCGAGTGGCCTGCTGCATGTTGTGGGTAACGATGATGATGGTGTAGTTCTGCACCAGCTCTTTCATCAAGTCTTCGATCTTGAGCGTCGAGATGGGGTCTAGGGCGGCACAGGGTTCATCCATCAGCACCACTTCGGGCTGCACCGCAATGGTGCGGGCGATGCAGAGACGCTGCTGCTGCCCCCCCGACAGCGAAAAGCCGCTCTCCTGCAGCTTGTCTTTGACCTCATCCCAGAGCACCGCCCGGCGCAGGGAGGTCTCAACCAGCTCATCCATATCACCTTTGTAGCCGCTAATGCGGGGGCCGTAGGCGATGTTGTCGTAAATGGTTTTGGGGAAGGGGTTGGGCTTTTGAAACACCATACCAATGCGGCGGCGCACCTCGACCGGGTCAACATCTGGGGCGTATAGGTCTTGCCCGTGGTAGGTCATCTTGCCCTTGAGGCTAAAGCTCTCGATCAGGTCGTTGAGGCGGTTGAAGCAGCGCAAAACCGTGCTCTTGCCGCAGCCAGAGGGGCCAATAAACGCCGTAATTTTGTTCTTGGGAATGTCGATCGACACATCCCGCACGGCCTTGTAAGAGCCGTAGTAGATGTCGCATTCTTTTGCCCGCAGCACCACGTCGGTCATAGTCCCACTCTTTGGCATTGTGTCAACCATTTGTCAGGCTCTCCCCAAAACACGGGTCAATTAAGTCGATTAATAGGTTTTTTGACGGGTGGCAACTCGGGCAATAATGCTGCTCAACAGCACCATCAGCACCAGAATCAGCGAGGCTGCCCAGGCTAGCTCTTGCTGAGCCTTGAAGGGCAGAATCGCAAAGTTGTAGACCAGCACGGCCAGCGTGGCGATCGGGTTGGTAATGCCGTTGAACCGGAAAGGCGAAAACAGGGCGGTAAAAATTAGCGGTGCGGTTTCGCCAGCCGCTCGGGCGATCGCCAGCGTGACCCCGGTCAAGATCGCTGGAACAGCAGCGGGCAGCACCACCTTCAGCACTGTTTGATATTTGGAGGCCCCAACGCCCAGGGCGGCCCAGCGAATCTCCTGGGGCACTATCTTGAGCGCTTCATCGGCGGTACGAATGATGGTGGGCAACATCAGCACGGCCAGGGCCACTCCCCCCGCCAGGGCCGAGTAACCAGGCCGACCGGGACGCACCATAATGCCGTAGATAAATACCCCAGCAATAATTGAGGGCACCCCAGCCAGAATGTTGACCCCAAACCGCACGTACTCATCAATAGAGGTTTCGTCGCTGCCAAACTCAGACAGCCAGATGGCACACAGGACCCCAATGGGCACGGAGATGACGGTTGAAATCGCCACTACGATCAGCGTCCCCATAATGGCGTTGGAAATACCGCCCCCTGCCGACCCCGGCGGCGGCGGCAGCTGGGTAAATAGGTCGAGGTCAAGCCGGTTAACCCCGTTCACAAACACGTAGAACAGCACCAGCACCAGAGGAATCAGGGCCAGCAGAATACACAGGCCCGACAGCCCGGTCATGATGATGTTGAACAGGTTGCGGGAGCTAGACTTTTTGGCCTTGAGGCTTTGGGCGTCAAAGATGTCTCCAGGCTTCCCAGAAATGGTCGTCATACTTGCCTCGTTTTGCTGCGTAATGGCGGGTAGATCTAGTTCTTGGCTAGTACTTAGCCTTAAGCTTGCGCACGATCCAGTCGGCCAGGATATTGACGATCAGGGTCAAGATCACCAGCACAAAGGCCGCATACATTAGCGATGCCACCTGAATACCCTTGGCCTCGGCAAACTGGTTGGCCAGCAGCGACGAAATGGTATTGCTGGGAGCCAGCAGCGAAGGATTGATCGTGTTGGAGTTGCCAATCAGCATGGTGACGGCCATGGTCTCGCCCATGGCGCGGCCCAAAGCGAGCATGACGCCGCCGACAATACCCGAGATGGCGGCCGGAATTAGCACTCGAAAAATGGTGCCCCAGCGGGTAGCCCCTAGCCCATAGGAACCCTGACGCAGCTCGGGGGGCAGGGCAGCCAGGGAATCGCGAGAAATGGCGGTAATAATCGGCAAAATCATGATTGCTAGCACCAGGGAAGCCGCCAGCATGCTGGGGCCAGCAAACGTCACACCAAACAGGCCCAAAAACCACTTCAGCGCCGGAATTAGCACAAAGATGCCCCAGAGGCCATAGACCACGCTGGGAATTGCCGCCAGCAGCTCGACCATGAACACCAGCACGGTGCGAATCTTGAGCGGAATGAAGTTTTCGCTGAGGAACAAAGCCGTGCCCAAACCCAGGGGAACGGCCAGCAGCAGTGCGATCGCAGAACTGACCAGGGTGCCGTAGATCATTGGCAACACCCCAAACACCTCTCGCCCTTCCACCGGGTTCCAGCTGCTAGTCCACAGAAAACTCACGCCGAATCTCTGAATAGCGGGCCAGGCTTGCACCAAAATGAGCAGGCCAATGGCTACCAGCAGCAGCAAAATAAACAGAGCAAACCCCATGGTTGTGCCTTCGAAGAACCGATCAAGGCCTTTCTCGAAGGGGGTACGGTTTCGCTCACTTGGCGGAGACGATGAAGCATCGACAGTCACAGCAACCTCACCTGCATTGTGCGATTCGACAACATTTGAGGGGGAAGCCAGATGTCTCTCGCTTCCCCTTGATTAAGCTAGAGTCTAGCGAACGGTGATCTCGTACTCGTCGCTGATGCCATCGGCCGCTTCAGCCACGCGATCGCGCACGTTCTTGGGCAGCGGAATGTAGCCTAGCTCACTAGACACCTCCTGGCCTTCATTCAGCCCATACTCAATCATGGCCTCAACCGCCTTGGCTTTCTGAGGATCGTCGTACTCTTCGTACACCATCATCCAGGTATAGGTGACAAAGGGATAGGAGTTTTCGCCCTCAGCATCGACGATGAATGCGCGCAGGTTGTCGGGCAGTTCTACCGCGGACAGGGTCTCCGACGCAATCTCGTCATCTACTTTGACGAAATTTCCGGCGTTGTTCTCGATGGTGGCAAAGGGAACGCCGTTCTGGGTGGCGTAGCCGTACTCAATGTAGCCGATCGCGCCTTCGGTCTGCTGAATCTGAGCGGTGATACCCTCGTTGCCCTTAGCACCGATGAAGTTGCCGGTGCTGGGCCACTCGACAGTCTTGCCTTCGCCAATTTCAGACTCAAATTCAGGGGAGATAGCGGCCATATTCATGGTGAATACGGCGGTGGTGCCGCTGCCGTCCGAGCGGTGCACGAAGGTAATGGGCGTAGCGGGCAGGTCTACGTCAGGGTTGTCGGCAGCAATGACGGGGTCGTTCCACTCGGTGATGGTACCCGTAGTAATGCCGGTGTAGGCTTCGCGGCTGAGGCGCAGCTCGTCAACGCCGGGCAGGTTGTAGGCAAACACGATGCTGCCAGCGGTCATGGGCAGCATGATGGTGCCTTTATCGACTGCCGCGATTTCTTCGTCGGTCATGGCGGTGTCGCTGGCCCCGAAGTCTACGGTTTTGGCGGTGAACTGCTCAACCCCAGCACCACTGCCCACCGACTGGTAGTTGACCTGTAGCTCAGGTACTTTTTGGTTGAGGGTAATAAACCAGTTCTGGTACAGCGGCGCGGGGAAGGAGGCACCAGCTCCGGTCAGGGCGACGTTGCCGCCAAGGGCGATCGCCTCGCCTTCCATGGCCTCGCCTTCCATGGCGGTGTCATCGGTTGTGGTGGTCCCACCGCAGGCAGCAACTCCAGCCGCAAGGAACAAAGCGGCGGCCAGGCGCAGATCAAACTTAATTTTTGGCATTCTTTGAAGCATGATTTAGTCAACCAATCAACAGCTATAAAACCTTTCTCAGACCAGATCAGCAACGGAAAGCGGCCCAACCAGAATCAAACCCAGTTCTAGACAGGTTGAGCTGATTGATGACCAAGATTTTCCCATTTGCTCGTTACCGTGGTAGCGGTTTGTGCACCAGATCGGTGATAGGCCTATCGCACCGATATCACACCGAAAAAAGCACGGTTCTCAAATAGAGCCATGCTCAGGATTACCTATTTCTTACCCTGTCAAGGTAAAGAACAGGTTATTTCTTAGGCCAACTCAACCTAAAGTTACTTGCCATAATTACGGTTACAGGAACTCAACCACTATTGGTTAAGAGCAAATTAAACTTTGCGAAAGATCAGTTAAAGGGAGGTTTAAGCGAACGTTTTTAGAGGCGATGAGGGGCGATCGCCCCCCGGCTACCACCCCAGGCTTGCCGTCGGTCTAATGCCAAAACTTCACGCCAAATACGTGTACTGGCTGAGGCTGTGTTCGTAGTGCTGAATCAACAGCTGTGACTCCTGCAGCGTAATGCGGCTGTCCTGCAGCGCCCGCTCCGATCGCCTGCGAATATTTTCAATCATGTCCTCGGCGTCGTACTGCACGTAGCCCAGCACCTCGGTCATGGTGTCGCCCTTCACCACCTGCTCCACCTGGTAGCCCTTGGGGGTCATGTGAATGTGGACGGCATTGGTGTCGCCAAACAGGTTGTGCAGGTTGCCCATGATTTCCTGGTAGGCCCCGCCCAAAAACATGCCCAGGTAGTAGGGCTGATCGGGCTGGAGAGCGTGAAGCTCTAGCACGTGCTTGACGTCGCGCAGGTCAATAAAGGTGGTGATTTTGCCGTCGCTATCGCAGGTGAGGTCGGCCAGGGTGCCCCGGCAGCTGGGCTCCTCGTTGAGCCGGTGAATGGGCAAAATCGGGAACAGCTGCTCGATCGCCCAGGTGTCGGGCATCGACTGAAACACCGACAGGTTGATGTAGTAGATCGAGGCCATGCTCTGGTGCAGCTCCTCGATGTCTTCGGGCACGTAGTCGGCATCGCTGACCACCGACAGCGCCTTGCGACAGCAGGCCCAAAACAGCCGCTCGGCCCGCGCCCGCGCCGACAGACTGAGGTAGCCAAAGTTAAACAGGCTAATCGCCTCTTCCTTGAACTGCACGGCGTCGTTGTACAGCTCCTGCACGGTGTTAGCGCTGAGGTTTTGGTAGATTTCGTACAGCTCGCGCAAAATCACATGGTCGTCGTCGCCGGGAACCTCCACCTCTTCGTGGGAGGGGGCGTCACTGCTGCCCAGCACGTCAAACACCAGCACCGACTGGTGGGAGACCAGCGCCCGGCCGCTCTCGCTGACCAGGGTGGGCACCGGAATGCCCTTGACGCGGCAGGCCTCCTGCACCTCAGCCACCACGTCGTTGGCATAGTTTTGAGTGCTGTAGTTCTTGGAGGCGTAGAAGGTGGTTTTAGAGCCGTCGTAGTCAACCGCCAGGCCGCCGCCCACATCCAGGTAGCGCATGCCCGCCCCCAGCTCGGCCAGCTCCACGTAGATGCGGCTGGCCTCCCGCAGGGCCTCTTTGACCACGCTGATGGCCGAAATCTGCGAGCCGATGTGAAAGTGGAGCAGCTGGAGGCAGTCGAGCATGTTGGCCTCGCGCAGCCGGTCTACCACAGCCAGAATTTCGGGCACGGTGAGGCCAAATTTGGCCCGATCGCCCGCCGAAATGCCCCAGCGACCGCTGCCCTTAGTGCTGAGCTTGGCCCGTACCCCCAGCACCGGGCGAATGCCGAGCCGCTGGCTGGCCGCGATCGCAATTTCCAGCTCGTTCATCTGCTCGATCACGATGATCGGCTGCTGGCCCAGCCGCTGGCCCAGCATGGCGGTTTCGATGTAGTCCCTGTCTTTGTAGCCGTTGCAGATCAGCAGTGCCCCTGGGGTATCGAGGGTGGCGAGGGCAATCAGCAGCTCGGGCTTAGAGCCGGCCTCCAGGCCAAACTGGTAGGGGCGGCCAAAGCGCACCACATCTTCGAGCAGCTGCCGCTGCTGGTTGCACTTGACCGGAAACACGCCCCGGTACACGCCCGAGTACTTGTAGCGAGCGATCGCCTTAGCAAAGCTGGCGTTGATACGCTCAATGCGATCTTCGAGAATATCGGAAAAGCGGATCAGCAGGGGCAGGTTGAGGTTGCGCTGCTTGATCGCTTCCACGAGATCGAGCAGGTCTAAAGAACCGCCGCGATCGCCCCGTGGCGACACAGTGAGATGGCCCTCGGCATTGATCGAAAAGTACGGTTCACCCCAGCTGTGAATGCGGTACAGCTCTTCACTGTCTTCAATAGACCAAGCAGCAGCGGCCTCTGGAGATTGCAGCATATTTTCTAGGGTGGCCCGATGCAGGCGATGGGAAGAAGACAGGGACGAGGCCGACGGGGACGGTTGCTGGGCCATATTCATAGGGTGCAAGATGCTCCGCTGACGAGGGGCGTGAAAAACGTGACAAAGGGCGGCGGCCGAGGGGTCTGCTGCCGTGAGGCGCGACCAAAATTGTAACAAAGAGCCATCCCCAAAAAGGGTAGGGATCTGAGGTGATTTGAGCGTAATTGCCGCCCCAACGGCCCCCGCTTACCCGATCCCTGTCCCCTGGGCCCAAGTGATAGGATAGATAGGCACTTTCAACCTGTACCCTGGCGCCGCGACCCCAGTTTTGGTCTGGCTCAGGTGTGGACATCGCCCCTTGTGGCGCGGTCTCCACTACGATTGACTAAGATGCAATACCCTACGCTGACCGGCCTGAATTCATGCTGAAGAACCTCCTCGGTGACCCCAACGCGCGCAAGCTCAAAAAATATCGTCCCGATGTGGTCGAGATTAACCTGCTGGAGGAAGAGATTCAGCAGCTCTCCGACGAGGCCCTGGCGGCCAAAACGGTCGAGTTTAAGCAGCGCATTGAAAAAGGCGAAACCTTAGACGATCTGCTGCCCGAAGCCTTTGCCGTGGTGCGCGAGGCCTCAAAGCGGGTGTTGGGCATGCGCCACTTCGACGTGCAGCTGATCGGCGGCATGGTGCTCCACGACGGTCAGATCGCCGAAATGAAAACCGGAGAGGGCAAAACCCTGGTGGCCACCCTGCCCTGCTACCTCAACGCGCTATCCGGCAAGGGCGCCCACGTGGTCACCGTCAACGACTACCTGGCCCGTCGCGACGCCGAGTGGATGGGTCAAATTCACCGCTTTTTGGGCCTTAGCGTGGGGCTGATTCAGCAGGGCATGTCGCCCGCCGAGCGTCGCCACAACTACGGCTGCGACATCACCTACGGCACCAACAGCGAGTTTGGCTTTGACTACCTGCGCGACAACATGGCCACCGCGATCGAAGACGTGGTGCAGCGCCCCTTCAACTACTGCGTCATCGACGAAGTTGACTCCATTCTGATCGATGAGGCCCGCACACCGCTGATTATTTCGGGTCAGGTGGAGCGCCCCAGCGAAAAGTACAACCGCGCCAACGAAGTGGCCCGCGAGCTAAACGCTGAAGAACACTACGAAGTCGACGAGAAAGCCCACAACGTACTGCTCACCGACGAAGGCTTTATCAAAGCTGAGGAGGTGCTGGGCGTGCAGGATCTGTTTGACCCCAAAGATCCCTGGGCCCACTACATTTTCAACGCCATCAAGGCCAAAGAGCTATTCACCAAAGATGTTAAGTACATCGTTCGCAACGACGAAGTCATCATTGTGGATGAGTTTACCGGGCGAGTGATGCCCGGTCGCCGCTGGAGCGACGGTCTGCACCAGGCGATCGAGGCCAAAGAGCACGTCGAAATTCAGCCTGAAACCCAGACTCTAGCCAGCATTACCTACCAAAACTTCTTTCTGCTCTACCCCAAGCTGTCGGGCATGACCGGCACCGCCAAGACCGAAGAGGCCGAATTCGAGCGCATCTACAAGCTCGAAGTTACGATCATTCCCACCAACCGTCCGGCTGCCCGTCGCGATCTCTCCGACGTGGTCTACAAAAACGAAGAGGCCAAATGGAAGGCGGTAGCCGAAGAATGTGCCGAAATGCACGAAGCCGGTCGCCCTGTGCTGGTGGGCACCACCAGCGTCGAAAAATCGGAGGTGCTCTCGGCGCTGCTGAGCGATCGCGGCGTGCCCCACAACCTGCTCAACGCCAAACCCGAAAACGTGGAGCGGGAGTCTGAGATTGTGGCCCAGGCCGGGCGCAGCGGCGCGGTCACCATTGCCACCAACATGGCCGGTCGCGGCACCGACATTATTTTGGGCGGTAACGCCGACTATATGGCCCGCCTCAAGGTGCGCGAGTACCTCATGCCCCGCCTGGTCAAGCCCGAAGACGAGGACGAGTTTGCGGTGACGGCAGTACCGGGCACCAAGGGACGGGCTCCGGCCCAGGGCTTTGGCGGCAACAAGAAAGTAAAAACCTGGAAGGCTTCCCCCGACATCTTCCCCATTGAGCTGTCGGCGGCGACGGTTGAAGCACTCAAGAACACCGTTGACTTTGCGGTGTCTACCTACGGCGAGCGCAGCCTGCCTGAGCTCCAGGCCGAAGACAAACTTGCCGTGGCCGCCGAAAAGGCACCCACCGACGACCCGGTGATTCAAAAGCTGCGCGACGTGTACAACCGCATTCGCGAGGAGTACGAGTCCTTTACCAGCGCCGAGCACGACAAGGTGATTCAAGAGGGTGGCCTGCACGTGATCGGCACCGAGCGCCACGAGTCGCGCCGTATCGACAACCAGCTGCGGGGTAGAGCGGGCCGGCAGGGTGACCCCGGCTCGACCAAGTTCTTCCTCAGCCTGCAGGACAACCTGCTGCGCATCTTTGGCGGCGATCGCGTGGCCGGTCTGATGAACGCCTTCCGCGTGGAAGAAGACATGCCGATCGAGTCGGGCATGCTGACGCGATCGCTGGAAGGGGCACAAAAGAAAGTCGAAACCTACTACTACGACATCCGCAAGCAGGTGTTTGAGTACGACGAGGTGATGAACAACCAGCGTCGCGCCATCTACGCCGAGCGCCGTCGCGTGCTCGAAGGCGATGCCCTCAAAGAAATGGTGATTGGCTACGCCGAGCAGACTATGGACGATATTGTGAATGCCTACATCAACCCCGAGCTGCCCCCCGAAGAGTGGAAGCTGCCGGAGATGGTGGGCAAGGTGAAGGAATTTGTCTACCTGCTGGCCGACCTTACCCCTGAGCAACTCGAAGACCTGTCGGTGGGCGAAATTCGCACCTTCCTCCACGAGCAGGCCCGAATCGCCTACGACATCAAAGAGGCCCAGGTTGACCAAATCAAGCCAGGGCTTATGCGCGAGGCTGAGCGCTTCTTTATCTTGCAGCAGATCGACAGCCTCTGGCGCGACCACCTCCAGCAGATGGACGCCCTACGAGAAACCGTGGGCCTGCGCGGCTACGGCCAAAAAGACCCGCTGATTGAGTACAAGAGCGAGGGCTACGAGGTCTTCCTCGACATGATGACGGGCATTCGCCGCAACGTGGTCTACACGTTGTTTCAGTTTCAGCCCCAGCCTCAGCAGCAGGTGAAGGCTTCCCAGCAGGTAGGCTAGCGCTGTCAGTGACCGACATCACAATGGGACTAAACTTGAGGGTTCTCCGTAATTACACCAACTCCTGATAAACCTGGAAGCGTGGCGTAGCGGATGACGGTTATCTAAGGCATAGTAGGGATGAGCGATCGCCGCTCACCTATATCGAACCCCTTAACACCCAATCCCCTATACAGAATCAGCCCCCGGTGCTTCGGCATCGGGGGTTATATTTTGGAGCAGCTTTGGGCAAGTTTAAGAGTAGCCAGCGTCACATGGATTGAGACATCAATAAACCCTAAGAGCGTTCAAACGTTTGAACGCTTGTCTGACAGATGACCTAACCCGATGGCTGAAGCTATATCACTCTTCGTATATATCTCGTCGATGACCGATTTTGATAACTCTGATAATTAAGGCTGTTTCTTCAATGCTGTAAATTATTCGATAATCACCCGATCACACACGATATTGATTCTGCCTGCCCTTAAGTTTTTTGCATCCAAAGAGGCGTGGTTCTTCGGCTAAGGATTCGATCAGTACAATTAAATTCTGCTGAATTTCGATTGGTAGTTTCTTCAACTGGCGCTGTGCCGCGGGCTTAACTAAAATCTCATAGCTCATTCCAGCCCTAGCTCTTGCTTGAGACCATTCAACGAGATTTCTCCTGCTTCTTGAAGTGCAGCATCGGCATCAAAACTATCTATCTCATCCTCGATCGCTTCTAGGGAATTTTCGAGATTGACAGCATATTTAAACTGCAAATACTGCAAAAAGTGATACAGCTCATCCAGGGCTGGACGAGGCAGTGAGGGTACTTCCAGCGTTAGTGATTCGGTAAGAGAGACAGTGGTCATAACTAACCTCAGAACCAGTCAGTAGAGATAGTTTAATCCTAGCGACGCTTTGCATAAACTGCTGATACGGGCAAACCAGCCTTTCAATCACATTTGCCGTCCGCGATAACCGTTCACTGGTTTAGTACCCTCGGCGATGCCCACCCTGGTCGCGGGTTTAAGCCCGTTACCACTGGCAGAGAAGGCAAACAACTCGCGCTTTACACTGCCGCTGAATAGACCGTTGAACCCCTGGGGAAAGATTCCCTAGGGGTTCAACGGTTTAGCTATCAGAGCACTCTATCGGGCTGACACTGTCAGCGGTGCGTTGACGGTCAGGCTCAAGTCGCGGCTGGGGTTAATGGCAATCACATCGACCCGGTTGCGCCCGAAGATTCTACCCAGCGTGGCTCCGGTGGCGGTACCAGCTAAGACTTCTAGAGCACCGACATTCTGATCGCCCGTGGTGCGGGCGATCGCCGCTGCTGCGCCCGACCCCAATACGGCACCAGCCAGCGTCTCGCCAAAGGTGCCACCCTGGCGGATTGTTTCGGTGGTGGTGACGGTTTGCGAGGTAGCGTTGATTGCCAGACGCTGTCCCCCGACCAACACCAGTTCCTGGGCCACAAACTGAGAGCCGCTGCCGCTGGGGCGCAGTTCTCCTACTACCTGACTACCGGCCGGAATCAGCACCCGCCCGGAGCTGTCGGTAACGGATTGGGCCACATTGAGGGTGAGAGCAGCGGTCTCATCAGGGAGCACAACCACCTTGTCGCTTTCGTAGGCCACGCTGAGCACGGTACCGGCGGGCACGGTGGGCTGAGCCGCCTGCTGCTGCTGCCCCACAATGTAGGGCGAGTTGATGGTGGCCACCTGGTTTTGGCTGGCCAGGGCCTGATAGATGAAGGCGGCTACATCGGCTCGGGTCGCAATTTGATTCGGCCTTAACGCCTGCACATCGGGATAGTTCACTACCAGGCGCCGTTCTGTTGCCGCCGCCAGGCTAGCTACCGCGTAGTCAGGAATTTGGTTGGCGTCGCGATAGACCTGAACGCTGTTTTGGTTGCTGGCAGTGTAGTTCAATCCATTGGAGAGAGAAACCAGCACCTGGGCCCGAGGAATATTTTCATCAGGGCGGAACACATTGCCGGGGTAGCCCGACAAAAATCCCATCATATTCGCCTCACTAATGGCGGCGGCGGCCCAATAGTTAGCCGGTACATCGACAAAGGAGGTGGCACTCCGCACCGAGGACTGGTTGAAAGCCTGGCGAACCATCGCGGCAAACTGGGCGCGGGTCACTGGCTCATCGGGCCGAAAGGTGCCGTCTGGGAACCCGGCGATGATGTTCCGGGCGGCCAGCGCAGTGATAAAGTCACGCGCCCAATACCCTGATGAGATATCGGTAAATTGGGTTTGAGTTTGAGTCTGGGCCCCGACCGGCGCAGCTGTAATGATCGGGGTAAAGGCACCAATACCCAACCCCAATGCCAGTAGCAGAGCGGTTCCAGACTTGAGGCGAAACGCACTAGACATGGTAAAACTCCAAAGACAAAAATGATGTGGATGTAGGCTTAGCCGATTCAGTTCGCGATCGCCAAGCCGCGGCAGACGGAGCTTGTATTTCTTAGGCCAGATTCCGTCAGGTCAGCTCTAGGAACTGCCAAAAACCTCAGCCCTTCGAAAAATCAGAAAAAACTAGCTCAAGACCTTT
The DNA here is from genome assembly GCA_003017855.1 of filamentous cyanobacterium CCT1. GTDB lineage: Bacteria > Cyanobacteriota > Cyanobacteriia > Phormidesmidales > Phormidesmidaceae > Nodosilinea. The sequence continues at coordinate 16,796 of PYER01000126.1, forward strand.
TTGATGTAATCACAAGACAATGGCATAGCTTTTACAATCCCTTCTTAGATGCGAAGAGTAACTTTACTTCGTCATCCTTTAGACAATTTAATGCTGTCTTTGCTGTATTTACAAAGCATCTTTCCGCTATTTCAACTGTCACAATGCACGCCGTTTGTACATGGCAAAAGCTGCTGATTTAGCAGGAAGAGTGGACTGTTCTAATTGCTCAAAAGTTCCCGCTCCAGACGAAGTTAAGTCGCAAGGTATGCGAACAGGTTTGCTGTGTATGCATAGAGGCTGAAATTCTGTCTATGAGCCTCAATTGGGGGAACTTTTCCTCACCTGTACTTGGCTGCCCGGTAATGTTCTAGACCTGTGGAACAGGCAAAATAGTATGGGAATGTCTATCCTCAGGTTTTCCTATGGTCCTAGAA
>PYER01000127.1 GCA_003017855.1 filamentous cyanobacterium CCT1
GCTGAGTGAAAAACGCTGTAGTCCACTCTTCTCAAGCTTTGCGTCTCTTTTCTACCTGCTTAAGTCAGTGACATTGATCTTTAGACTCCTCTAGCCAGGCCGTGTCAATTTCTGCTTGCTCGGAGGGGTCAAGACTTTGCCAAAGCGCGTCGATAAGCTGCGCTCTCTCGAAGGGGGAAAGCTTTAGTGCCGCTTCTTTAAGGAGAATGCTATCCATAGTGCAATGGTACCTTGCTTGCCTGCGTTCTGTCTGCTGCTGCCCAAGGGCTAACCCTGCGCGTAGGCAGAACTGTACATTCTTCTGTTTGACCTCTCTGTAGGAATGCTAGTGGGCTAGTCAATGGCATGAGCTGTGGTGATTTTGGCTTTAGGTAGCGGCGGCGCGGGTGGGTCAAACACAATTACAAATGTCCCAGCGGGCATTAGCCGTCGCAGAACCTTGAGATGGTTTTCGGCCTGGCTGCGGTTGCGGAACCGGGCCACGGTCACCCGCTGGAGCTGGGGCAGCAGGCGTACAATGCACCAGGGGTAGAGGAGAGTGCGGTAGGGCATGGGGAGAGAAGGATGAAGGATGAAGGATGAAGGATGAAGGCGGATTCCTGTGAGCCCTGGAGTGGGGCTTGCAGGTCTGTGGCATGAATGGCCAGCACGAATTGACGGCCTTAAGCAGCCGTTTCAGGGATGTTTGATGAGAGACTGAGGAATGCGAAGCTCTCTAGCTAGCCACCAGCAGTGCTAAGCAACCCTAACTGTAAGTTGACTTATATATCAGAACTTTAATCTACAAGTCCTGTGTAAGTCAACTTGTATTGATTAACTTACATAATGGGCAAGCCTCAGCCACTCACTTTTGCAGATTTACGAAAACGCGCCAGCTTGACGCAGCGGCAGGTAGCAGATCTGCTGGATGTCACCGTTACCACGGTTAGCGCTTGGGAACGGGGCACTCAGGTACCTAGGCTGACCTTTGCCCAGATTGAAAAACTGCTAGACGCTTTTAGCTGCACTATTCAAGACCTGGTTGCGGCTACCAATCAGCCCAAGCCCGAAGACTAAATTTTGGGGCGGAAACCAGCACGCTCACGGGGCTAACTCAGGCACTCAACCTGTGGGGAACTGGGGATCAAGTCGAAGCGATGGCTGATGTTATAGCTGGGGCAATGTGAAGAAAATCAAGGTGGGTTGAAAACACTGAGCACCCCGGCTAGGATGATGGCACAAACGCTCTTCTAAAGAGGGTTTCAGTACCTTGAAAACCGCATATTGTTGAAATCTTGCTTGAAACTCCTTTTCCGTAAGGGTTTCAGGCGGTTGGGTGAGCGACTTTTTGCAGCCTTTTCTCACGAATTAGGTGCTTTTGCAATCAACCTTGAATTCCCCCTGTTAGGTGCCTTGCGCCGCAAGGGTTTGACAAGGCCGCCGTTACCCCAACCTTTTCCCCGCAAGGGGACGGAAACTAGGGGTCGGTGTCCATAATCAGGCCGGGTGCTTGTTACCCCAACCTTTTCCCCGCAAGGGGACGGAAACGCAATGGTATCTCAACACCGTTAACCCGCGACGTGTGTTACCCCAACCTTTTCCCCGCAAGGGGACGGAAACTTCATCATTCAATACTCACGTTGTTGTACGTCTCTGGTTACCCCAACCTTTTCCCCGCAAGGGGACGGAAACTTCTTCAATATTGAATGTAATCAATCAGGGAATAAGTTACCCCAACCTTTTCCCCGCAAGGGGACGGAAACTGCTGAATCACCGTGACCTGGCTGCCGGTGTAGACGGTTACCCCAACCTTTTCCCCGCAAGGGGACGGAAACGCCCGCAGCGCATTAAGCCACTTGTCATGGTCAATCCGTTACCCCAACCTTTTCCCCGCAAGGGGACGGAAACGAGGCAGTGCCAGAAATGGTTTTATCCTGGCTTTCAAGTTACCCCAACCTTTTCCCCGCAAGGGGACGGAAACCAGTCCTGGCAGAATGCCCCGACAAATGGCCATGCTGGTTACCCCAACCTTTTCCCCGCAAGGGGACGGAAACAGCTGTTGCGCCTTGCTCGTAAACACTCACCAAATGGTCAACTTTCAAACCACTTCCCCGCAAGGGGACGGAAACTAAGCGATTAGATATCTAGCTGTCAACCCCTAAGGCAACTTTCAAACCACTTCCCCGCAAGGGGACGGAAACTTTTCTCATATCTGGCAAGACAAACCCGACATTTATGAGCACTTTCAAACCACTTCCCCGCAAGGGGACGGAAACCATGATGTTTGTTTGTAAGTGGGCTAGAGTTTAATCCCTTTCAAACCACTTCCCCGCAAGGGGACGGAAACCTGCCGTGTGCAGTAGTGCGCCATGAATGCCTAGCTCACTTTCAAACCACTTCCCCGCAAGGGGACGGAAACAATAGCACCGTTGATGATGGTGACCAACCTTCGCTTTACTTTCAAACCACTTCCCCGCAAGGGGACGGAAACGGAGGCGTTGGCCAAGGTAGCGTAGATTCACAGCACTTTCAAACCACTTCCCCGCAAGGGGACGGAAACGGCTTGCTGGGCACCTACACGTATAGCAATAACAGCACTCTTTCAAACCACTTCCCCGCAAGGGGACGGAAACGACAATCGTCATTAAACGTCTGAAGCGTCTCCATGACCTTTCAAACCACTTCCCCGCAAGGGGACGGAAACTGGTGCCTTTGATGTCACGAGTAGTTTAACGGAATCAGGCCTCTTTCAAACCACTTCCCCGCAAGGGGACGGAAACTCTTTGCTTTCGTGAAGGTCCACAATTTTCTCTTGACTTTCAAACCACTTCCCCGCAAGGGGACGGAAACCTGGCCAGGCATTGGTAGTTTCCATCGTCAAAGGTGGGCTTTCAAACCACTTCCCCGCAAGGGGACGGAAACTCGATCGCAAGAATGAAGGCAGAAGGATGAAGGATGAAAAGGGTGCCTGTAGATAACCAGATGAGGCGCTTTACTATCAAAGCCTTTTGCTGATTCTGGATGTCTCGATTTTAGGTTTTCTGCCTTCTGCCTTCTGCCTTTTCTCCTGCCACTTCCCCGCAAGGGGACGGAAACAATCCAGAGTTGCGCGCTGAAGAGGGTAGCGCACGCGGAGCTTTCAAACCACTTCCTCGCGAGGGGATAGAAACCATGGCATGTCGCCCATCATGGCCGTCCAAAGATCTCGGTTCTGCCAAATCACCTCCCCGCAAGGGGATAGAAACTCATCTGCCCAGCCGCAATACTCACAGTCCCAGTGAACTTTCAAACCACTTCCCCGAAAGGGGACAGAAAAATTTTGGGGTCTATGAAGAAACTTAGACTCTCGCTACAGAGAGCCCTTTCTCATTCCTCACAAGGGGATAGCCGCTAAAATCGTTAGTTGATTCGCTAAGATGACAGACAAGCAAGCATCTTCACCATTGTGCTATGCAGACCATTGCTGACCTACCGCTAAAAGCACGCGATCGCCAGGCTATTGATGCTGCCGTGACCCTGCTGCATAGCCAATTCCCAGTCGAAAAAGTTATCCTCTACGGGTCTAAGGCCTCTGGTCAGGATACAGACGAGTCAGATATAGACTTACTAGTGCTCACCCAGCATCCCCTACCTTGGCAAGAGCGCAACGCCATCACCGATGCCCTCTTTGACATTGAGCTAGCCTACGATGTCGTCATCAGCACCCTGGTAGTCGCTCAAACAGACTGGCTGACAGGCCACTACACGCTACTCCCCATTCATCACGAAATCGCGCAACAGGGCGTAGCCGCTTGATGACACAAGATCCCCAAGCTGATGATGTCATCAAGTACCTACTGCAAAAAGCAGACCAATCGCTAGAGTCAGCCCAATCCGAGTTTCAGGCTCAACGGTTTGACTTTGCCGTCAATCGGGCCTACTACGCCTGTTTTTACTCCGCTAGTGCAGTCATGCTCCAGCGAGGCAAGCAATTCGTCAAACATGCTGGGTTAAGAAGTGCCATCCACAAAGACTTGGTCAGACCTGGCCATCTGGCCTCCAAGTGGGGCAAAGTCTTTGATCGAGCCTTTGAGACCCGCCAAGAGGCAGACTATTTGATTTTGTTTAGCTTTCCGCCTGAGCAAGTCGAAACGATCATTCAAGATTCAGTCGGCTTTGTTCAAGCGATGCGCGAGCTTTTGGAGTCTCCACCAAAATCGGTTTAGGCATCTCCTCTCACCGCCCGCCGCGCCAGCTTGCTGTAGGTCTTCGCCGTCTCGTAGAGAATGCCCAGGTCCTCGGCAATGGTTTGCAGCGAATCCCCCAGCTCTCGCCGCGCCAAAATCGTCTCCCAGGTTTCCGCCAAGGCTTAGGCGCGGATGCCTGAGAAGCATTTGTATCAATCGTCCTCCGTTCTTCCCTCAGTTACGATGGAATTAACGTTTCGCCCTCACATCATGGAAGTCGCCTTCCCCAACGAGCTTCTAGTTGCTCTACGCGAAGAACCCGATTGTTTTCGCCAAAAAGTTCTGATTTACACCCTTGGCAAACTCTACGAACTAGGGCGCATCTCCGGTGGTTTCGCCGCGCAAATTCTAGACTGTGACCTGTGGGAGTTCTACCGCTTACTCTCCGAACACGGCTTCGCCGTCATCGACTACCCAGAAGACGAATGGGCCACAGAGCGTGATGCCCAAGCTTGGCAGCACCCCGATCCTGACCAATGGAAGCCGTTGTAAACGCAACTCCACTCATCGCGCTGGGAATAACTGGGCATCTCGAACTACTCCCGGCCCTCTTTAACCAGGTCTACGTACCCCGCTCCGTATACGACGAAGTTGTAATCGGCGGCGATCGCCCTGGCGGCACGGCGGTTCAAACAGCTGACTGGCTGATTATTACAGCGCCATCCCAAACGTCACCTATTCCAGTCACCCTGATGGGGCTTGATCTGGGTGAGCAAGATGTCATTCTCCTGGGTCAAGAGTTACAGGCCGGTTGGCTCATTATTGACGAACGCCTAGGCCGTCGAATTGCTCAGGCCATGGGCTTTCCAGTAAAAGGTACGCTGGGCATTTTTTTGGTCGCTCATCAATTGAACCTGATCTCCCAAGCTGATGCATTGCAGGCTATGCAAAAGCTGAGCCATAGCTCTGTACGCCTTAGCCCGCGCCTCATAGCCTGGTTTAAAGCTCAATTACTGGTCAAATGAAGTCGATTGCCAAGTCCTTGTCTCAACCTACTAGGCATCTCCCCTCACCGCTCGCCGCGCCAGCTTGCTATAGGTTTTCGCCGTCTCGTAGGGAATGCCCAGGTCTGCCGCGATCGCCTGTAGCGAATCTCCCAACTCCCGCCGCGCCAAAACCGTCGCCCAGGTTTCCGCCGAGTCTTGGGCGCGGTGGCCCCCCGTGCGCTTCTTCTGGTTGATGAAATAGGTCGTCAGTTCGTCAATGCGATCGGCCAGCAGCCGCTGGGCCGCAGGTACGGCCTGGGGTTCCGCCTGGCTCAGATGCCAGCCCAGGCGCGTTTGCCCCAGCCCAAACGTCGTCTTGTGCCCCGTGCCGCAGTAGGGTGCATAGTGCCCCAATGTGTAGAACAGCTGCTCAAACTCAGCATTCTCAGCCGCCTTGCCCGCCAGCCCGTAGGTCACCGCCCCCGTAAACCCCGTCACCGAGCCGCGCTTACCCGCCGCAATTTTCTCGCTGGCCAGTTCGTGCCGCTGAAACACTACATGGTCATCCACCCAGTCGAGAAAGTAGTCTTGATCCACCGGGCGGTTGGCAAACTCATTCCACCGCCGCAGGTAGCTGTGAAATACATTCCTAGGCCAGGGCAGCGGCAGATGGTGACCCTTGCGGCGAAAGCTGGTGGGGCTCACAAAGGTGAGGCTGAGGCTGCGCCCCGGCTCCACCGCTGCCAGCTTGGCATAGGTTGTCGGCTCCTGGGCATAGCTCACCCGACGAATCGTCAGCGGCGCATTTTTGAGCGCTACTACCTCAGGCAATTGCTTCAGCCACCGGGCCAGCCCCGCCACCACCGGTTTCGTCAAACCGTTGACGTGCCACTGATAGGTCTTCCCCCCTTGCAGTTGCAGACTGCGACTCTGGGTCGAAAACTGACCGCTCAGCCCCGAGATATTAAAGGCTTTGTCGGTTTCGCCATCGTGCAGCTGCGCCGACAACGCCGGGTCAAAGTCCTGAATCTGCTGCAAAAACCAGGCATGCAGGCCAATAGTGTACTGCGGGTACAGCTCGTAGGCGTTGTCGGCCACCAGGTCAAACCGCAGGCTGACGACCTCAGTTTGGGCAGGCCATAGGGTTTTGGCGCTCAGATCCAGCTCGGTTCCTTGGGCAGCTTTAGGCATGGGGTCACCGGAATGCTTAGGCCCAGTATATTTTAATCCCCTCGGGGGGAAGCTACTGTTATTGGATTTGGGGGCTAGGGGTGCGATGTGAAGCACCTACATCTCAATCTCCATAGACTCTTTTCTCCTCATGGTCTGAGTCTTCTTAGACTGGTGCTGGCTTGCTATGGTCACAATGTGCTGGGCAAAGGCGATCGCCTCTTTCTTACCCTGGCGATCGTGAATCTGCCGCACCACCTCACTCCCCGCTACCAGCATCAGTGCTACCTCCTTAGCCGAGCACCCATCCCGTAACGCCCGCTGCGCCACTCGCAACTCCAAACTCGCCGAGGGCAGCCCCGCTGAGTAGTGCTCCCAACGCGCTAAAAGCTGTTCCCTCGAATTTGCCTTTGGTGGTTCAGGGGCATCTTTCCTTTGCGGCTCTCCTCTAACCGTCCTTGCAACTGCTCTAGCGACGCGATCAACTGCTGCTGCAAGTCCAACTCTGTCTTGAGCTGCCCGTTCCAACTGCTCAAGGCCGCAATTGACAGCCTCAACTGCCCCTGCAAAGTCGCCTGCGCATTGGAGGAGGTATCGTCGCTGACGATACGCTGGAATTGCGCGACCAAGCACCCCAAGCTCTAGCTCTAGTGCTGGGGCCACACCGCCAACTCCTCGCCCAATCTCTGGACGTGGTCTTCGAGGTACAGCACCCGCTGTGTGTTGACGCAAATCTCGGCTCGTAGCGGCTCTAAGCTGCTCTGCAACACGGTTTCCAATACACTCTCCCACTGCTCTGAGGTCAAGGCTGGGGATAGGTTCTGGTTGCCGTTGTTCCCGTTGTTCAGCCTGTCCATAGGTCATCACCTGTCGAGTTAAGGGCACGTAGTCACTCACGTTCTCTTTGGTCCGCGACATCTGGGCCAGTCGCACCAAGTCGGCCTGGCTGGTGGTGTACAAGGTCACCGCCTGCTTGGCTCTAGAAATCGCCACATAGAATGCTTCTCGATTTGTCGTTTCGCCCAGCAGCGCCAGCACCCGCTCTGCTGTTTTACCTTGGCTGCTGTAGGTTGTGCTCACCCAGGCATAGTCCACATACTGATTCCCGCTGAGGTTGATAATGGCGGTATGGCCCGCGCCATCTTGAATTGTCGCTGTCCCATCCGATTCAAGCCGCGTCACCACGAGCCCCTGGCCATTGCGGATTCCGGCTTTCGAGTTATTGCGTGTCCATTTGAGCTTGTCGCCCACCGCGATCGGAATCGATTGCGTCGTGTACACCGTCTTACGAGGGCACGCTGCCGGATCGACCGACAGCACCGATCCACCCGGCGTCTCCAGCATCACTTGCTGGACCTCGGAGTTTACCGCGATTACTCGGTACTGCTCCCCTCTGATCAACCCCTGCTTCCGATAATCCTGAATCGGTACCAGTACATCCCCTGGCGCATAAGCTTTGAGGTAACTGGCCTGAGCTGTAGTCAAATCCTTCCGTCGCAAGCTCTGCATCACAAAGCCATCCGCGCCCAAAGCCCCTTCATCCTGTAATCCCGATCGCATCGCCTGAGTCAGGGCCAGCCGCTCCGCATTCGTCCCCGCCAGCACCAGCGTGCTCTCCCGCTCCTCTGCCGACAGCGCCAAATAGTCTGCCGACACCTGCTGAATCCGCTCCTGAGATTGAGCCCCTTCCTTCACACACCCGACCTGAGCTAGTAGCTCAATCCCCTCAGAGACCTGCCCCTGGGCTACCAATTCCACCGCCGATCGCAGCACCCCAGTCTGTTGTCGTCGGTGGGTCTCCAGATAGGCTGTCTTCATCCCGCCCGCCTGCAAGCTCTTGAAGGGATTGCCCGCTTCCACCGCTGAAAGCTGCCGGGTATCGCCCACTAGCAACACTCGTGCTTGCTCCAGTACGGCCCGCCGCAATAAGGCATGGGCATCCTTCATGCTCAGCAGTCCCGCCTCATCCACAATCCAGAGTGTGGGTTGCGGTGCTTGATCAGGGGTATCAGAAACCAATAGGCCTGCTACGGTCGTGGTCTCAATCCCCAGCGATTCCCCCAGAACATGGGCCGCTTCAGCACTAGGGGCTAACCCTCGGATCATGTAGCCTTGCGCCTGAGCCAGATCCTTCAAAACGCTCAGGGCATAGGTCTTACCCGCCCCAGCTACTCCCTGCCATGCCATCACCCTATCGAGTGTGGTCGCTGCCATCTCCACTGCATTTTGCTGCTCCGAGTTCAAGGAATGGCTCACCAGACTGTCCAACCGGGTACCAGTGGGGACGATCGCACCTACTTGCCCCCGTCCCTGCTGCATCAAACGAATGGTGTTGAGTTCCAGATTCAGTGCTGTCTGGGTCGTGAACTTGCCGTCGGCGACTCGGATCAGTTCAGGGTTGTGGGCGATCGCCCCCTCAATCGCTTCAAACCCCTGCACCCCCAACTCGTGCTCAAAGACAAACCGTTCTAGCGTCGTCCGCCGAAACACTGACTCCCGTTCCCCGCAGTGCTGGATCGCGGTGTCAATTACCGAGGTGGCTGATGGCTGATCGCTAACTGCCTGGGTAGTACTCTCCGGTAAATCTGGTAACTCCAGTCCTTTCAACTGAATCAGGGCATTCCACCCCCGCTGCAACAGCCCCTCGTCAACCTCTTTTGGCTTTCGCTTCCGCGAGACCAGCGTCGCCGTCTCCCGCAGCGCCCGGTTATTCTCAGAGCCCGTTGCCTCCCACTCCTCGATCAGCTTGAGGATCTGCTGCCTGCGTGTGGAAAATGCCTTCAACAGCTCCGGTGAATACCCTGCAAGCTCAAACTGCCCGTGGGCCTTGGGCTCAATCTGGTATCCCTGCTGCTTGAGCGCTACGGCCAGTTCATTCTGGTAGATTTGGCCCAGGAGCTTTTGGTTAGCGATCGCTGCCTCGTTACTCAAACTAAACCATCGCCCATCGGCCAACTGCGTCGCATTCATCACCACACAATGGCTGTGCAGCTGCGGCTCCGCCTCTCGGCTAGTTGAATGGGTAAACACCGCCGTGGCGATATTTCCCGTTATCACCTTTGTCCGCCCGGCCTCGGTTGAAACTCTGGTCTGGGCATAGCGCTCTTCCAGCACCGATAGAGCTTTCGTCACCGCCTGATGATGAGCTTCCAATACTCGTTCATCCTGCTGTACCAGGGCCGCAATGCTGACGCTCTTGGGCGCACTGAAGGTGAAGTCGGTCGCGGCCCGCCGCTTTTCAGGGTCAACCACTTTTCCTGTTAAGGTCTGCCCGTCCGGAGCCTGCCCTGAAAGCAACTGGCTGAATTCCTGCTGATTAACGACCCCAGCCAACCCCAGCGACGCAGCCCCCTTGCCCACCCATTTCGTCGGGTGAGCAGCTTCTTCCGCCGAGTAATAGTCCTCGTGGGTGTAATAGGTCTCCGCTTGAGCAGCAGAGAGGTTGCTCGTGGAAAGCATGGAGAAGCTAGGTTAAAAATACGACGCCACCCCGAGGCGAAAGCGATAGCGTCTTCAAAAGCGGTAGAAACCCTGTGGGGAGAGCCGTTGCCCGGTTTTTGCCAAAACCCTGGCGTACTGTGTGGCTTCTCCGCGAAGCCCCCGATAGGGGCGCAGCAATCTGATACACCTGATCCTAAATTGAGGTATCAGCCCCTAATCAGCTTCAACACAAAATGTCACGAACAATTTGGGATATTTTCAGCACAAAGGCTCAGAGTCACGAAAAAGAACGATTTTTCACGTTCCGTCCATGACACTTTATGGCAAAGATGAACATCCCCAGGCTCAGTTCCTAGGAGGATGCCAGCCCACTGAAACTGGCAAAGATGAATACTCAAGTAATCACTGACGTGTGATGAGTCCCTTTGACTTGTTCTATTGTTCGCAACCCAGAGCTGTTGTCATACATTCTGAGACAGTCGCGTCTGACCTCATCTGAGTATCCTCTGTGGAGCGCTTAGGTATCAGTAACCTGGCGCCTACAGATTGCGACAAGCTACGAATAGTATCTAGTTGGCTGACTATCGATGTCTATGAAATTAGACTTAGCCTCTATAGGCGGTTTAATCTGACCAAGCGCAATGGGTCAAGTGGGCATCCACTGATTCCCCATCAGTAGATGCGAGAAGTTACCTAAGACAAAATCAGGTAGAGGAACGTTCATGAATGTTTTTCTTAGAGGGGTTAGTCGGAGCCAGTGGCGGTGTGTGCTGTTTTTAAGCACCCTACTTCTGGTAATAGTATTGGCCCTACCGGATTCAAGGATGGCTCTCAGTATGGCCAGTCCGGCCGTGTCAGCCGAGGGAATACCGCTGCGTGAGCTGGTGCAGAGGGGGGTAGACCGCTTTCAGGAGGGTAATTTTCAGGGGGCAATTCAGCTGTGGCAGAGCGCTTTGACGTCCATTGAGGGGAAAGATCGAGCGGTAGTGCTAGAAAATCTGGCGCGAGCTTATCGGTATACAGGGCAGACATCTACTGCGGTTAACTATTGGCAGCAAGTCATTGACCATCACCGCAGGCTGGGCAACTCCCTGGCTTTGGGGCGATCATTAACAGAGCAGGCACAAGCGTACAGCGCTCTAGGGCAGCACCGCCGTGCGATGGCTTTGCTATGCCGGGAATCAGGGGAGGTTGGCACTTGCGCAGCCCAAAGCGCCGTTAGCTTGGCCGAGACCGAGGGCGATGAGGCTGGCCGGGCTGCAGCTCTGGGAGCCTTTGGGGAGGCGCTGCGACTGCGGGGAGAGTATGAGGCGGCGATCGCAGCTCTGGGCAACAGCCTTACCACGGCCCGTGAGGCCAACCAGCTCAGCTATCAGATCTCCGCTCTGACCAGCCTGGGTACGGTGTACACCGGCAAAGCCCAGATTCTCTACCGACAGGCAGAATCGGCTACCCTCAACGGCGACGATGCACGATCGATTGAAGATCAGGCCAAAGCAGAAGACCGGCAGGCTCTAGAGTACTTTATCCAGAGCCAGGCCTTGGCAAATCAGCAGGGCGATGCAATGGCAGAGATGCGATCGCAGCTGAGCCAAGTTTCAATCTACTATCGGCTTGGCGAAGCGACCCAAGCTCAGGCTGCCCAAGAGGCCGCCCTAGGGCTCCTCGCCCAAACGCCCAACAGTCATGACACGGTATTTGCAACCATTACTCTGGCCAACCTGGTGCAGTTTGGTGGCAGAGGCAGTAGCGCTACGGCGGGCTGTTTCGCCGGGGTTGCCAACTCCCAGACCCAGGCTTTGCTGACCCAGGCGATGCGCCAGGCTCAATCTCTGGGGGATAGTCGCGGTGAGTCGTTCGCCCTGGGTACCCTGGGCCACTGGTATGAATGCCAGCAAAACTATGGTCAGGCGCTGGCGCTGACACAGCAGGCAGAGTGGATAGCTGGTCAGCAGCGAGAGGGCGAAGACAGCCGCTACCTATGGGAATGGCAGGCGGGACGCATCTACCGCGCCCAGGACAAATTTGTTGAGGCCATTCAGTCTTATACCCAGGCAGTGGCAACTTTGGAGGCGATTCGCAGTGATTTGTTGATTAGCGATCGCGAGCTGCAGTTTGACTTTCGCGATAGTGTTGAACCTATCTACCGGGAGCTGATTGCCCTTCAGCTTGGCTCCCCCGATGACCCCGCTGCTAAGGGAGAGCCAATTTCTGTGGCGACAGCCAACCTGGGGGCGGCTCTCACCACTGTTGATGCCCTCAGGCTGGCAGAGCTGCAAAATTATTTTGGCAGCGATTGTGAGCTCATCCCCTTTGCGGAGACCCCGGTGGGACTGGTGGGGGCCGACAGTGCCACTGCGCTGTTTACGTCGGTAATTTTGGGCGATCGCACCGCCATTATTGTCAGCTTTCCTGATGGCAGTCGCCAGGCTGCATGGATTCCGGTAGATGAAGTGACGCTGCGGGCCGCTATTAGAACGTTTCGGCAAGGGTTAGAGAGTTGGTTTGACAACTTTGACCCTGGCCTGGCCCAGCAGGTTTACGACTGGCTGATTCGGCCCTTTGCCCAGCGTCTAGCTGACGCTGAGATCGAGACGCTGGTGTTTGTCAATGACGGCATACTTCGTAGCGTGCCGATGGCGGCGCTCCACGATGGCCAGCGGTTTTTAGTCGAGACCTACGCCCTGGCTACGGTGCCAACCCTGTCATTAACTGCCGCCAGTGCCTCCAGTGACCAGCCCATTCGTGCTCTGGTGGCGGGGTTGAGCGAGAGCATAACGGTAGATGGCCAGAGCTTCAAACCTTTACCCCACGTGAAGGGCGAGCTAGACACCATCGAAAATACTGTGCCGAAGGCTACCCTACTGCTAGACCAGGCCTTTACTCGCCAGCGGCTAGAGCAAGAGCTAACGGACAACGCCTATACGGTGTTACATATGGCAACCCATGGCAAATTTGGGGTACGCCCCGAAGACACCTTTCTCGTGACGGGGGCGGGGGAAAAACTGACGCTGGCCGATTTAGAGCAGTTTGTCAGCCGTATGGCCGCTGGCAATGAGGTCATCGATCTGCTGGCGCTAACCGCATGTGAAACCGGTATCGGCGACGATCGCTCAGCCTTGGGTCTAGGCGGAGTGGCGGTAAGGGCTGGAGTCAAGAGCGCGATCGCCACTCTCTGGTCTATTGATGACGCCAAGACGGCCCAGCTCTCAGCCCAGTTTTACCAGGGTCTAGTATCGGGTCAATATACCAAGGCCGAGGCTCTCCGCACAGCCCAGATAGAGCTCATTCAAGAAAGAGTACACCCGGCCTACTGGGCACCTTTTATGTTGGTGGGCAACTGGCTGTAGTTCTACTTAATCAACCATCACGCGTCTGAGTTGTTCGGCAAACTGCTGCCCCAGGGGAGTCGCTTGCTCGATGCTAGCCAACTCCTGCAGTAGGGTTTGATCGTAGGAGTTGGTTGACGCTATGGCCTGGGCGAGGGCGTCGTACCAGAGCCCGGCTTCGGCATAGAGATCTGCTTGCGCCTCGGGATTGTCTACCTGAGCTAGAGCTGATTCTAAACCAGAGGGCAAGGGCACTACGTCCATTTCGACCTCGTCTACTAGAGCGCTCGATGGCCGGTTGGGGTTGCACAGTACAATCACCTGCCACAAATAGCGGTGACCAGGTTCTAAGGCAGGCTGCGAAGAGGGTAGAGTAGCCTGCATAAAACCCGGAGTAGTTTCGAGGGAGAGTTGTTCTACCAGGGTACGCTCACCGGTATGACTGAGCTGGTAGAGACGTACCTGCATGGCAAAGGGCTGGGTGTCGGTCATGGCCCAACTGACTGTGGGGCGAGTTGAGGTAGTTTGGCCAACGTGGCTGCGGGGAGCCAGGATTACCATGGCACCAGAGGCATCCAAACAACCTCGAACGCCACTAGAGCCGGTTGATCCCGAGGGAGCATCGGCATCTTTTGGGGGGGTGTAATTGGCCCAGGCGGAACCTGCGCACCCAGCCCATAACCCGCCCAAACAAGCTAGGGTAGCTAGTATCTTACCCACAGAATTCCTGACCGGCGGTGAAAGATGCAGCATAGTGATGACCTGTTGAAGAGTATCGTTATCTGCCTCGCGCTCTTTGAAACTTTAGCTAAATAGGTCTGAGAAAATGCTCAAGATACGGCCAAATATTTTCTACAGCAACCATTATTTGCCTGGATGCTTGCTTCTTTTGATCAGGGCGGTGGGTTTAAAGGGCCAAAGCGATCGCCTACCCGTGGGCCAAACCAGCTCACACACGGTGCCGGTAGGGCTGTTGGGATAGCGTCTAAATTGACCCCGCAGTCGCTTAGACAGCTGTTCGGCCTGCTGAGTTCCTTGGCCCCCTGTGGCGTTAGAGTCATAGACCAGGTGTTCTGAGCGGTTGTCCTGGTTATTATCAGCTACCCGAATCAGGTTTTGAACCCCTGCTGGTTCAGGGGCAATCTGTTTGCAGGTAATCCAGAGTCGCGTGGTGTTGGGGGCATGCTTGCCGACGTTGAGCAGGGCCTCCTGCAAAAACCTACAGAGATCACGCCGATCGTCTAAGCTGAGGGTGCGATCAGACATAGGTTCAAATTCGATTAGCTTGACCTTAAGGGTTTGAAATCCTGGTAGGTCTTTTCCTAGGGTCTGGGTATAGACCTGATAGAGCAGCTGATGCAGCGGCAGGCTGAGATCGATACCTTGGGGGCCGAGGTAAATTTGCTGTTTGTCTATCAAGGCCTCCTGTTGTACCAGGGTGTAGACCTGGCGCAAATCGCGATTTAAGTCGTGCAGGCGACGGTGCAGGGCAGGGGACATCTGCGCTGGGTCGCGGCTCTCACGCAACAGCTGAGACAGGGTTTGCAGGGGGCCATTGTGGATGGCGCTGAAGGTGTTGTCGATTACCCTTTGGCGCTCTTGAATACGCGATCGCAGCCCCCGGTCGTACCAATAGAAAAGCGGAAACACGACGCCATTCACCGTAAACACCGCCAGGGTAGGTACTACAGGGATCCACCAGCCCTGCCACAACAGCAGCCCAAAGCCCGTACCCAGCAGCACCAGGCTGCCGCCGCCCACTACCAGCAGCTGCCACAGGGGGTGACGCAGGATGCGCCCGAGCCCGAGCCCCGCCGCTCCCCACAGGATGATCCAGCCGTACTCAATGGGCTGGGGCCAAACCCGCAGCAGCGGGCGATTATCTAGGGCAGCACTGATAATTTGGCTGATGGCATGGGCCTGAAACTCAATGCCAAATACCAATCCAGGGTTATCGCTGACGATAGCTGCTGAGTTAGCAAAGTCTTTGATGCTGGGAGCGGTAACGCCGATTAGCACAATGCGATCGCGCAGCCATTCTGGTTCTACCTGGCCCGTCTGTACCTGCGCCATCGTCAGCCGACGAAAAGGGGACGGCCCACTGCGGTAGTTAACTAATACCTGGTGCCCACCCATATCGGCCCCCACATAGCCTCCGGCGTTGGGGGTAAGGGGTGCTAGTTCTACCGGGCCAAACCGCATGGCCACCGGGTTGCGAATGCCATTTTCTAACGACAGTCCCGCCTGGGCTAGATAGCGCTCGGCCAGCCGCAGAGTGAAGGCGAAGTGATAGACCCCATCGTCGGTGGCGGCTCCCAGCAAGCTGCGTCGCCAAAAGCCGTCCCCATCAGGCACCACATCCACAAAGCCGATCCGCTCTGGGGGCAGGAAATTTGGTCCCGTCACTGGGGGGGGTAAAAGCTTTTCAATCGTGACTAAGTGTTCTAGCCCTTGGGCCACCGTTCTAAACTCATCATGGCCGGGTTGTACGGGCAAGTCGCGGTAAATATCCAGGCCAATGACTCGGGGTTGGTACGTCTCTAGGGTGGTAATCAGATCAGCCAGGTAACGATCGGGGATAGGATAGGTGCCCACCTGCTGAATATCAGCCTCGCCAATGCCGACAATTACAATGCGATCGTCGAGGGGCTCTGCCGGGCGCGATCGCAGAAATGTATCCAACGCTTTCCACTCCAGCCCCTGCCACCAGCCTAGCCCCCGAGTGGCGATCACCACTGCAACCACCAAGACCCCTGGCACAAGGCCCATGGGCCAACGGGCTAGCTGCTGCCATCTCCTAGGCCCAAAATTCTCCATAGTCAGTCAATTAAACCCTCTTCCCGAGCCCGAATCTCCGTTTGAATGCGAATGTTTTTGCCCTCTTCTGGGTAGACCCCCAGCGCATCTTGAATTTTTGACCAGTAGTTGCGCACCGTGCGATGGGCGATGTTCATTTCCGCTGCGATCGCCTTATCTTGTAGCCCTTGCTGAAAGGCTAGTACCAGTACATCCAGCCACTCTGGCTTTAGCTCCAGCCCCGATCGCATCTCGGAGGGCAAGTAGTTCAACCCCTTCAAAGCCCAGTCGAACTTAGTTAGCATGTCCTCCATAGACTGGCTCTTATTGGCAATGGTAAACCCGCCCTGATGAGCCAAAATCGACGGTTTGAGCCGCACCAAGGCCTGCACATGGGCACTCTGCACCATAATATTTAGAGTCGGAAACCGCTCCATCAAAGTTGTCAGTAACTGGACACCCACCTCTACCCTGGCTTGGCTAGTGGCATCAACAGGTGTTGACTCAGGAATGGACAGGTCTACAATTATCGCGTCAGGGGTGTCGGCCTCAACTAAATCCAGAGCTTGGTTAGCCGTCAGCACCGCCAGAATTTCGGCCTCTGGATAGTGATGCTGCACTACCCGCACCATGCTGTCGAGCACGATCTCATGGTCATCAACAATGACAAACCGCAGCGGTTTAAGGTTGTCGGAACCCATGGGTCTACTCCTCATTAAGGCGTTAACACAGTAGGTGAGCAAGGTCGCCAGCAGAGCTGCCACATGGTCTGAAGACCTACAGTTTCGGTAGTAAACTGACCGACCAGCAGCGTTTCAAAGAGGGTAATCAAGTGATGAACCGGTATCTCTGGTGCGGAGGCCAGGTTGACGGAAGATTGTGCTAGAAACCCAATGTTTAACCGCTGGGTTGATGCATCCTCTGCCAAAGCGATCGCAACAGACGCTGTCATGTCTAACCCTACCGACATCGCCATCAGCCATTCGTCAAGCAAAGCCAATATCAGCCAATTGTAATACGGGCAGTTTGAACCCCACCGCTGAGGCACCGAAACGCTGAATTGCATCTGGGGCATGTGCCGACGCCACACTTCGGCTTGGTATTGCAGTGCTAGGGGCAAACTATCATCGGGTAGTGTTCTAGACCTGTGGAAGCCCTGTCATACCGCTCGCCCAAACTCATGGCGATTGATAAATAGGCCAATCACCGTGTCATGCATCAGAACCGATTTGGAGAAGCAAATGGTTTTACGAGCCAAGC
>PYER01000457.1 GCA_003017855.1 filamentous cyanobacterium CCT1
AGGCATCAGCGGGGGTGCTTCAGGATTGTATTACTCAGCGCCACCCACTGCTCAACGCTGAGGTCTTCAGCACGAGCGGTAGGTTCAATGCCGAGGGACGTCATGATCGCCTCCAGATCGTCGCGATCGATTACGCCCTTAAGGTTGTTGCGCAGCATTTTGCGCTTACTGCCAAAGCCCAGCTTGACCAGGCGATCGAACCCAACTAGATCATCTGAGGGAGTGGCGGGTGGGCGGGGAGTCAGCTTGACCACCGCTGAATCAACCTGGGGCGGCGGCTGAAAGGCGCGTGCCGGTACCGGGCAAACCAGCTCGCAGTCAGCTAAATACTGTACCCGCACCGACAGCGCCCCAAAGGCTTTCTTCCCCGGTTTGGCGTAGAGTCGCTCGGCCACTTCCTTCTGCACCAGCAGCACGATCGCATCGTAGGGCTCTGGGTTTGGCGCAGCCAGGGTGCCCAGCAGCTTCTCTAAAATTGGCCCGGTGATGTAGTAGGGAATATTGGCGACGACTTTGTTGGGCAAGCCGAAGTCAAAGTTCTTGTCCCGAGAGGCGGCAGCAATGTCTAGCTCAAGAATGTCGCTCGGCACCAGGCGAAAGTTGTCGTGCTTGGCGAATTGATTGTTGAGTTTGCGGACCAGGTCGCGATCGATCTCAACCGCGATCACGGCATTGGCCAGAGGCAGCAGCCAGCGAGTCAGCGCTCCAGTGCCGGGGCCGATCTCCAGCACCGTATCCTGCCGCGTGACGGCGGCGGCCTCCAGCATGCGGTGGAGCACCTTCTCATCGGTGAGCCAGTGCTGGCCAAAGCGCTTGCGAGTCGGTTGGGAGAACATTTTGTGATTAGCAACCTGTGATAAGCTCTCGCCCAAAGGCTTCTGCAAGGAGAAAATTATGGCATTCTTCTCGGCTTGGTTAACAGTCTTTGCTGTCAGTTTAGTAGCAGTTGTCACCCCTGGCCCTGATTTTGCCTTGACATTGCACAATAGTCTGGCCTACTCCCGACGGGCAGGAATCTTTACCGCGATCGGCGTTGGGGCTGGCAACCTTGTTCATGCTACCTACTCGCTGATTGGCATTGGCGCGGTGGTTTCACAATCCATCCTGCTGTTCAGCATATTGAAATGGGTGGGTGCTGCCTATCTCGTTTATATCGGCATCAAGTCTTTAAGCGCAAAGAGAGTGGCGATTGCCTCAGAATATGCAGAGCCTCAGCGCGATATAGGGCGCGCAGTAGCGTTCCGCATCGGTTTCCTAGGAAATTTACTTAATCCCAAAGCAACACTGTTCTTCCTGGCATTATTTACTCAAGTTGTGCAGCCTTCAACGCCATTGTTATCGCAAGCCATCTACGGTGCAACCGTTGCTGCTGTGGCGCTGGTTTGGTTTGCGATGGTAGCGGTCGTGATTTCCCAGCGAGTTTTCAAGCGGTATATTCTAGCTGCTGCCCACTCGCTAGAGCGTTTAACTGGGGCAGCACTGATCGCATTGGGATTACGCTTAGCAGTGACAGAGGCAAGGGAGTAGTGTAGTTCTCAAATTTTAGGAATTAAGGAGATGAGAAACCATCTCCAAAGCCCATCAGCCTTGTTATCGTCCTGACATTACCGTTACCGCGGTTGGTTTGCCCATGTCGGTTGCCCTTGCTACTCCCCTCAGTCAGATTGTGTTGTCCCCCGGTAGCGCAATGACGGTATTGGGGTTGAGCTGGCAGCACTACCAACTACTTTCGGCAGAATTTAGGGAAGATAGAGCGACGCGGTGAGCCTATAGCGATGGCAGCATGGAAATCAGCGTCTTCGACATCTTGGTGCTGTTCTCAACGATCGCTAAATGTCGTCCTTGAGTTTGTCGAGCTTATCGAGCAGATAGGTTTTGATCCCGCCAAGCTGCTGCATTTTTTGGGTGACTTCCTCCAGCTTGCGCTCAATCACCTGAATTTGCTCAGCCTTTGGCATTGCCACTGTGTGCCATTCCTCCATCAGCTGTTTAATCTCGTTCAGCTTGAACCCTAATCCTTTCCCCTGGCTGATCATCGCCAAACGCTCAACGGTTGCTTCTCCATAGTCCTTGTAGATTCTTGTGCCAGCCTGCCGTTCTTGCGCTGTGATCAGCCCCATCTTTTCGTAGAACCGAATCGTATCTTTTGATAGACCTGTCTTTTTGACCAGCTCGCTAATCAGCATGACAACATCCAAATTTCTTTAGGACAACCCCTTGACTGTGGAGTATAGTCCACAGTTTAGGGTATGGGTGTTGATGTTTGGATAGTCCCATGAACCGAACAATTTTGATCACTGGCGCTTCCAGTGGTATTGGGGAAGCAACCGCACAACGCTTTATTCGACAGGGCTGGAATGTCGCCGCAACAATGCGATCGCCCCAGATAGTAAAACCCTGGACAAAAGCCCCCAAAGTGATCACGCCTTACCTGGATGTGACGGACGAACCGTCGATCGCCGCTGCGGTTGAGGAGACCCTCCATCAATTTGGTGCGATCGATGTTCTGGTCAACAATGCTGGCTACGGGTTGACCGGTCCACTGGAAGGCATTTCTACGCCGCAACTTACGCAACAGTTTCATACTAATGTCTTTGGGCTGGTAGCGATGATTCAATCGGTTCTGCCGATTATGCGTCGTCAAAATCAAGGCACAATTATCAACGTGTCGTCGATCGGGGGGCGGGTGGCATTTCCCTTTGCCAGTGCCTATCACGCCACAAAGTTTGCGGTGGAAGGATTGTCTGAATCCCTTGGTGATGCAGAAAACTCATGACAGTCTCAGCATGAGAATGTAACGACCCTGGCAAACTCAATGCGGCAGTCT
>PYER01000458.1 GCA_003017855.1 filamentous cyanobacterium CCT1
AAGGAAATCAACGGAGACTCCGTAAGTAGCGGCGAGCGAAAGCGGACGGTTGTGATCCCGGTGAACACGCTGGAATGCGTGATCGAAGAAGGTGAAAATCCTGTAGCCGGAAGTAGCAACTCAGCCCTCGAGTAGGTTCGGGCTCGTGGAACCCGGATTGAATATGGGAGGTCCACCTTCCAAGGCTAAGTACTCCTCGACGACCGATAGCGAAGAAGTAAAGTGATTGAAAGTTGAAAAGCACCCCTATGAGGGGAATGAAAGAGATCTGAAACCATGCGCTTACAAGCGGTCGGAGCCCTCCGGGGTGACGGCGTGCTTTTTGCATAATGAGCCCGCGAGTTAGTCTCTGTGGCGAGCCTAAGGCCTATCGGGCCGGAGGCGGAGCGAAAGCGAGTCTGAATAGGGCGTTCAGTCGCAGGGGCTAGACACGAAACCCGTGTGATCTACCCATGGCCAGAGTGAAGGAAGGGTAAAACCTTCTGGAGGCTCGAACCCGTTATCGTTGAAAAGATATGGGATGAGCTGTGGGGAGGGGTTAAAGTCCAATCAAACCGGGAGATAGCTTGTTCTCTCCGAAATAACTTTAGGGTTAGCCTCGACATGCAACCGTTGGGGGTAGAGCTACTGGATGCGAGGTGGGCCCTCCCCTGGGTACCCCTTGCAACCAAACTCCGAATACCAGCGGCCAAGGGTCGGGAGATAGACCGCGAGTGACAATATCCGCGGTCAAAAGGAGAATAATCCAGATCGCCAGCTAAGGCCCCTAAACTCTGCTTAGTTCATAAGGAAGTCAGATTGCCGTGACAACCAGGATGTTGGCTTAGAAGCAGCCATCATTTAAAGAGTGCGTAATAGCTCACTGGTCGAGGAGTCTGGCGCCGATAATGATCGGGAATAAGCCGAGTGCCGAAGCTGCGGGCTGCGTAAGCAGCGGTAGGAGAGCGTTCCACGGGCGGTGAAGCTGTTCCGAAAGGGATGGTGGAGCGCGTGGAAGTGAATATGCGGGCTTGAGTAACGATAATGAGGGTGAGAATCCCTCACGCCGTAAGCCCAAGGTTTCCTGGGGAAGGTAAATCCGCCCAGGGTTAGTCGGGACCTAAGGCGAGGCCGAAAGGCGTAGTCGATGGACATCAGGTTAATATTCCTGAACTCGCTGGGTAACGGATCATGAATCCTCTCTGCCTTATCAGATTGGCAGGTCTTCGGGCCGTTGAGAGGTGAAGTGATTCCCAGAAAAAACCAGCACAGACCCGTACCAAAACTGACACAGGTGGGCGAGGCGAATAGCCTCAGGCGCTCGAGATAACGGTCGTGAAGGAACTAGGCAAATTGACCCCGTAAGTTCGCGATAAGGGGGCCCTTCGGGGCGCAGAGAAAAGGCTCTGGCAACTGTTTATCAAAAACACAGCACTGTGCTAACTCGCAAGAGGACGTATACAGTGTGACGCTTGCCCAATGCCGGAATGTCACGGAAGCGGGTTAGCTTTAAGCGAAGCTCGTGACCTAAGCACCGGTCAATGGCGGCCGTAACTATGACGGTCCTAAGGTAGCGAAGTTCCTTGTCGGGTAAGTTCCGACGCGCATGAATAGCGTAATGACTGGAGCACTGTCTCCACGACCGACTCGGTGAAATAGTAGTGGCGGTGAAGATGCCGCCTACCCGCAGCAAGACGGAAAGACCCTATGAACCTTTACTGCAGGCTCGTATTGGTCACGAGCACAGGATGCGCAGGATAGGTGGGAGGCTTTGAAGCCGGCGTTTAGGCGTCGGTGGAGCCATTGGTGAGATACCACCCTTCTTGAGTTTGTGGCCTAACCCCGATTCCCGTGAACCCGGGCGGGGGACAGTGCGTGTTGGGCAGTTTGACTGGGGCGGTCTCCTCCGAAAGAGTAACGGAGGAGCGCAAAGGTTGGCTCAGCGCGGATGGAAACCGCGTTTTAGAGTGTAAGAGCACAAGCCAGCTTTACTGCGAGTCCGACGGGACGAGCAGTCGGGAAACCGGGCTCTAGTGATCCTGCGATCGCGTGTGGAAGCGTCGTAGCTCATCGGATAAAAGGTACTCTAGGGATAACAGGCTTATCGCTCCCGAGCGTCCATAGCGGCGGAGCGGTTTGGCACCTCGATGTCGGCTCATCGCATCCTGGGGCTGAAGGCGGTCCCAAGGGTTGGGCTGTTCGCCCATTAAAGCGGTACGCGAGCTGGGTTCAGACCGGCGTGAGCCAGGTCGGTCCCTATCTGTTGTGGGCGTCGCAAACTTGTGAGGAGTCAACCCTAGTACGAGAGGATTGGGTTGGACGAACCCCTGGTGATTCTGTTGCACCGCTCGGTGCACCGCAGAGTAGCTACGTTCGGCAGGGATAACCGCTGAAAGCATCTAAGCGGGAAGCCCCCCTCGAGATGAGGTTTGCTAGCTTTCGCGAGAGACCCCCGGTAGACCACCGGGTTGATAGGCCGCATGTGTAAGAGCTGAGAGGCTCTCAGCAGAGCGGTACTAACGGTCGAAGGTTTGATCGCTCCGACCAGCCGCCGACGGCAACCCCGTCCAGGCCGGTCGAGCAACAACACCAACCAGGCACCAAGAGATTCTCATCACCCGCCCCGTGCACCACGCACCGGGCGTCTACTGCTCGTCACATGCCAGATCACATCCCACACCCGGGACACCGGGTGTCGGACTTTGTCGGTGATCATTGGCTTAGGGTCACACCTGTTCCCATCCCGAACACAGCAGTTAAGCCTAAGCCGCCGATGATACTGCTCAGCGGGAAAGTAGGTCGTCGCCGACTCTTGAGCCCCCCGAGGTACACCCTCGGGGGGCTCAAG
>PYER01000459.1 GCA_003017855.1 filamentous cyanobacterium CCT1
TGGCAGATGAGGGTAGACGACGCACGCTGTAAGCTTGCTTCTGTCTACCCTAAATCTAAGTCTTGACGCTGCACTAGTGCTTGGATGGTTTAAGAAATTAGCCCTGCCCTAGTGCCCTAGCTCTGCCTGGACACCCCGTTTTGTGGCTCTGCCGCCTATGTTAAGAGGCAGAGCCTCCAATAATCATTCCAACGCAGAGCATTGGAACGAGGGCACGAGTGCAGCGTGACCTACCTAGTACGGGGCCTCAAGGGTTTTAAACTCCATATCGTTGAAGTCAAATAAAACCGATTCGCTTACCAAACCATGGGGCTTGATTTGAGCGGCCCAGAGCTTGCCTTTTGTGGCCCAAACTAGCCGCTTGCCGTCTAGCTCGGCCCACTCCCAGGTTGGGCAGGCGATGGGCGCTGCTGAGCTAGGGCCAACCAGTTCGTGCTCATCCCAGTAGCAGCCTTTGCCCACCGGAGCACCCACTTCGGCGTGGGCAATTTTGCGTAGTGTCCAGCCATGGCCAATGGGTTTCTCAAAAATGTCTTTGTCCTGCCATTTGCGGATTTTGATGCGATCCACCCAGGTCCAGCCGTCTCGAAGCAAACGGGGGTAATACACGCTCAAACACTCGCCACCCTGGCCACCTTCGGGTCGGTACTGAGTATCTCGTTGCAGAGCTGACGAGTTGTGCAAAACCTCATGGCCGTAGCCGTCATTGAGCCAGTAGCTTGCCTTGCCAGTCCACAGGCCGCCACCGTTCCAGCAGTCACCTTTTGGAAAAAGCGCGATCGCTTTCAGGTAGGGCACTTGCGAAATAGCCGTCCACGACCCCCTTGCTTCCGCCTGCCACTGGCCATTCATGGCGAAATAGATGGCGTATTTGCCATCGGGTGAAATATCGCTGCGGCGCTCGTAGATGCGGCCTTTGAGCCACTGGCCCAGGTGGAAGGTGTCGCGATCGCGATCCCAGCGCAAAGTAGCCACGCTTTTGGATGGCCCCCTGCGAATCACCAGCCCAACGGGGGCCTGACTGGCGAGCAAAACGTGAATTCGAGGCGGGAACCGTGACATCAGAGCAAGTGTTGGAGACAGCCAAATGGCCATTGCGCAGGACAGTGGATCAGCAATGTTTTCAACTGCTTTAAAGGTGCCCAGGCATGGCGATGCTAGTTTCGTTGACAACGTTCCTTAATGCTGAGCGGCCAAAATCCTTCTTTAGATGTAGTGAATGACTGGGGGACCGCCCTGTAGCCTTAAATGGCACCAAGTCAATGAGGATGACGGTAGGAATGGCGCTGGAAACGGTAGAGCAAGCCCAGGTTTTAACTTTAGAAAATGCTGAAATCAGGTTGACGATTCGGCCTGATTTAGGTGGGCGCATTGATCAGCTAGAAGACCTGCAAACGGGGCATACCTGGCTCTGGCATCCCTCTGACTATACACCTGAGACAACGCGATCGCTGGCTGTGGGTGCCTCCTTTGACGACCACTGGACCGGCGGCTGGGATGAAGTGTTTCCCAACGATGCCGCTGGTGAATTTCAGGGGCGAAATTTAGCTGACCACGGCGAGCTATGGTCGCAGCAGTGGCAGGTTTTAGAAGCCTCGCCCTTCAGTCTGACGCTGGGCTACCAGTGTCAGACGGTGCCCGTAGCGATCAAAAAGACCATTCAGCTCGATGCCAACCGCCCCGAGGCTAACCTGGTTTACGAGTTTCACAATCAGGCTGAGCAGCAAATTCCATTTGTATTTAAGCACCATGCCGCGATCGCGATCGAAGCTGGCGACGAGATTTTGCTGCCCGACTGCTGGGTAGAACCGGCATTTTTGGAGTTCAGCAAAATCATTGGCCAACCTGGCAAGACTCGCTTTCCTGAAGCGATCGGTGCCAACGGTGAATCAGTTGATCTGCGGGTGACGCCGCCACCCTCGTCTCAGCTTCAGGAGTTTTACTACACCTCTGAGCTAGCGCAGGGGTTCTGCGGCATTCGTCACCAGCGCAGCCAGTCGTCGTTGCTAATGAGGTTTGATACCGCCGACTTCCCCTATGTTTGGATGTTTCAAAGCTATGGCGGCTGGCAGGGGCACTATGTAGTTGTGGTAGAACCCTGCACCACGCTGCCCTCAGATTTAGAAGAAGCCTGTCGCAACGGCACCGTAGCGTTGCTGCAGCCCCAGGAGCACCAGCGCCGTAGGTTGACGTTGCAACTACAGCGTAGCTGAAAGTGATCCTGCCGCTTGCCCCCACCTGTTTATGGGGCAAGCGACAGCGATCGCAGGGGATATACGATGGATAAAGAGCTAGAGAAATAAGTATGGCTAGCCTTTATGAAACCGATTTCTACGCCTGGACTCAGCAGCAGTCAGCTCTACTGAGGCAAAACGTCCTAGAAAAATTAGATTTGCCCCACCTCGTAGAGGAACTAGAAGATTTGGGACGACGAGAGCGGCAAGAGCTTAGAAACCGCCTAAGTGTGCTGTTGGGGCATCTGCTGAAGTGGCACTATCAACCGGAGCGACGAGGCAATAGCTGGCGGGCCACCATTCGCGAGCAGCGCACTCAGGTTCAGCTAGTGCTGAACGACAACCCCAGCCTCAAGCCATACCTGGCCGAAGCACTGACAATCGCTTATCAGCTCGGCCAGGACCTGGCCGTACAGGAAACTGGCCTCGACTACGATACTTTCCCGGCCGAATGCCCCTACACCCTGACTCAGATTCTCGACGAAACCTTCTTTCCTGGAGTTTGTTCAAATAAGGTGAGCCAAAGCTAGGAAAGTGGTAGTGACGTGAAATTGCAAAGCACTACCACCTATGAGCACCCATCTTGAAACG
>PYER01000128.1 GCA_003017855.1 filamentous cyanobacterium CCT1
GGTTCGGCGGGATCGGCATCAGGGGAGGGCAGGTCGGCAGGGCGATCGCCGCGCTTGAGAATGGCCGTCATGTCGTAGCGCACCTGGCGATCGCTGAGCACCGTTGCCGTCACCCCAATCGCCTCGATCGCCTCAGAACCCAGCAGTCCCTCCTGAGGTAAGGGTGGCAGCAACAGGTTATTTTCCGCCTCGCTGAGGGCTTCTAAGTTGGCAAAGAAATGGCCGTTATTGGGGCGCGGGGCTTCTCCTGTGGTGGCCTGAAACAAGTTGTTTTCTGCTAGGCGGCGGCCCGGCGATGGGGCGACCAGATCGGCTATGCCCTGGCCTACGGTAAAAAAGGCCACATCGCCCTCCAGCCAGCCGTAGGCCATTACCAACGAGTCGAAGGGGGCCGTCCAGCGGGTGACGGGTACGCCGCCCATATCCACCGTGTCGACCGCAAAGCGGTAGCGGCTGGTCATCACGGCATCGAGTTGCTCAAAGGTAGCCGTGGCGGCCTCGCGATCGCTGGCTTTGACCATAAGCACCAGGGCCGGGTTGGGCAGCGGCGGGGTATCGCTTGGCCCGGCTGGGGGCGACAGCACACCCACCGCAAACTCTCCCGCCATCCAGGGCAGCAGGTTTTCCTCCAGGCTCAGGCCGGTGGCCGACTGGAGCCCCAGGGCCACCTCGTCGGCCTGCAGCGGAAACAGCGCCGAGAACTGCTCCCCGGCCTGAAAGTCTTCCCAAAACTGCTGAAAGTCTCCTCCAGAGACGGCCAGCAGCGTCCCCGTGGGTAGCCGCTGGGGCATCTGGTCGGCCTGGTTGCCAGTGGCAAAGGTTTGAGCCCCCGGCTCAAGCCAGCTCACCCCCTGCAGGGCCACCCCACGATTTTTGACCGCCACAGCCCCCACCAGCCCTCGCGGCGTCTGAAAAGCCCGCAGGCGACTGGGGGCAATGGGCGGATCGGCATTGGCAGCCACGGTTTCGGCCAGGGCGGGTACATCGACGTAGAAGCGGGCCAGAGGCCGGGTTTCGGTCAGTTGCTCAAACGCTTTGCCCACCCCGGGCCGATTGACCAGCGACTCGCCGCCCCGATAGGCATCGATCGCCCGTTTGAGCAGCGGCAGCTGAGGGCTGAGCAAGGCCGTTTCGGCACTCAGCACGGCGGCGTAGAGGGGGGCGTCGGCCTGGCCCTCCAGTTGTTGCAGGGTCACTCCCCGGTAGGGAGCGTCTTCGGCTTGCTCGGCCTGGCCCAGCCGTTCACCCAGGTCGCTTTGGGCCCGATTGGCATCGGCGATCGGCAGCACCATCACCACGTTAGATCGCAGGGCTAGCTCGGGGGCCGGCAGCGAAGGGGGCAGGTCGGCAGCAGGCGCGGTATCAGGCAGCACCGCCAGAGTAATTTCAGGGCCAACCCAGGGCTGAATATCGCGGGCAAAGGTAAGGTTTTGCTCGGCCAGCAGGCGATCGCGCCACTGCACCAGGAGCTGATCGAACTGGGCCTGGGTGGCCTCGGTACCAAACTGGCGCAGCCGCCGCCACTGGGCCTCATCGCTGGAGAGCGCCACCACCATCAGCGCGTCAGCCGGAATGGCATTGGCCCCGGCAGGCAGAGTTCTAGCTAGCTGACCCCGGCGGGCAGCGACCCAAAAGCTGAGAATACCGCCGCCTACAAACAGCAGGGCCGCTGCCACAAGCAGGGGCAGCGGAGGTTTCTTCAGCAGCGGCTTGTTTTGCACCACTTTGGCAACACCCCTGGGGGGACTCAGCGAATTTGCCCTGCCACTTTAGCAAAGAACTCCAGAGAAGAACCACGCGCCGCCAGACTGCTCCCTGGGGAGCCTGGTATCCTAAGGCGTGCCATCAATTCTGGCTAAAAGCCTTGTACTACAGGCCTTGCCGAGCCTGACCCTAAAAAGGCGGGGGGCTGTAATCCTTGATCTTCACGCATTCAGCAGCTAATTGATGACGGCCCCTAGCGAAATCTAAAGTCGTAGCCGATGTAGCGATCGCCGTCGTAGAGCACCACCAGCCAGGTCTGGGGGTCAAATTCAAGGGGGTAGGCCTCGCGCTCAGCCGGCAAACCAGCCTCGGTTTTACCGGGCGACAGTACGCAGTAGGGCGCGTTGAGAAATTCCTGCACCGTCGCCTTGGGGGCCTGGAGGTCGGTTTCTAACAGTTTCTTGATCTGGTCGCGCGACACCAGCGACTTGGGCTGCTCCTGGCGAATGCAGGTGAAGGCCTCGGCCTCCTGGGCCTGATCTTGGTTGATGTTGGGGGAGATTAACAGGGCCGCCAGCGCCAGCACCGACCCACCTGCCACCAGCACCTGGCGAGGCTGAGGACGAGGTGTGGACTCGCTATGGACTGCTCTGCCGCTGGTTCGAGCCGCAGGGGCTGGGTGTGGACGAGGACCGACCGGGGTCGCGGGCCAGGCCTGCCGAGCCCTCTGGGAGGACCGGGATGCAGGCCGGGGCGACGGCCCCGGGGAAGCACCCTGGGGCTGCCCTGGTGTCGGCTGCTGAGGCCGATAGTGTGACGAAACCGGGTAGGAAGAGCGTTGAACCATGGCGTTGACCTTTGCTGTCTACTGTTGGGGAGGGGTTGGGGGAACCTGAGAATGCTCCCAACTCTGCCGGGGGTGCAGCTAGGCTCAGTAATCTGAACCTGAGCTAGCCAAGTTTCCCTTGGGCCAGAAACGCAGCCCTCAGCAAGCTGGAGCAGCAGAACCTAGCGCCTGCAGCGCCTGCAGACTAGGGGGAAGATGGTCTGCCGGTGCGTATCATCCAAAAAGGTGCAGTGGGCAGCGCAGAGAGCAGGATTGATTTTTCTGAGTACAAGTATAGTACAGAAATACTATTAGACAAGCAGATCGGTCTGGTTTTTTGTTACGGTTTGAAAAGCGCGATGGCCCTGAGGGGCCGGTCTTTGACCATCGCACCCTTGCCCCCAAAGCCGCTCCAACGTTAACCAGAGCCGCGATCGCCTCGTCTAAACCGCCATGAACACAACCATTGTCTGGTTTCGCCGCGACCTGCGGGTGTCTGACCACGAGCCGCTGCTGCGGGCGGCCCGGCGGGGTTTGGTGGTGCCTGTGTTTGTCTTCGATCGCGCCCTGCTGCACCATCCCGAAACCGGGTCGGCGCGGGTGGCGTTTATGCTGGCGGCCCTGCACGCGCTGGACACAGATTTAAAGGCACTGGGGGGGCGATTGATTCTGCGATCGGGCGATCCAGTAGAGGTGCTGCCCGAGCTGGTCAAAGAAATCGGAGCCGACGGCATCTATGCCCATACCGATGTCGAGCGCATCTACGGCCGGGTGCGCGACGCCCGTCTCAACCGGGCCCTGGCCCAGCAGAACCTTAAAATTCGCTGGTTTGAGCCCGCCGCCAGCGTGGCCGACCTGGTGCCCTATCCCGAGTACCGCGAAATCTGGCACCGTGAGATGGGCCAGCCGCTGGTGCCGACTCCAACCCAGGTGCTGGTTCCCGATGATCTGGCCAGCGCCCCCCTTCCCGAGCTAGAGAGCCTCGGCCACCAGGCCGACGCCAAGCCCCTGCCCCCGGCCAGCACCACCGCCGCCCGCGCCCTGCTGCAAGACTTTTTGACCGACAAGGCCGATCGCTACTACTGGCAGCTCTCTTACCCCAGCGCCGAGGCCACCACGGGCCTCAGCCCCCACATCAAGTTTGGCGTCATCTCAGTGCGGGAGTGCGTGCAGACCGTTCGTCAGGCTCCCGATCTGGGCGACAACCGCCTCCGCCGCAGCCACCAGCAGCTGATTTCGCGGCTGCGCTGGGGCAACGGGTTTACCCAGCGGTTTCGCTACCTGCCCCAGCTAGAGCTGCGATCGCTCTACAGCATTTTTGACGAGGAGGGTTGGCCCTTCGATGCCGACCTCTACCAGGCCTGGCAAACGGGGCAGACCGGCTTTCCGATTGTGGATGCTGCCGCTCGCTGCCTGCAGGCTACCGGAGGCTACCTGGCGTTAAATTTTCGCACGCGGGCGATCTACGCCAGCTTTTTGAGCAACCTGGGCGGCATTGACTGGCGCTACGGGGCACTGCACTTTATGCGCCACTTAATCGACGGCGACTGCCCCATCGACCACTACCAGTGGGCCATGCAGTCGGGTGTCACTCACTGCGTCGACAAAACCTGGACCCGCATTTACAACCCCGGCCAGGTGGCCGTAGACCGCTGCGACCCCGAGGGCGAGTTCATCAAGCGCTGGGTGCCGGAGCTGGCGGATGTGCCCGCCAGTCAGCTGGGCAGCCCGCCCACGCTCTCGGGCTACCCGGCCCCCATTCTCAACTACAAGGCCGCTCGTCAGCGCCGCGTCAAACAGCTCGAAGCCCAGCGGGGCAAGTTTCTCAATACCAGCAATCTGCTGCCATTTTTGGCCCCCATGCCCTCAGACCTCACCCCCTTTGGCACCGAGGTTTACGGCGGTGAGGTGGCCTGGGCCGCAGCCCCCATTGACGAGCTGTTTCCGGCGGCGCTGCCCTTGGCTGAGCTGAGCCCGGAGCAGGCGGCGGCCCTGCGCACCTGGTTTGTGGCCCATGTCGCCATTCAGCCACCGCGATCGCGGCGGCGAAAGCCCAGAGCGGCGGCGGCTGACCCCACGGTTCGCCAGCTCAGCCTGCTGGATATGAACTAGCCCGCGCCATAGCCCGCGATTAAGGGCTACTTCCAAAGGGACTAATATTGCGGCATTGCGGTCTGTCTGAGTTCTCTACCGCTCTGACCTTGCCGCTAAGGGGGAAAGCGCTTAGCCTATTCGAGAAATGTTATAGAGGGTGACGTGATGGATTTAATGGGCATGGTCAACCAGGCGATCGCCAGCCAGGATACTGAAGCCGACGGCGGCCTGATTGGGTCAATTTTGGGCAACCTCAACAACGCCCCCGTGGAGAACAACAAAATCGGCGGCATTGCCAGCAATCTTCAGGGCGTGCTCCAGGCTAAGGGCCAGGGGAATGCCGGTGGACTGATGAACGTGCTGCAAACGGTGGCGGCGACTGGCGCGGTCGAGCAGCTGCTGGCCAACGAGCAGATTAGCGCGATCGCCCAGCGAGTTGGAGCTGACCCAGCGATGGTCAAGAGCGTGACCCCGCTGATTGCCCAGTTTCTGGTCAAGGGGTCGAACGCCCGAGGCGGCGGGCTGCTGCAAAAGGTACTCTCCGGCGAGGTCGACCTGGGCCAGATGGCGGGGCTAATCGGCATGGCCAACAAGTTTTTGTAGACTCATCCCAAATTTGTGAATTCCCCCGATTTGTAGGGGCGTGCATGCTGCGCCCCTATAGGTTTCCAACCATGAATCGGGATTTACCAGCTCGGATTGTGAGGGACTGGGTTTCTTTTAAGTGGACTGATCCTGCTTCAACCGATCGCAGAAGGCCACCAGCGTTGAGAGGTCCGCGTCGACGCTGGAGCGGCCGTCATACTGAAACGGATTGTCCAGGTCGCGAATCAGCAGCAGCAGGTAGGTAAACGACGTAAACAGCAGGCACGACACCACCAGGTTTTCGCTAAAGTTGTCGGCCCCAATCAGCAGCAGCGCCCCCACCGCCCCAATCAAAAAAACCTCCAGCAGGGCGTAGGCTGGCCCGACAAAATCGGTGTCGCGGCTAATGCCAATCTGGGTGATCAGCAGGCGCATCTTAGCCTGCTCGGCCTGGGCGCGGCTCACGATGGGAGCACCAGCGTAGGGCAGCATGGCGGCCAGGGAAGTATTGAGCCGATCGAGGGCGATCGCCGTTTCGGACTGGGGTTTCTCAGCCTGGAGCCAGTCGAGGATCGCCTGGGCGATCGCAACCAGGTGTTGGCTCAGGGGCTGGGGGTCGTAGTCAGCATTGGCCTGCGCCACCAGCTGGTTGCTGTCTTGAATCGTTTCCAGAGCATTGGCCAACTGCACCGGCATGTCGGCACTGGCGCGAAAGTCGCCCAAGGTGCCGTTGAGCACAAAGGCGATCACGAAGGTAGCGGCCCCGAATAGCGACCCGGTTAGGGAGTCAAAGGCCCAGGGCTCCCACCCCAGACGATGCAGAGCGAGCTTAGCCGCCCCGTATAGCAGCGTTAGCGGCAGCACCGTCAGCAAAATGCGCCATTTAGCCAGGCTCAAGAAATTCGCCATTCTTCCTTTGCACTTCTCTAAACGCGGCGATCGCCCCTCTTATAGCGCTAGCCAGCCAGTTTAGGACAGGATCAGGTATTTCCGAGGCTGGGGCACTGGGTAACGCGTAATCACCACGCTAAACATGCCGCTGGTTGTCATGCCTGGCCTCAGTAGCGATCGCCATACCAGGGTTGGGCAGGGTCGCGACTGGGGGACTTGATGGAGCTGCGATTGCGAACTATCCGGAAGCTTATGCAAATTTTACATGTTGATCATGCGATAAAAGGATGGCTGATTGCAAAGCGTAACCATAAATACAAAACCCATCGCAAAGTTTGAATAACTTAAAATTCAATTACCGTAGGGCAAGAGCACAGAGATGTGAGTTTTGATGCGGTATTTGGCAAGCAAAATCAAGTAAAAAATTGCGGAGCTACGGTTTTGTAAAATTCAAACTTTACTTCGTCAAACGGTTTGCCCCTTCTTAAGAATATCCTGCTTGGCTCAGTATTGACCTGAAAGCAGGGCTGCTCTAAGACCTGTCTTAGGCCAAAGTTTGCTCAAGTAATCACCTATATTTCATTTGTTCTGCCAACGCTGCCACATTTTTGCTGGGCAATCTCTGTTTTGATGGAGAGTAAAAGCTTAGCCTCAGCACAACAAAGCCACAGCAGAACGAAAGAGTAGATGAGTGACAAGTCTTCTGTGGAATTAGCACAGAAATTAGCCCAGCGGCGATCAGCCGATATCCTGATCACGTTTTGTATTTACCACTTTGCATAACCCTGGAGTGAATGCAACATGACTCGACTCAATCGCCGTAGATTTTTGACCACCGCTGGCACCGCCGCCGTGGGTACTGTGCTGCTCCACGCCTGTAGTCAGGGTGGATCTAACCAGGCCTCAGAGTCGACGGAAGTAGCGCTTGACCCCGCCGATGCCCCCGAAACCACTAGCGCCAAGCTCGGGTTCATCGCCCTGACTGACTCGGCTCCGCTGATCATTGCCAAAGTCAAGGGTTTCTACGATAAGTACGGCATGACCGACGTGTCGGTCGAGAAGCAGGCGTCTTGGGGGACCACCCGCGACAACCTGGTGCTGGGGTCTGGCGGTGGCGGCATCGATGGGGCGCACATTCTGACTCCCATGCCCTACCTGATCTCCGAAGGCATTGTGACCGACGGCAACAAGGTGCCGATGTACATTCTGGCCCGCCTCAACGTCAACGGCCAGGGCATTTGCCTGTCTAACGACTACACCGACCTGAAAGTAGGCGTCGACAGCACGCCCCTCAAAGAAGCCTTTGCCAAGCGCAAAGCAGAGGGCAAAGAGCTAAAGGCCGCCATGACCTTCCCCGGTGGCACCCACGACCTGTGGATTCGCTACTGGATGGCTGCAGGCGGTATCGACCCCGACCAGGATGTGTCGACCATTGTGGTGCCCCCGCCCCAGATGGTGGCCAACATTAAAGTGGGCAATATGGATGCCTTTTGCGTGGGCGAGCCCTGGCCCTTGCAGATGGTGAACCAGGACCTGGGTTACAACGCGCTGACCACCGGCCAGCTCTGGAAAGACCATCCCGAAAAAGCCTTTGGCATGCGAGCCGACTGGGTCGATGCCAACCCGAAAGCGGCCAAGGCGCTGCTGATGGGCACGATGGAAGGCCAGATGTGGTGCAGCCAGCCCGAGAACAAAGAAGAAATGTGCCAGATTCTGGCAGAGCGAGCCTGGTTTAACGTGCCCTTTGAAGACATTATCGATCGCTCCCAGGGCAAGTATGACTTTGGCCTCAATCAGGTGCAGGAGCTGCCCGACCTGATGCAGAAGTACTGGAACGACAATGCCTCGTACCCCTTCAAGAGCCACGATCTGTGGTTCTTGACCGAGAACATTCGCTGGGGTAATTTGCCTCCCGATACCGATATTCAGGCCATGGTCGATGCGGTCAACCGCGAAGATCTGTGGCGCGAGGCGGCAACCGCCCTAGGCCAAGAGGCGATGATTCCTGAGAGCACCTCGCGCGGGGTTGAAACTTTCTTCGACGGCGTCACCTTTGACCCCGAAAATCCTAAGGCCTACCTGGATAGTTTGGCCATCAAGCGCGTGTAATAGCCCCGTCCTGGCTCCTCTCCGCTGGGGAGAGGAGCCAGGACGGGCTTTCTCGACTCTGCTGATTTCCCCTTCCTTTGTCCTCTGTCAAGCCTGGAGACGCAATCCGATGACCGCTCCTCTCGATATTCGTCCGGCGCGATCGCGCGTTAACCTGCAGCACCTCGGCAGTCAGGCCGTGAACTGGCTCAAGGGGCTGATTCCGCCAGCGGTGGCCATTCTCATTTTTCTGGCCATTTGGCAGCTGCTCACCATGGGGCCAGACGCCAACCTGCCCACCCCAATCCGCACCGTATCCGACACCTGGGAACTGATTATCAACCCCTTCTTCAACTACGGCGGCACCGACAAAGGGCTATTTTGGCAGGTGTTTACCAGTCTGCAACGGGTGGCTTTAGGCTTTACCCTGGCGGCTGTAGTGGGCATTGCCCTGGGCATTTTGGTGGGCACCAGCTCGCTGATGTACAGCGCTTTAGACCCGCTGTTTCAAATTTTGCGCACGGTGCCGCCCCTGGCCTGGCTGCCGATTTCGCTGGCGGCGTTTCAGCAGGCCAATCCTTCCGCTATTTTTGTCATTTTTATTACGGCAATTTGGCCAATTATCATTAACACCACCGAAGGGGTGCGGCAAATTCCCCAGGACTACAACAACGTAGCGCGGGTGCTGCGGCTCTCTAAGTCTGAGTACTTTTTCAAAATTTTGTTTCCGGCGACGGTGCCCTACATTTTCACCGGCTTGAGAATTGGCATTGGCCTCTCTTGGTTGGCGATCGTGGCGGCAGAAATGCTGATTGGCGGCGTGGGCATCGGCTTCTTTATTTGGGATGCCTGGAACAGTTCTCGGATTAGCGACATCATTATCGCGATTATCTACGTAGGCATTGTGGGCCTGCTGCTCGATCGCCTGATTGTGTTCGTCGGCGGCCTAGTACTGCCCGAAGAACAAAAGCAGTAGGGCAGGCATTGCCCATCATTTCCCCGCGCTGCCAAAAGCCAAACTCCTCGCGTTTTTGCAATGCCGCGCTGGCCTAAATCTGTGATTCTGCCTGAGGTTTGTGGTGGGCAGTGCCCACCCTACCGTTTAACACCTAACCTCTGACCCTGGCGGTGCATTGCTGCACGAATGCACCCGACGCCAAACTCCAAAATCGCCAATCCAAAATTCCCTGTTCGCCTGCACTCTATCTCTGTCGCACCATGGCTGTCTTTGTTGAAGTTGACCACGTCGATCGCGTCTTTAAGCTACCGACCGGGGGCGAATACATTGCCCTCAAAAACATTGACCTGCAAATTCACCAGGGCGAGTTTGTCTCGCTGGTGGGCCACTCAGGCTGCGGCAAGTCGACCCTGCTCAACATTCTTTCGGGGCTAGATCAGCCCAGCGCGGGCGGCATTGTGCTCGAAGGGCGACAGGTCACCGAACCCGGCCCCGATCGCATGGTGGTGTTTCAAAACTATTCGCTGCTGCCCTGGCTGACGGTGCGCGAGAACATTGCTCTGGCTGTCAACCGGGTGATGAAAAAGCATCCCCAGGCGGTGCGCGATCGCATGATTGACCACCACATCGAGATGGTGGGGCTGCAAAAGGCGGCCCACAAGCGCCCCGGCCAAATCTCCGGCGGTATGAAGCAGCGGGTGGCGATCGCCCGCGCCCTAGCCATTCGCCCCAAGCTGCTGCTGCTCGACGAGCCCTTTGGCGCACTGGACGCCCTGACGCGCGGCGGGCTGCAGGAGCAGCTGATGCAGATCTGCCAGGAGAACGACGTCACCTGCGTGATGGTCACCCACGACGTGGATGAGGCACTGCTGCTGAGCGATCGCATTGTGCTGATGACCAACGGCCCCGAGGCCCACATCGGCCAGATTGTCGATGTGCCCTTTCCTCGTCCCCGCGAGCGTATGGAGGTGGTCAAACACCCCAACTACTACAGCCTGCGCAACGAGATCGTCTACTTCCTCAACCAGCAGAAGCGGGCCAAGCTGCACAAGGCCAAGCCCGTGGTGGCCATGGCCGCCAACGGCCTGGAGAAGGTCAACCTGGAGCTGGGCTTTATTCCCCTGGTCGACTGCGCGCCCCTGGTCGTGGCTAAAGAGAAGGGCCTGTTCGAGGCCCACGGCCTCAGCCACGTGACGCTGAATCGGGAGCCCAGCTGGAACGCGATCGCCGATGGGGTGGCCACCGGCCGCCTCGACGCCGCCATGATGGTGGCGGGCATGCCCCTAGGTATGACCATGGGCTACGGCAGTCAGCGGCCCAGACCGATGGTGAGCGCCCTCACCCTCAGCCGCAACGGCAACGCCATCACCTTTAGCAAGCGCCTGTTTGAGGCCGGGGTGCGATCGCTGGCCGACTTCAAAGCGGCGCTCGAGCGCCGCCCCGACCAGGTGCACACCCTGGCGGCGGTGCACCCCACCTCGATGCACAACCTGCTGCTGCGCTACTGGCTGGCCTCCGGCGGCATCGACCCCGATCGCGACGTCAGCGTGACGGTGATTCCGCCCGCCCAGATGGTCTCGACCCTGAAGGCGGGAACCATTGACGGCTACTGCGTGGGCGAACCCTGGAACGCGCGCGCAGTAGCCGAGGGGCTGGGCGTGGTGATGGCGACCGATAACGACATCTGGCCGGGCCACGTCGAAAAAGTGCTGGGCGTCACCGAAGCCTGGGCCAACCAGTACCCCAAAACCCATGTGGCGCTGGTCAAGGCTCTGCTAGAGGCCTGCGAGTACTGCGACGATCGCCGCAACCGGGAAGAAATTGCTGCCCTGCTGGCCCAGCCCGAGTACGTCGGGGCCGACGAAACCCACATTCGCCAGGGCTTTGTGGACCCCTACAACCGGGGCAGCGGCGATGCCCCCGAGTCGGTGCTCAACTACATTCAGTTCTTTACGGGCAAGGCCAACTGTCCCGACGTGTCGGAAGCGGTGTGGATGATGACCCAGATGGCCCGCTGGGGCATTACCCCCTTCCCCCGCAACTGGTTAGAAGTGGCCGAGCGGGTGAAGCGGGCCGATATCTTTGGCCAGGCCGCCCGCGAGCTGGGGATGCTCGATATTGGCCGCGATCGCCGCCCCAGCCATCTCTTTGACGGCATTGAGTTTGACCCCGACGACCCGCTGAAGTATCTGGATCAGTTTGCGATCAAGCGCGATCTGCGGATCGAAGAAGTGCCCCTGGATGCCGTGATTGTCCACTAATCCTCTTTCTGTGCAACAAACCTGCCGTAGGGGCTGAGCAGTGCTCAGCCCCTACCCAACATCCATTCATCCACCCAAGACCATGCAAGTGCTCAACACTCCCACCCAATCCACTAACTCTCTCCAGACCCAGGAACCCTTTCTGGTAATCGACAACCTGACTAAGGTGTACCCCACTGCCACCGGCGACTTTGTCGTGCTCGACGGCATTAGTTTGGGGGTTAACGAAGGCGAATTTGTCTGCGTCATCGGCCACTCCGGCTGCGGCAAATCGACCCTGCTCGATATGGTGGCCGGGTTTCGCCAGCCCACCGAGGGCGAAGTGCGTCTGCAAACCCAAACCATCAGCGAGCCCGGCCCCGATCGCATGGTGGTGTTTCAAAACTACTCGCTGCTGCCCTGGCTGACCGCCTACGAAAACATTTATCTGGGCGTCAACTCGGTCTTCCCCAACAAGCCCGAGGCGGCGAAAAAGCACATTGTTATGGAGCACCTGGCCATGGTAGGCCTGGCCGATGTGGCCAACAAAAAGCCCAGCGCCCTCTCCGGCGGCATGAAGCAGCGAGTCTGCATCGCCCGCGCCCTGGCTCTGCGACCCAAGGTGCTGATTTTAGACGAACCCTTTGGTGCATTGGATCCTATTACGCGGGAAGAACTGCAGGAGGAACTGCTCAAGATCTGGCAAGACCACCAGATCACCGTGCTGATGATTACCCACGACATCGACGAGGCGCTGTTCTTGAGCGATCGCGTGGTGATGATGACCAACGGCCCCGCCGCCAAGATCGGTGAAGTTATGCAGGTACCCTTCGCCCGTCCCCGCGATCGCGCCCGTATGATGGAAGATCCCAAATTCTATGAACTGCGCAACGAAGCCCTCGACTTCCTCTACCACCGCTACGCCCACGACGATACATAACGTTCAGAGGCCCAAAGGACTGAGGTAATCGGCGAAATCGTGCAGGTGCCCTTCGCCCGTCCCCGCGTTGGCGAAGCCACTCCAAAGGAGTATCGCGCCCGCATGATGGAAGATCCCAAATTCTACGAACTGCGCAACGAAGCCCTCGACTTTCTCTACCACCGCTACGCCCACGACGACACCTAAGAAAAAATTTTCTCAAGTGGGCTACAAACCCTGCCTTGGGCGCACAACTGTGCGCCCCTACAACGGCCTCTTGTTGGATGCAAAATTTCCGTACCCAATCAATATCCCGTATGGGCAAACGGTGTTTGCCCATACACGATTCAGCGACACAGCGTTAAGAAACGCTACTGCGATCGCAGCCTGGCCCGATACGGTTCCAGAGCGTTGTCCAGGGTCGGATCAAAGACCGGCGACGGAAACAGCGGCTCAAAGAACTGCACAACGGGAATGTTTTCAACTCGCGGGAAAAAGTCTGACGGGTTGGGGCCATCGATATGGCGGCTCAGCACGCCAAACCCCAGCCGCTCGCTGCGGGGCTGCCAGCTAGGGGCTGTGCGCTGGAGCCAGTCGGTAAAGTTGTTGGCGTTCGCCATACTGGCCGAGAGTTGGTCTATCACCTGGGGCGGCGGCAGCGCCTGGCTCAGGTCGTCAAGATCCTCAGTCTGAGTGACCCAGGCCCGCTGCAGCAGCTCCTGGCGCTGGTCGGGGGTTTGCCAGGCCAAAATCGCATACTTAGCCGGAGTTTCGGGCCAGGCATCGGCATCGACGGTTTCGCCTGCGGCCAGCGCCAGCAGACCCTGCCGCAGATCGTCCTCGGCGGGCCAGTCCTCGGCGGCGGCCTCCAGGTCGCCGCGCCACCAGCGCAGACTACCGCGAGCCTGGCGCAAAAATTGCTCAAACTCACGGTCATCAGCTGCCGCAATCAGCTCACTGTAGCGCTCCTCCAGCCGATCGAGCACCGCCGGATACAGGGTGACGAAAGGCGGAATCTGCCATAGCGAGCTGGTCAGCAAGGCGGGATGGCGCAGAATTTCGAGGGTCAGCGCTTCGGTAGCGCAGTTGAGGTTGCCGGTTTGCAGGCAGGCCACCCCCAGCCCAAAGAACACGCCCCGTTTGGCAGGTACCAGGGCGATCGCATTGGTAAACGACGCCTGAGCCTCAGCCGGTTGGCCGTTCTCAATCTGAAGCCAGCCCAGGTTTGACTGGCCAAACTCCTGGTAGGGCACAATCTGATTGCCGGTCTCGAACCAGGCGATCGCATCGGTGAGCAGGGTCTGGCGCAGGGTTGGGTTGTCGCTCGACTGCAGCGCAAACTCGCCCAGGTGGTAGCCCAGCTGGTAGGGATAGTAGGGTTCCCAGGGGTCCAGCTCGTGGGCCTGCGCCACCTGGTTAGCAAAGCGATCGAAGTCAGCAGGCTCGTCGGTAAGGGCCGAGAAGCCGCTGCTGGCGGTACCCCAGGCGCGGTGAGCGGGCACCAGCCAGAGCGTCATCACCAGAGTTAGGCCCAGGCCTGCTCCGGCCAGCCAGCGGTGACGACGCGGCGACCCAACGCTATCCTCAGCGATGGCGACGGGGTTGAAGCTGCGGGCAAGCACGGCCAGGTAAAGGGTGATAGCGCCTGCGATCGCCGGAATATCCAACTGGTAGTCAGTCAGACTCATCAGCCCAAAGCCAAACAGCCCCGCTAGTAGGCTCCACACCAGCACCGGGGGCAGTCCGGCTGGGGTCTCCTGGGCACCTCGCCGCATCCACCGCACCGTCAGCAGCGCCAGCGTCAGCACCAGCGCCAGGGGCACCACTACGCCCCAAAGGCCAAACTCGCCCCAGAGTTGGGCCGGGGTGCTATGCAGCTGAAACTGTAGCTCAGCGTCGCGCCCGGCCCAGTGAGGCCGATACTGCTGGTACACCAGGGGCACGCTGCCCGGTCCCATCCCGGCAAAGGGCTTGCTCAAGCCCATGCGCCAGCCCACGGTGTTGGTCACCACCCGGTAAGACAGCTCACCGCCCGCAAAATTGCCCTGGTTCAGACTGCTCAAAACTGCTCTCAGTCGCGGGTTGGCCACCAGACCCAGCACCAGCAAACCCATGACCGTACCACCCAGCCCCAGAGCCAACGACCGGGGTAAACGACTGTAGAGCAGAGCAACGCCGACGGCTAACAGCCCGGTGACCATCAGCGCCAGCCAGCCCCCGCGCGAACTGGTGGTGTAGAGGTTGAGAATTCCTAGCCCTAGGCCTGCCAGCCACAGCCAGCGCCGCCAGCCCCGCTCCACCCAGGCCAGCGCCGCCAGCAGGGGCAAAACCAGCACCAGGTAGCCCGCCACGTAGTTTTGATGGCCAATGGGCTGCCAGTTGCGCAGGCTGGTCAGCGAAAAGCTGAAAGATTGGTCTACCCCATAGCGCTGCAGCTCGGCCAACCGCGCCAGCTCCGGTCGATAGATCTGAGTCAGCCACAGCCCCAGGCTGAGCAGAATAAACGCCAGGACGATATACCCCTGAAACCGCAGCAGCGCATAGAGGCGCTGAGGATGCCGCAGCCAACCTCCGAGGGCATAGAGGGCCGCGATCGCCCCTACTGCCGCCCATCCGTACCACCGAGCCTGGGCCGGAAAGTCTGCCGCCAGGGTAGAGATGACTAGGGCCGCGATCGCCAGCCCCGCTACCCAATCCAATCCATTCCCCAGTCGCTCTACGGGCCGGTGCCACAGCTGCCAGAGCAACCACAACATCGGCAGTGTTAGCCCCACTTGCCATAGAAACACCCAGGGCCACGACACCATCAGGGTGCTGCTGCCCGGCAGCAGGGTAAAAACGACGTAAAACGCTGCCGCCAGAAGAGCTA
Organism: filamentous cyanobacterium CCT1; assembly: GCA_003017855.1. Lineage (GTDB taxonomy): Bacteria > Cyanobacteriota > Cyanobacteriia > Phormidesmidales > Phormidesmidaceae > Nodosilinea. Next base: position 15,175 of record PYER01000128.1, read on the forward strand.
GCAGGGTGCCGTCGCTGGGATCCTGGGCAACGGGTTTGGGCTTGGGTAGAGCATCCTCGGTCATGGTGGCGGGGTCAGGGGTGGACAAATTAGGGGTTGGACAAATCTAGCTCTGAGAGGCGAAAGTCGTTGTGAGTGGGATGGGGCAAGCCCAGTGCTTTGGTGCGCAAAGCCTCAATGCGGCGATCGAGAGCGGGAAATTCTCTCGGCCAGGCAGGAAAAAGGTCGAGCCTGGCCACCAGGGTATAGCGCTGGAGGGTTTGTGGCGTCAGCATCAGCGTAATCTGCTTGGCCTGGTAGTTGCGGTAGGCAAAGGTTAACGACCCCCGGTAGCCCTCGTCCGGGCTGCTGACGAGGGAAGTTAACCAGAGGCGCGGGGAGCGAATGGTCAGGCTTTCTTCAATCAGAAACGCATTGAGGTCAGGCGGTGCATTCTCGGGTTGGGGCGGGAGGGGATAGGCCTGGGGGTCGAGCCAGGTGGCCAGGAGCTGAAGCTCAGGGGATGATTGCCCGAGACTCAGGTTTTGCGCTACGGTCTCCAGGGCGGCAGCGGGGTCAGAGTCGGCCAGCAGAACTCCCGCCACGATTGGACGCAGCAGCGCCGAGTCGACCTCCACCACCGGCTGCTCTGTCCACCAGGCCAGCAGGGCGTGGGCATTGTAGATAGTGCCGAAGCTGGGGCTGTCGGGGGAGATATCGGCCAGCAGCGTGTCGTATTCTGCCAGGGTGGCTCGGGCCACGGCGGCATAGATGGCTTGATAGGGTTCCTCTCGCCATTGGGGATAGGTGAGGGCGGCGGGGTTGACCAGAGCCTCCAGGGTAAAGGCGGCGATCGCCTGCCTGGGTTCTCCTGCTCTGAGCAGCAGATCGCCCAGCAGCCAGTAGCCGTAGTGGCGGTGGCGGGGCATCAGTTGTACAGCGTAGGCGGCATAGGGCAGGGCGGTAGCGGGGGCGGTGGTCTGGTGCAGTACCGCCAGGTTGTGGTTAAACCAGCCGTCGTTGGGGGCCGCCTGCTGAGCCTGATGGGCGTAGTCGAGCATCAGCGATCGCACATTTTCCTGCGCCTCCGAGTCGCCCAGCACCTGGTCGAGGCCCCATAGCGCCTCCGTAGCTACCGCTGAAGCGGTCGGATCCCACTGGCTGAGGCGATAGGCCTTGTACCAGCGGGTATCGGCCAGGTTAAGCTGCTGGCTGTAAAAGGCGCGATCGGCTAGGGCACCGTAGGCCACGGTGAGGGTGAAGGGCAACCAGATAGTCAGCAGCAGCCCTAGCCACAGGGCCACCGCCAGGTAGCCGCGCTGTCGCCCGTCCGCTCCGACGGGCATCGCTTGAGGAAGATAGCTATCGCCCAGCGCCAGCAGCAGCACCATCAGTCCCAACAGCACCCCTGTAATGGGAATATTTTCGAGCTGGTAGTCGGTCAGGCTAGAAACCCCGTAGGCCAGCAGGCTGCCGCCAATGCCGCCCAACAGCGCACGATCGGTCAGTTCCAGCGGCTGTCGCCACAGACGGATCCACAGGCGCAGCACCAGCACCATTCCGGCCAGCACCACCAACAACCCCAGGAGGCCCAGCTCTCCGGCGATCTGCACCGGGGTGTTGTGCAGCTGCTGAATGTGGTCGAGACCCGCCCCAGCCTCGATCGGGCGATAGAGGTTAGACACCCGGCTCATCACCCCAGGACCCACGCCCACCAGGGGACGATCGCGCAGAATGTTGCCCCCCAGACGCAGCATGAACCAGCGATCGAGGGTGGGGCCATCGGCCAGACCGCCCTCGCTAAACCAGGTGCGAATGCGAGGGTTGCTGGCTAAAACTAACCCCAGTGCTAAAGCACCACCCAGCCCTGTCTCTTATACACATCT
>PYER01000129.1 GCA_003017855.1 filamentous cyanobacterium CCT1
GGGCATCAGTTAGGCCTTTAGGTCAACACTTGTATCCTCACCTGTTTTAGCCGACCTTGCAAACCTGACATGCTCCCAAATTAATCGACTGAGGCTACTCTTTGACATTCCACAGGTTCAGGTAACCAGTCCAAACCCCAGTAAAACCATCAGAAATAAAATTAAAGCCACCACAAAAAAGAGAGCAAACATAGCCCGAGCAATCGTCTCAACCCCTCGCGCTATGCCAGTAAACCCCAAAGTCCCTGCGATCGCAGCAACAACGAGGGCAACAATGGCCCACGTCAGCAGGTCCATCAGCGTTCTCCCATGAAAGGCGACTACCTCAACCTAGACTTTTGGGATAGTTTTGGTGTCCCTCTGCCGACTGAAGAATGCTTGCATTTGTCCATAGCGGATTTTACCTGAGTGAGGTACATCGAGGTGATCCTCCCTAACCCCCTTAACAAGGGGGAATAGAGTGAACCTTACACAGTTAAGAGAGGGGGGGATCTAGAACACAACCATTGCGTATCTCACTCGATCGAGAAATGCTATACTAGCCGTTTTTACACTTAGATAAACGGCCAAATCTGGCGTTTTCTTAGGCTGATTGAAGCCAACGTTTGCCTTACTTCCCAATGCAAAATCGGCTAAAAATTTCGTCGAGCATCGATTCGGTAACTTCGTCGCCGGTAATGCTGCCCAAAGCCGCGATCGCAGTTCTTAAGTCTATGGTCCAAAAGTCCAGCGGCAGCTGATTTCCGATCGTCTGCTGTACCTGCTGCAGGGCGTTGCGGGCCTGGGTTAGTGCCGCTTCCTGGCGCTGGTTGACCGTAAACTCCAGGTTGGCTGGGGTTAGCTGGTCGGCCTGGATGGCTTTTAGAATCGCCCCTTCTAGGGCATCAATGCCCCGCTGCTGGGCCGCGGCGGTGTGCACCGTAGGCAGGTCTACCGGCAAGTTCAGACGCTCCAATGCCTCAGCCGATACCAGATCAACTTTGTTAACCACCAAAATCAGTGGCCGATGCCCCTGCGAGGGTCCCTCCCGGACGGTCTCGTACAGCACGCTGTCGGCGGCGGTCCATCCGGCGGTGGCATCGAGCGTGAGCAGCACCAGGTCTGCCCCCAGCGCTACCTGACGCGATCGCGCAATGCCCATCTGCTCCACCGGGTCGCTGGCATCGCGAATGCCCGCCGTATCCAGCACCTGAATGGGAATGCCGCCCACCACCAGCTGCGACTCCACCACGTCGCGAGTGGTACCGGGCAGGTCGGTGACAATGGCGCGATCGCAGCGGCTCCAGGCGTTGAGCAGGCTCGACTTGCCGACGTTAGGACGGCCCACAATCGCCACCTTCAAGCCCGTGCGCAGCAGTTCCCCCGACTCGGCGGTGGCCAAAATGCGATCGACCTCGCACAGCACCGCGTCAATTTGCTGTCGCACCCAGGCTTCATCCAGAGCCGGCAAATCATCTTCAAAATCAATGCGGGCCTCAACCTCGGCCAGCACATCTAAACAGGCGGCCCGCAGCTGGCGAATCGGCTGAGCGAGCTTGCCCTGCACCCCTGAGAGCGCCGTTTTGGCCGCCAGGGTAGACTGGGCCGCCACCAGGTCGGCCACCCCCTCCGCCTGAGTCAGATCGAGCCGCCCGTTCAAAAAGGCCCGCAGGGTAAACTCTCCTGGTTCGGCCAGCCGTGCCCCCTGACTCAGACAAAGCTGCAGCACCTGCTGCACCGCCATCAGCCCGCCGTGGCAGTGAAACTCCACCACGTCTTCGCGGGTGTAGGAGCGGGGAGCCAGCATCAGCAGCATCAGCGCTTCGTCTACAGTCTGCTGGGTGCGTGGGTCGCGCACGTAGCCATAGAGAATGCGGTGGCTCTCCCAGGGCTGCTGCCCAGGGGCAGAGAACAGGGCGCGCGCGATCGCCACGGCAGTGGCTCCCGACAGCCGTACAATGCCAACGCTGCCCTGCTGAGGGGCAATGGCGGTTGCGATCGCCGCGATCGTCTCGCCCTGCATGGGGAGTAATAAACCCGCTTGAGCGGGGCCGCTGCTGCCATCCATACGTTCTGCCGCCTAATTTAACCGTGAAGTGATGCTGAAGCCCCAGCGTAAGCCTGATAAAGCACTCATCTGATGGGTAGAATAGAAAAAAAACTTTACGCCCTTCTAAGATTTCACGGCTGAGTTGTTTGGCCAATCCCCAGGGTCCAACTCTCCAGGCATAGTCTACCAAGCCGCCGATAGCGACTACCCTACCCCCCTTTAGTCTCATTTCCCCTGACCACTCAAGGGAACCTAGCCTCTGGTGTAACCCCCGTCTATGACTACCACGCCCAATCCCGCACCCAATGTCACGCCCAATGCCGCGCTCGATACCCTGGTTGAACAATCCCTTAGCCCAAAGTCCGCAATGCGTAAAGTGACTCAGCCCCAGTGGCGGCGGCAGCTTCGCTACGTCTATCTGCGGTTTTTGCGGCTTCAGGGCACGCCCGAACAGCTGGCGCGGGGGCTGGCGTCCGGGGTGTTTTCCGGCTGTTTCCCGCTGTTTGGGTTTCAGATCATCATCGGGGTGGCGGTCGCAACGGTCCTGCGGGGCAACCGAATCATGGCGGCGGCGGCTACCTGGGTCAGCAACCCCTTCACCTACGTACCCATCTTTGCCTTCAACTACCAGGTGGGGCTGTGGCTGATTGGGGGCAACGCCACCGAGGCGTTTCAAGACCTGGATAGCCTCAAAGGCTGGATGGACATGGGCACCGAGGTCTCCGTGCGGCTCATGTTGGGCAGTACCGTAGTTGGTCTTGTGGCCGGGGTAATGAGCTACTTCGCCAGCCTGCCGCTGATTCGACGGGTGCGGTCGCGCCAGCTAGCCCGGCAGCAGCGCCAGCTCAACCAGTCCTAAAGCACCTTGTCGAGCCCATAGATCAGCGACTTGAGCGCCATCACCCGGCGAATGCAGAGCAATACTCCCGGCATAAAGCTGGCGCGATCGCTGGTGTCATGGCGCAGGGTGTAGAGCTGCCCTGGCGAACCAAACAAAATCTCCTGGTGGGCAATCAGGCCCGGCAGCCGCACACTGTGGATGTTGATGCCCTCAGCCGTAGAGCCGCCCCGCGCGCCGGGAATGGTTTCGGTCTCTTTGACTAGAGGAAGGTTAAAGGACTTCTGCGCCTCCGCCAGCATTTGGGCCGTCTGCACGGCGGTGCCGCTGGGGGCATCGGCCTTCTGGTTGTGGTGCAGCTCGATGATCTCCACATTGTCAAAGTACTGGGCCGCCTGCTGGGCCGCCTGCTGCATCAGCACCACCCCAATTGAGAAGTTGGGCACAATCAGGCAGCCAATGCTGGCCTTGTCGGCAAACTCGGCCAGCTCGCGAATTTGCGCATTGCTGAGGCCCGTGGTGCCAACGACCGGGCGCACTCCGTAGGCGATCGCCGCCCGCACCGAGTCATACACCTTATCGGGATGAGTGAGATCAACCATCACCGCCAATCCCTCACTCTGAGCCGCCACCAGGGTTGCCTCCAGGTCATTCATAACCGGCACTTCCAGAGGTTTGTAGCCGATCACCTCGCCAATGTCTTGACCTAATAGCTCAGGATTTCTGCCGATTGCCCCCACCAGGGTCAAATCTTCGGCCTGATCGACAGCTTTAATAACCTCGCGGCCCATCTTGCCGTAGGCCCCGTTGACCACGACAGGAATAGTGGTTTGAGTAGACATAGCAATACTTGGTTACCTACTGAAACTTGCGCTCTAGCGACTTGAGGTACTCGGTATTCACCCCCGACTCGCGGGGTAGAGAAATCTTGCCGGTGCGGGCAATTTCGCGAATGCCGAAGCGGTTGAGCACCTGCACAATAGCGACCATCTTACCGGGGTCCCCCACCACCTCCAGGGTGAGCGAGTCTTCGGATACATCCACCACTCGTGCCCGAAAGATCTGGGCAAACTCAATGATTTCAGACCGATTGGTGCTGGTGGCATTGACCTTCAGCAGCATCAGCTCCCGCTCGACGCAGGGGGTATCGGTGACGTCGTTGACCTTGAGCACGTTAATCAGCTTGTAGAGCTGCTTGGTGAGCTGCTCGATTACCGCATCGTCGCCCGGCACCACCATTGTGATGCGAGAAATGCCGGAGGTTTCCGCTGGCCCCACCGCCAGGCTCTCGATGTTAAAGCCGCGCCGCGCAAACAGACCGGCAATGCGGCTCAGCACCCCGGCCTCGTCTTCAACCAGTACCGATAGCGTGTGTTTGATGGCCTGCTGAGGGGCTACAGCCGAACCGGGAAGCGTAGAGGGATTAACCATAGGGCTGGAAATGAGGAATGCGCTGAGAATCAGAACTGCATGGAGGCCACCAGCACGAACGCCGGTCCATGACCATGATAAAACTAGCAAACCTCAATAGTATCTCGAAACGCTCTGCCCGAGAGACTCTGATCAATTCTGGCCACAATCCTTATTCCATCGCCGCTGCCACGCTCGGCCCCCCAAAAGAGGCAGGCCAGTCTGGGGCTAGAACCGCTGATTCGGGAGCCACCCACCGTTCACAGATGACAGCCCCCGCAGCTACCGCCTTTAAACTACGGCGAAACCTGTAAAAAGATGCCCCTCGCCGCCCGTCTCGCCCTCTCAAACTCCGCCCATAGCCCTTAGATTGGGTATCCTTGAGGCACTAACCCAATGTCGTGGCGTTCTGCATGAGCTTATCTGGCCCGGTTCAAGACATTCAGTCTCTGCGGGGACGTTTTCTTGACCTCATCAATTTGCGCTCCGGGGAAGAAGAGCGGACGTTGCTAATGTTCGCCTTCTACACCGCCACTTCCATGGGCATTTTGTGGCTGGAGGTCAGCTCGGCGGCGCTATTTTTGGGGGCCTACGGGGCCGCTAGCTTGCCCTGGATTTATATTTTTAGCGCCGGGGTAGGGCTGGGGCTGAGCGTTGTGTATTCCTGGCTGCAGCGTCTGTTTCCGCTGCGTCGGGTGATTGTCATCATTGCCATGTTAATGGCTATCCCCGTTTTGGGGTTTCGCTGGGGGCTGACGGTGCCCTGGCTAGCCGCCCCCATGGTATTTTCGATGCGGCTGTGGATCGAGGCGATCTATGGACTCAATGACCTCAATCTATCGGTGACCGCTAACCAGCTGTTTAACATTCGTGAGATCAAGCGAGCCTACCCGATCATCAGCAGCGGCAACCTGGTGGCCGATGTGATCAGCGGTTTCTCGGTCTACCTGCTGCTGCGCCTGATTGGGCTGCAAAACGTGCTGCTTCTGTCCTTTGTGGTGATGGTGATTGGGGCGGTCATTTTGTACCACCTCAGCCGCAACTACGAGCACGCGTTTCCCGACTCGCCCCGGCGGCAGGCCGAGGATGCGGAGGCCGTGGAAAGCTATCGATCGCGGCAGCGGCTGCAGGGGCCGATTCGGCAGTACGTGGTGCTGCTGTTCTCGTTCTTTGTGCTGGCCCAGATGCTGCTGTTTTCGATCGAGTTTCAGTTCTTCAACCAGCTCGAAACTAGCTTAGATGTGGCCGCGATCGCCACCTTTTTAGGCTTCTTTAGCGGCCTGCTGGGGCTGATTGAGCTGTTTACCCAGTGGTTTACCTCCAGCCGCCTGATCGAGCGGGAGGGGGTGTTTAAGGTGGCGCTGGTGCTGCCCTCGGTGATCGTGGTGATTGGGCTTGTTACTCTGGTGATGAGCTATCCGACCCGGCTGGCAGTGGCGGCTCTGTTCGTCGGACTGGTGGTGCTGAAGTTCTTTGACGAATGGCTGCGCTATACCCTGGTGGCCACCACCCGGCCAATTCTGTTTCAGCCCATCCCTGACCAGGTGCGCAGCACGGTGCAGTCGTGGGTGAGCGGCATTGCCGAGCCCCTGGCGATGGGCGCTACGGGGGTAGCGATTTTGTTGACGATCGCCCTGTGCAACCGCGCTGGCCTTAGCGACGCCCTGGTGCAGGCGCGGCTGTTTTTGCTGGGTACGGTGGTAGCGGCGCTGGTGTGGTTTGCAATTATGGTGCTGCTGCGATCGCGCTACCTCAACCTCTTAGTGCGGGGGGCCGAGCGTGGTCTGCTGAGCTTTTCTGACGCCAATCTGCGGGTGCTCAAGCGCGCCTTTATCGAGCAGCTAGAGCAGCCCGGCCTGGAAGCCAACAAGCGATCCTGCATTGAGCTGCTCAGCCACATCGACCCCAAAAACGTCGGCGAGATATTGGCCCCGCGCCTGGCCAACCTGCCCTCTAGTCTGCAGCGCCAGAGCCTGGAGGCCATGCTGGAGCACCCCAACGGGGCCTACACCGCTCAGGTGCAGGAGCTGCTGCAGCGGCCCAACCAGACGCCAGAAATTCTGGCTCTGGCCCTGCGCTACGTGTGGCTAGCGGAAGAAACCTTCAACATCAACGACCTGCGCCCCTACCTGCAGCCCGAGGTCGATGCCGTGGTGCGGGGCACGGCGGCATCGCTGATGCTGCGGCGCGGCAACCTACAGGAGCGAGCCGAGGCCACCGCCACTTTGCGCAAAATGCTGGTGCACGACGAGGAGCGCGAGCGGGTGATGGGCTGCCGCGCCTTAGGCGAAGCCGACTATATGGAGTCGCTCAGCATCTACATTGATGACCTGCTGCAGGACCCCTCGCTGCGGGTGCGGCGGGCGCTGCTGGAGGCGATCGCCGCCACCCAGTACAAAAAGTATTACCCGTCGCTGCTCAAGGCGCTGCAGTACAAATCGACCCGCGAGGCGGCGGTCAATGCCCTGACCCGGCTGGGCAACGAAGCCCTACCCATGCTGCAAGAGCTGGCCCTCGACCACTATCGGCCCGAGATTCTGCGCAACCAGGCCTGGCAGGTGATTGGCAACATCGGTACTCTGCCCGCCCTCGACTTTTTAATTCAAAACCTGATCACCACCTGGGGCAGCACCCGCCGCCACATTCTGCGAATTTTGCTCAGCCTCTACCAGGAGTCGGGGGTGAAGCGATCGTCGCTGATCGACGGTGCCCTCGATCGCATGCTGGGTCGGGGCGGTATTGAGGGCCTGCTCAATACCGAGCTGGCCTTCGCCGGCCAGATTTTGGCGGCAAAGGTCGATCTGGCGGCGGGTCGGGTGGTCGGCGTCGAGGCCGATCTGCTGCGCGAAGCCCTCAACGGCCTGCAGAGCGACGCCACCGATCGCCTGTTTATGCTACTGCGATTTGTGTCACCGGCCCAGGCGATCCAGGCCGCCCAGGTCAGCCTCAGCGGCTCGGCCTCCAGCTGGGCGCGGGGGATTGAAATTCTCGACAACGTGGTGGATGTGGCCAACAAGCGCTCGATTTTGCAGCTGCTCGATCGCCGCCCCGACTCCGAAAAGCTGAAGCAGTTAGCCACCTCTACGCCGCTGATTGCCTACCAGCCACTGTCGCCGGGCGATCGCCTGCGGCAGCTGCTCGATCTGCGCAACTTTTTGTCCGATTGGGCTACGGCCTGCTGCTTTCACCTGGCTCGGGTGCAGCGGTGGAACCTCACCGCCGAGCACACTCTGGCTCTGCTGCAACACCCCACCGGCTTTGTGCGCGAGGCGGTGCTGGCCTACCTGGCGGTGGCCTCGCCCCGCGCCCTGCGGGAGCTGCTGCCGATCATGCAGCAAGACGCCGATCACCTGGTGCTGGCCCAGGTAAAACAGCTGATCAGCACCTATAATTTGGAGCCGAGCCCCTCTGGCTAGCGCCCGCCCGCTGGATTCCGGCGGCCTAGCCCGGTTTTTCTGCCACCCTAAGACATGTTAAATAGCGTCGAACGACTTCTTTTTATTCGCAACGTCTCCATGTTCAAAGAACTGCGAGACGACTTTTTGGTGCGGCTGGCCTCGGTGATGGATGAGGTGTTCTACGAAGGCAACTACACCATCATCACCCAGGGGCAGGAGGGGCGATCGATGTACATTGTGGTGTCGGGCCGGGTCAGCGTACATATCGGCGGCCAGCAGGTAGCCCAGCTCAAGCAGGGCGAATGTTTTGGGGAAATGTCGGTATTTGACGCCGAGCCGCGATCGGCCTCGGTGACCACCCTGGAGCCCTGCGCCTGCCTGGTGCTCACCCAGCAGCAGCTCTACGATGCGATCGACGAGACGCCGGGCATCGCCGTCAACGTCATCCGGCTGCTCTCCCGCCGCATTCGCGAGCTCAACCAGGACCTCAACCAGGTCAAACAGCAGGTCAACCAGCCATCTCCCTTTCCCCAGGCCCGTCCCCAGTGGTATCGGCCTCTGCCTTTTCCGCCGTCGGAACCTTTGGCACAATCGGGCAGTTTAGAAGGATAAAGATGCTGGGGGCAAGGTTTAAGTAAGGTTAGAACAGCGCCCCCAGGATATTTCCAAAAAGGGGGTGTAAGCCCAAACCTTATCCACGCCCCCACGGATAAATAACGGTCAGGCATTCCAGCAGGATCTCGCCTTGGAGTTTAGATTAAGGCAAAGTTGTTGCTGGCTGAGTTTTTAGTCTATACCCAGAGTCTTTTAAGGCTTGGCCTGGATGCCTGTCCACTTGCTTAACCCATTGTAGAGCCATTCAATTTCCCGAGGATCGCCGTTGACGATAATCATTTGATCATCAGGTGAGAAGTTCAAGCTGAGCTGATCAAGGAATTTGGTCCTCTTAACAGCAGAAATATCCATTAATTTTCCTTGAAAAATTACAGTCGTTTCCTCATCTTTTATCAGGTTGAGAGTAACAACAACTGCCCTAGCTTTTTTTTGAAGTGTAACATTAGCACTAGTATTGGGTAACCGTCTAGCACTTGCAAAGAGCTTGCCAAGCACTTGCCCTGGGCTTAAATCTTGAAGCCTAGGTTGTAACTTAACAAAAATTATAACTATAAGTAACAAGGTAACTAAGGCAAACCAAAAATTGGTGAAAGGTATTACAAAAGCCGGTATTGAGCCTACTACTAGATAAGCCCATGTCATCATGAAGGCTAGTACTACGTAAGCCCATATCATCCGGTCATAAGTCGTGTCTAGAAAGATGTATTGAATTTGCCTCAATGGTACTTTTAGCTGAAGAGTGGTTTGAGCTGCCTCTAAGGAAATAAAGGAGAAAGATGGACGTGTTGTTGCACCTAAGTGTTTTTTTTGTTTGGTCAATGCCGCTTTTGGCTCTTGGCGAAGCTTGAGAAGGTGTAGCCTTGCGTCCTGTGCTGATTCCGATCTTTTAGCTAGACTTGGGTTCGTTAGCCACTCGATCCAACTGATGAAAGACTCGCTGAGGGATGTCAAGTGCTGAAATTCGACGTGTAAATCGTTCTGAGGCAGATCGGCAGGATGTTGACCTGTTGCTAAATAAATTAACGTCATACCGACACTATACAAATCGGATGCGGGTAGCGACCGTCCACCAAACTGTTCGGGTGGCATATAACCATAGGTGCCAACCACGGTTACCGTACCACCATGAGCGGCTGTTTGTACCGAACCAAAATCAATCAGATAAACCTCACCAGGTCTATTGCCGCTGCGGTTTTTTAGTAAAACATTGCTCGGTTTAATATCGCGATGGACAACAGGTGGCTGAAGGCGATGAAGGTACTCCAAAATATCTAGTAAGTCTTTAGCAATTGCCGTTAATTCTGTTTCGCTAAACCTGCATCCGCCCTGGATCCATTGTTGGAGCGAGCGAGCCCTAATGTAACTTTGTGCCAGCGCAAAACCCTTACCAAACTCGATTTCTACTTCAAAAGAATCAAGGTGTTGGGGGATTGATGGATGATCAAGAGCTTTGAGGGTTTCTGCTTCGCGCTCAAATAATTTCAAATCCTCCCAGGTGAAATCTGGGCTAAACAGCAAGAGTTTAATGACAACGGGCAATTGGTTTTGCAAATCGAGCGCCCAAAAACGTTTGCCGTCCTGGTTTGCGACCTAACAGTGCTTGAATTTGATAGCGATCGTGCAAAATTTGATTTATGAACGGACTATCAGCACTGCCATCGAAGTCGGCCATTGGTAAACCTTTTTGAGCTGAACGCTACGGATGCTGTTGGCATTCTTACACCAAAGGCACCCAACGTTGTGGGGGCTCACCCCCGAGAGCAGCAATCCATATGCACGGTTGATCTCGATCGCTGCCATCTATCACAGCCTCGCCATTCTGTCGCATCTACTTACCAAGGACAAGGTCATTGGGAATGCGAAAGCCCACAATTTTTCTTAACCCTGCGACGCGTCCTTAGGGCTTGGGCAAGCTAACGGTACGATGCCGTTTTTGAGGACTTGCCCATGGGGGTACTGATACTGCTGGTGGCCGTACTGCTAATTGCGGTGGTCTTTTTTGTCAATCTCTACAACCGCCTGGTCACCGGGCGCAACCGCTATCAGAATGCCTATGCCCAGATCGATGTGCAGCTGCGGCGGCGCTACGACCTGATTCCAAACCTGGTGGAGAGCGTCAAGGGCTATATGGCCCACGAGAAAGAGACCCTGGCAGCAGTGATTAACGCCCGCAATAGCGCCATGAGCGCCAGTCGGCAGGCGGCCCAGGCCCCCGGTGACCCTCGCGCCATGCAGCAGCTGGCGGTAGCGGAAGGAGCGCTCGACAGCACCCTGGGTCGGTTCTTTGCCCTCTCCGAGGCCTACCCCGATCTCAAGGCCAACCAGAATATGGCCCAGCTGATCGAAGAACTGCGCTCAACCGAAAACCGGATTGCCTTCGCCCGCCAGGCCTTTAACGATGCCGTTACCCTCTACAACACCCAGCGGGAGGTGTTTCCGGGCAACCTGGTGGCGGGCAGCTTCAATTTCAACCCGGCTCAGCTGCTGGAGGAGAGTGCCCCAGAGGTCAAGGCCGTGCCCCGGGTGTCGTTTAGCTAGCCATGAACTTTTTTGAGCACCAAGACCAGGCCCGTCGCAACACCACCAAGCTGCTGGTGCTGTTTGGGCTATCGATCGCCGTCATGATCCTGGCTTTTTACGGGGTTGCGATCGCCGTTCTCGCCGCCGAAGCCACTGGCCCCGTTATGCTCTGGCGACCCGGGGTGTTGTTTTGGGTGACCAGCGGTACCGTAGCTTTTATGGTCGTGGGCAGCTCTACCAAAATGGCCCAGCTCAACCAGGGAGGCCACAGCGTCGCTCGAGGGCTGGGTGGACGACAGCTCGATCCGCTGACTACAGACCCCGCCGAACAGCGACTAGTTAATGTTGTCAGCGAGATGGCATTGGCGTCGGGCACCCCCATCCCGGCCATTTACCTGCTCGACGACGAGCCGGGCATCAACGCCTTTGCGGCGGGCTATAGCGCTGATAAAGCCGTGATTGGCGTTACCCGAGGCTGCCTGGAGCAGCTCAGCCGCGACGAGCTGCAGGGCGTCATTGGCCACGAGTTTAGCCACATCCTCAACGGCGACATGGGCCTCAACCTGAAGCTGATTGGGGTCATCCACGGACTGCTGCTGATTTACATCGCCGGGCGCGTGATTTTGCGCACGGGCTACTACTCCGGCGGGTCACTGCGCCGCTCGAAGGACGACAAAGGCGGCGGCGCGATTTTGGCCGCCGCCCTGGCCATGCTGGTCATCGGCTACCTGGGCGTACTGGGGGGCCGGTTGATCAAGAGCGCCGTATCTCGCGAGCGCGAGTTTTTGGCCGATGCGGCGGCGGTGCAATACACCCGCAACCCCGAGGGGATTGCCGGAGCCTTACGCAAAATTGGACAACTCTCGGCGGGGTCTGCGGTAACCTCGCCGATGGCCGAAACCGCTAGCCACCTGTTTTTTGGCGAGGCTAACGGTACCCTATCGTTTTTGGGTGGCTGGTTTGCCACCCATCCGCCCCTGCGCGAACGGCTGCGGCGCCTGGGCCAGGTGCCCATTGCTGAGGCTTCCTTACCAGAGGTCTCATCGGCTTCGCTAGCGTCAGCGGAAGATTCGCTGGCGATGGGCTTCCAGGGCAGTACAAAAACCGCCGTGCGGCAGGAGGGGGTCGCGATCTCGACCCCCTCAGTGGGTCAGTTTGTGACGGCCCTGGGCACGACCGATGCGCGACGGCTCACCCAGGTGCGATCGCTGCTGGCCCAGCTGCCTGACGAGGTCAAGGCCGCCCTCCAAGACCCTACTGAGGCAGCCAACCTGGTGTACGCCCTGCTGGTACGCACCAGGCCCGCTCTACAAACCCAGCAAATTGAGTACCTGACCGCTACCTGCCCCGACTGCAAGCAGCGGGTAGGGCAGCTTTATAAAAGTATTCGCTCCCTGGAACCGGGGCAGGATCTACTGCTGCTGGAGGCGCTGATTCCTGCTCTGAAGCAGCTCGAACCGGAGGCAGGGCAACAGTTCATGCAGGTGGCCAAAGCCCTGAGCCAACCCGGTGGTCGGCTGCTGCTCTCCAACTACCCGCTGCAGCTGATTCTGCGCAAACGGTTGTCTGACTCGGCCCAGCCCGCCGGAACGACAGCCGACACCCTGAGCGATCGCTGGGGCGATGCCGTCAACCTGCTGGCGCTGCTGGCGCGGGCCGGTCACACCCGCCCTGAAGACGCCCTCTACGCCCTAAAGCTGGGGCTTTCGCAGCTGCCAGGCACTCAGAAGCAGCCGTCTCCCAACCAGTTGCCCTCCCTCGGCAGCGCCGACATCAACACTAGCCTAAGCCGACTGGAGCAGCTTAGCCCTAAACTCAAGCAGGCCGTCGTCGATGCCTGTGCCCACACCGTGCTCGCCGACAACGACGTTACCCCTGCCGAGATGGGCCTTCTGCGCGCCGTAGTCATTACCCTCGACTGCCCCGCCCCGCCCTTTCTCAAATAACGCCAGCCCCATTAGCGCCTTGCTGGAGTACCTCTGCTATAATTGAAAGCTGCGCTATTGTGCCGTTTGATTACCGTCGGAGAATAAACCATGGCCCGTCATTGTGAACTGACCGGAAAGACCGCAAACAACGCCTTTTCGATCTCCCACTCCCACCGTCGCACCAAGCGTTTGCAGGAAGCTAACCTGCAGGAGAAGCGAGTGTGGTGGCCCCAGGGCAAGCGCTGGGTCAAGCTGCGCCTGTCGACTAAAGCCATTAAAACCCTGCAGACTAAAGGTTTAGACGCTATGGCTAAAGAGGCCGGCATCAATCTAAATAAGTATTAAGCTTGGCATTTCGCCAGTTAGCTTCGGCGGCGCAGTAGCGCCAGCCCCGCCGCCACAATTCCAAAAGCAAAGGCCGTGCCTGGTTCAGGTACGGCCTTTGATGTAGCCTGGCGTTGTACATCCATGACAAAGTTGAACACCACCGACTCGCCGGGGGCTAGGCCACGATCAAATTGAAACGCCGCGGTGGCATCGCCATCGACAAAAGGACCGGGATTATGCTGCAGCCCAGTGGCGGGAGAGTTGTACAACTGGGCCAGCAGCTGACCGTAGGGGCTAATCTGCACCGCTGTTGGCGTCTGATCGACGCTGAGGGCGGCGCGGGCACCGCTAGCGTCAGCCTGGGTGAAGGTGTTATTGGAAAAGAGGGCGGTGTCGTTGTCGAGTACGCCATCGAACTGAAGGTCGTAGTCGATGTACTTAAACAGGCTGACATCGAGCCAGCTGGTGCCGGTATTGGTCAGGGTAACGGTTTCCTGCCGGGCGGCGCGATAGCTGCCCGGCGCACCCCCGAGCAGCACAGAGTCAATTGAAAAGTTGAGGTTGGCCCCAAAGGTAGAAAAGGTGGCGCTCCAGCGATTGCTAGCGGGCTGGCTAAACGCTACCGATCGCAGGTCCTCAAGCCTCAGCTCACGCGGCGCGGTGCTGTTGCCAAGGTTGAGAAAGTATAGATCGGTAAAGATTGTCTCAACCCCATCTACCAGCCAGGACTGGTCTTCGCTAAAGCGCAGCAGATTGGTTTGGTAGGTCGAGTTGCCGTCGCTCAGCTCAAGTAGCCCTGGGGGCAGCGGATCTGCGGCTACGGCCAGCCCTGGAGTTAGAACAGTGGCCAGGGCCACCGTCACCAGGGTGGGTAGGGAAATTGCAGACCAGTGTTGCATGGTGAGTACAGGAGGGAGCAGTGAGAGACGGGGGCAGGTTTGGTCCTTGGGCTAGCCACTATAACGGTAGAGGGTTACGTACCCATTCTTAGACTAGTCGGGCCACCCCGGTTCTGAAATCGGATTTCTAAGGGTGTTTACGGAATCCTTAAGCAAACTTTATTCATCACAGGGGAGAGCTGCTGCTCCTAAAGAACCGAAAACTGAGCTATTGCGGCTCATGTCTACGCCTGTCAGCCAGACAAGGGTATCTTAAGCCCCATCAAAGCAGTAACGTAGACCCAAGGATAATCATAAGTGTTCCTACGGTAAAGTGTCGGCCTGATGGTTGAACAATGAGCAATCGCCCCCCTATGCCTACCCTCGACCATCGTCAGGCCGTGCAGCGGGTCCTGTTGATGACCCTGGCCCTCAATTTGGCGGTGGTGGGGCTTAAAGCTACGGTAGGTTGGCTAACGGGGTCCCTGAGCCTGCTGGCCGACGCGCTCCACAGCGTGACTGACAGCGCCAACAACGTGCTGGGTTTGGCTACCAATCGCCTGGCCGATCCACAACCCGATCGCGACCACCCCTATGGGCACCAGAAATTTGAGGCGATTGGGGCTCTGGGCGTGGCGGCCTTTTTGGGCATTGCCTGTTTTGAAATTCTCAAAAGCGTGGTAGACCGCATTGTTTCAGGGGGCAATCCGGTCACCATGAGCGCCACTGCCCTCTGGATTATGCTCGTGGTGCTGGGCATCAATATCTTTGTCGCTTTTTATGAGCGGCGGGTAGGCCAGGCTCTCAACAGCAAAATTTTAGTGGCTGATGCTCGCCACACCATGAGCGATATCTGGACCACCATTGTGGTGCTCGCCGGGCTGATTGGCGTATGGCAGGGGTTAGCCTGGCTGGATGTGGTGCTGGCGTTTCCGGTGGCGCTGCTGGTGTTTAAGAGCGGCTGGGCAGTGCTGCGCGAAAATTTGCCCTGGCTGGTGGATGAGATGGCGATCGCCCCCGAAGCCATTCACAAACAGGTGATGCAGGTGCCGGGGGTGATTAACTGTCACAGCATTGCCTCGCGGGGGTTGCTGGGGCGGCAGGTGTTTATTGACATGCACCTGGTTGTGCAGCCTAGCGATATTCGCGCGGCCCACGAGGTTACAGAGGCTGTTGAAGAGCGGCTGGAGACCATGTACGGTCCCGCCCGGATCACGATCCACATAGAGCCCAGGGAGTACACGGAGAAGGAGATTACGTATTAGCTGTAGCTGTAGCCAATCGGATCAGAACGTCTGTCAAACGAGCATTTAAACGTTTGAACGTTTTCAGGCTTGATTGATGTCTTAACCCAGGTGACTCTGGCTATGGATGTCTATCGGTGAACCACAAACTTCGATCGCAACAATCGATGGTTGGTACTGGCCCGTAGGATCGTTTCCATGCCATCCAACTTTATGGATGGGGTTTGAAACCATCCGTCGCCCTCTGTAACCCATTGGGTTAAAACTCCAGCCAAACAGGTGCTCGAAGCAGTGCCGAGTCTTTTCTGTATCGTTATGATCCAATTCCCAGAGAGGATACTTTGCCTGTCATCTGACTGCCCTAACTGAATTTTTGAACCATGCAGGAAATCTTAAAAAAATTAGCCAGGCTGTGGATACATGAGGTAAATCCTCGCTTGATATCTTTTGTGACCACCGTTGGGGTCGTCTGGCTTGGGGTGTGTCGCTCCTGTTGTTTGGTTTGGCCAATCTGGCTGAGGAGGTGCTGGAACAGGAGGCCTTTGCCTTTGATGAAGCTATCCTGCTGTGGGTCAACCAGTTTTCCAGTCCTGTGCTGGATCAGGTCATGCTGACCGTGACCCGTCTTGGAGATCCGGATATCGTGGTGCCCTTGACCTGCATTGGGGTGGTCTGGCTATGGTGGCGCTGGCGCTGGCGAATTGCGGCTATTTTCGCCATCACCTGCATAGGTGGAGCGGTTCTGAGCACGGGCTTTAAGCTGCTATTTGGCAAGGAACGGCCCGCGCTATGGTCACAACTGATTACGGAAACCTCCTACAGCTTTCCGAGCGGTCATGCCTTGGGGTCCATGGTGCTCTATGGATTTTCGTCTTACCTGCTGGTGCAGTGCTTTAAGTCGCACAAGTGGCTGATTTACGGCATCGCTGCGCTGCTGATTGGCAGCATTGGGTTGAGCCGCGTCTATTTGGGCGTCCACTGGCCCACCGATGTGGTGGCAGGGTACAGCATCGGCTTTTTGTGGCTTAGCGTCTGTATCGGCCTGTTCCAACTTGAAGTCCGCCGCTCGCCCCTGCGCGGCTGTGATCGCGACGTCCCCTCCTGACGAGAGCGCGTTGCTGCGTTGCCCTAGGCTTGGGTCAGGGATACGGGGGGCTGGTTGGGCCAGAAGGATGGCGTTTGGGTGAAAAACACGCTAAATGTGCTTAAAGCGGCACCCTCCATCCCGTAGCGGGTATTTTTGCCTGTGCGGTTGTCCGGAAGCAACGACATCCGTTGGCGAAACGAACCGACTAGCGTGTCAAACAAACCCGTTCTTTTAATGGCCCTGGCTCTCTTGGGTCTCTCAGATGTCATTACAATACCGGTATTCCTGGGGCTTGAATGGCTTTTTGCCAAAATGAGAATTGCTGCCAATCTGCTGCTTCACCTCGGGCCAATAGCCCCAGTAGCTGTAGCGGAGGATAAACGAGACGCGCGTACACTCGGCGTTACAGCAGCGATAGCGCTGTTTGCCTTCGACACTTTTGCCATGTTTGACCCCATTGGTGGTGTGACAGCGGGGGCAACAGACGGGGCCCAGGACTATAGGAAAACCTGAGGATAGACGCTCCCATCTATTTCGCCGGTTCCACAAGTCTAGAATATTACCGACATGTCGGTCGGGGAGATCAAGAAAGGTGCGAGCGGCTCTTTTAAAGGGAGCGATGATCAAACCCTCGCTCTGGTACCC
>PYER01000012.1 GCA_003017855.1 filamentous cyanobacterium CCT1
ACCATGAACCAAGACCTCACCCAGGCCCAGCTGGATTTTGGCTTTGCCCTGTTTGAGCAGCTGCGCCAGTCAACCCCGGACGAGAATGTGCTGGTGTCGCCTACCAGCGTGGCCCTGGCCTTGGCAATGGCCTACAACGGCGCCAGCGGCGAAACTCAAACCGCGATCGCCGACGCCCTCAAAATCCAAGGTCTAGACATGGATCAGCTCAACGCGGGCAACCAGGCTCTAACCCAGTACCTGAGCCAAATCGACCCCGAAGTGGCCCTTGAAATCGCCAATTCTCTCTGGGTGAATGAAGACCTGCCGGTACGAGCCGACTACATCGAGCGCATGCAGGCCGACTACAGTGCCGAAGTCGCTGCCCTCAACTTTGGCCTGCCCGCCGCCGCCGATCGCATCAACGACTGGGTCAAAGCCCAGACCCGCGATCGCATTCCCACCATCGTCGATGACCTGCCCGCTGATCAGCTCCTGGTGCTGGTCAATGCCATCTATTTCAAAGGGTCCTGGAGCGAGGCCTTTGACCCGGCCCAAACCCGCGATCGCCCCTTTACCCTGGCCACGGGCGACACCATTCAGCATCCCCTGATGGCCCAGGCGGGCAACTATCTGCATTTGGAGAATGACCAGTTTCAGGCCGTCAGCCTGCCCTACGGCAGCGGCTCCCTCAGCTTTGAGGTAATCTTGCCCGCCCCCGACACCGACCTGGCCGAGCTGTCTGCCCAGCTGACGCCCGAGAACTGGGAAACTTGGATGAGCCAGATGCGATCGCGCCCCGGTGAAATTCAGCTGCCCAAGTTTCAGTTTGAGTATGAAGCCGACCTGATCCCAGCGCTAGAAGCCCTCGGCATGGGCATCGCCTTTACCGAGGGCCAGGCCGATTTTTCGGGTCTCACCGAGCTAGAGGCCTTTATCAACCAGGTGCGCCACAAAACCTTTATCGAGGTCAACGAAGAGGGCACCGAAGCCGCCGCCAGCACCGCGATCGGTATCATGCCCACCTCCATTCAGATGCCGCAGGAGCCCTTTGCGATGGTGGTTGACCGCCCCTTTGTCGCCGCCATCCGCGATCGCAACACAGGCACGCTGCTGTTTGTGGGCGCGATCGTTGATCCGCGTTAGCTAAAGATGAGAGGATGAGGGGATGGCGAAGCTGAGGAAGATTAGAGCCAATTCTCTTCATCGTCCTCACCTCCTCATCGTCCTCATGCCTTAACTTCCCTGCCGCCGCTGCTCCAGCAGCCGTTGCCATTCGGCGTCGAGCTTGTCCTTCTGCTCGATTTCCTGGTCAGTCAGGTCGCTCTCGGTGGTGTAGGCCAGATTATCGGTACCCAGCACCGTCTGCCCGGTGAGGGTTTCGGCAAAGGCGAGCTTTTCATGTTGGTCTGGTGTCAGCTGGTCCAGCGCTGCGGCTCGCTGCTCGCGGTCGGCGTTGCGCGCTTCAATGCGCTGGTTTTGACGCTGCACCCAGAAGTAGCGCACGAGGGGAATGCCCAAGAAGGCCGAGCCATAGCCCAACAGCACCCAGTAGAGCGAGTTGGCCAGGGCGACAACACCGCCCAGTTGGTAAACCAGCGCCTGGTCTTGCAGCAGGTTGCCCAGCACCAGCGCCCCAATCAGGTTGACCCCGCCCAGACCGGCGGCGGCTATGATTTGACCCGAGCTGGCCTGACTAAACCGGCGAGGAATTTCGCGCAAAAACTGGGGTGGCCGCAGGCGGCGACGCTCGTTGGCGGTCACCTGCAGTTCTGGAAATTGATAGGCGATGCCGCCTTGGGGACTGACCTGGGGCACGCCGTTAAAGCGGCTCAGCACCGGCACCATAAAGTCTTCGAGGTCGCGATCCCAGCCTTTGCCCAGGTCATCTAAGAAAGGCATGATTTGCTCAGCGACTACGGCCCCGCCATTAGCTTGAATCACCTGGGCAATGCTTTGCCAGCGGCGATCGCTGAGGTCAGCGTTGGGATCACCATCGCCAAACAGAAACGAAAACACCGCCTCTAAAAAGTTCATTTCGCTCTTGGTGCGGGGCGGACGGCGGCGATTGCTCCTGGGGTCAAACATCCAAAAAATGTCTGGCCCCAACCAAATGCGGGGCAGGAAGATCATACCGCCACCGCCGCCGCCACCGCGATCGTTGTCGTCGCGTCCGGCGCTGCTGGCCGCGATCGCCAGCGCGGTAATCGCCACCACAATCAGCACCAGCGACAAAATCAGCAGAATGCCAAAGGAAATGCGGATCAGATAGAACAGGATCCGCCACACTCTTTCCCAGGCCGCCCGCCACCGCAGCCGCCAGGATTTGCTCCACAGTATCGCCTGAATATTTTTAGGGAAGACGTAGGCGATCTCGCCCGACTCGGCTACCTGCAGGTGAGCCTGCACCTCAGAGGCCAGGGCCAGTACCCCCTGCTGTGCCTCCATCAAAGGCATACCGGCTTCAGCGGCCACATCTCCGACGGTTACTCGATAGCCCAAGCGCTCTACGGCCTGGGTAATTGTCTTGGTCTGCGCCATTTCTTGCGCCATAAGCAAACGAACCCCCTGGGCTCTAACGATCGCGCAACCACCTGTTGCATCTACAACCAGTATAGGAAGGGCGATCGCGAATTACAGGGGGCAGTTAACCGTACCAGGATTGGCGACTTAGCCTTTCCCCAATACCTGGTCGCGAATGGCGGCAATATCACCCAGCAGCTCTTGCCGATTGGAGGCTTTGAGCAGGTAGCGATAGAGGAACCAGCCGCTGTAGATCAGCCCGATGAGTTCGAAGGTGGGAGCCAGCAGCGGAAAGTCGTTGATGGCGTCGAGCAGGGCCAGCACCAGCTTGACGGCAATAATAGCGGCAATAATCAAACCCACCGTCACAATGGGGCGACGGTAGCGCTTAAAGAACACCGACACGTAGTCTGGCAGATCGCCCAGCAGCCCAGACACTTTATCCCACACTACCTGCACCTGGCGGGTGGCCTCTTCTCCCAGGCTCTCAGCGGCAGATTCTGATGTGTCTACGTCAAGCACCGGGTCGGGCACCGGCGTTACGGGGTCTGTAAATGCAGTATCCGATTGATAGTCACTCATGACGGCTTATCCCAGGGGCTTAGTTAAGGTCTATATGGTATGCCGAGCCCAGCTCAGGAAATGTAGCTCCCACAGACAGAACCCCACTTCATTAAAATGGGCTCGGAGTCAAACTCGAAACAAGGATACACCCAATTCTCATTGAGCGCGTTGAACTTTAGGAGTGTTATAGACCGAAACCGTCCAATTTTCAATTTTTTTACCCTGGTCAGATGCCCAGGCAATGCCCCGGGCGGCCTATTCGCCCGAGAGCCCCTCTAGCGAATCTAAATACTTGTAAAGCCGTTTGCGATCGACTACGAAACCGGGATCGAGCCGCTCGGGCTGGCCCTGTCGCCGAGCTGAGGTTGACCAGCGAATAAAGCCACCCTGGCGGCGATCGCCAGCGCGATCGTTAGAATATTGTGATGTCATGGCTGTCGTTGACGCTCTCACTTCGGCCCCATTACTATGGCATATCCCATCGATCCCAGGAGGGAACTAGGCCTATCGAAACGGTTTACGGAAATTTAAAGGGTCTCAAACCCAGCCAGCTCAAGCAGCTTCAGCGCATTTACCACCAGCGGCTGCCTGGCGATTGCGTGGTCACCCCCGAGTTTGCCCAGCGCCTGGCGGCGGTCAGCACCGACATCGACAGCCCCCTTTGCGCCTACATCAACCGACGTGGCCAAGTGATTCGGGTCGGCGTTGGCACACTGCGGCAGACCCAAATTCCCCCGTCCGAGCTGCCGCGCTACGGAGCCGAACGCCTCAGCGGCATTCGCTGCGTGACCACCCAGTTTGAGCTGGCTCCGCCCAGCGACGCCATTCTCACGACCATGGCCCTGCAGCGGCTCGACGTGCTGGCGGTGCTGGCGCTGACGGGCACCGGCTTTACTCGCCGGGGCGGCGGCGCGACGGGATACATTCAGAATGCCTATCTGGCCCACCTGGTGCCCCACCCCGAGCAGCGCTGGCTGGTGTCAGACCCCATGGATTTGGAGGATCTCGCTCAGCAGGACTTTCTCGCCCTGGCGGAAGGGCTGGAGGCCGAGTTTAGCCGCGCGTTTACGGCGCTACAGGTGGAGGACGAGCGCGATCGCGTCCTCGTCGTCGGTCTCTTCACCAACGACCAGAGCGACGACCACTTTCACACCCGCCTCGAAGAGCTAGAGCGCCTGGTCGATAGCGCTGGTGGCGAAGTGATGGAGACTATGTTTCAAAAGCGGCCCCGGCCCCACCCCCAAACGGTGCTGGGGGCCGGTAAGGTGCAGGAAGTCGCATTGGCTGCCCAAACTGTAGGGGCTAACCTGATTGTGTTCGATCGCGATCTGTCGCCCATGCAGGTGCGCAACCTGGAAGACATGGTGGGCCTGCGCGTGGTCGATCGCACCGAGCTGATTCTCGATATTTTTGCCCAGCGGGCCAAAACCGGGGCCGGTAAGCTCCAGGTCGAACTGGCCCAGCTCGAATATCAGATGCCTCGGCTCAAGGGGCGAGGTCAGGCCATGTCGCGGCTAGGGGGCGGCATTGGCACCCGTGGCCCCGGTGAAACCAAGCTAGAGACCGAGCGCCGGGCCATTCAGCGCCGCATCAACAAGCTGCAGCAGGAGGTCAACCAGCTCCAGGCCCATCGCGCCCGCCTGCGCCACCGCCGCCAGGATGACAACCTGCCCTCGATCGCCGTAGTGGGCTACACCAACGCGGGCAAATCAACCCTGGTCAACACCCTGACCAACTCCGAGGTCTACGCCGCCGACCAGCTGTTCGCCACCCTCGACCCCACCACCCGCCGCCTGGCCATTACCGACCCCGAGACGAATGAAACCACCCAGCTGGTGGTCACCGACACCGTAGGCTTTATCGAAGAGCTGCCCGCCTCGCTGATGGATGCCTTTCGCGCCACCCTCGAAGAGGTGACCGAGGCCGATGCCCTTTTGCATGTAGTGGACGTATCGCACCCCGCCTGGCAGGACCAGATTCACTGGGTGATGCGCATTCTCAAAGACATGCCGATTGTGCCGGGGCCAATGCTGCTGGTGTTTAACAAGGCCGACCGAGTCAGCAGCGAAACCCTAGCGATCGCCCAGGAAGAATACCCCAACGCTCTGTTTATCTCCGCCACCGAGCGTATGGGCCTGGAGACGCTGCGATCGCGCTTGCTGCAGCTAATCGACTACGCCGTCACGGTATAACTAAAGAGACCGATTTTCTCCGAGGCTGCCATGGTTCAGGTCGCCCCCCAACCGCTTACCTTCGACGAATTTATAGCGCTGTATCCCGAAGATGGCGGTCGCTACGAGCTGCGCCACGGAGTCATCACTGAAATGCGTCCCATTAGTGCCCACGAAGAGGTGATTAGCCTGGTACGCAGAAAGCTGGATTTTGAAATTGAACGACTGGGCTTATCCTACTTTATTCCTCAATCCTGTCTGGTAAAGCCCTTGCGAGAGGCTGAGGGCTACCTGCCCGACATCATCGTGCTAGACGGAGCTGAGGCTAAGGCTGATCCCTACTGGCAGAAGCACTCCAGCATTTCAACTGGCAAACCCGTGCGGTTAATTGTGGAAGTGGTTAGCACCAACTGGCAGGATGACTATCTAACGAAGCTAGCTGAGTACGAGAAGCTAGGTGTTCCAGAATATTGGATTGTGGACTACCGCGCCCTGGGTGGTGTTCGGTTTATAGGTTCCCCAAAGGTGCCGACGGTGTGGGTGTATCGTCTGCTAGCCGCAGCGGAATATGCCGCAGGGCAAGCTTTTTTGGCTGGTCAGAGATTGACCTCGCCAACCTTTTCAGAACTGGAGCTGACGGTAGACCAGATTATTGCAGTGGATCAAGCGCTCGACCTTCCTGATTAGAGCATCCTTGATTAAAGCATCCGCGGTGTTGAGAATCGTCCATGTCGCTAGCGCGTCACCCCAAACAATTAAAATGGGGCCTGTTTACGTTTTGGCACCGACCGAGTACCGTCATGCCCGTGCAGACGGGCATCCAATGGAGCAGCTGATCTGAATGGATTCCCGCTGCTGCGGGAATGACAGGCGTAAGCTATTTTCAGAGCAAGATATAACTGGGCCAGTTGATATTGTGTGGGAGAGCTAGCGGGTGCCCGATCAACCCATTAAGCGCAACGTTCGCCGCTACGAGCAGGACTGGTTTAGGCTGCTGTTCAGCGTGCGGGGGTCGGTGATTCCGGCGGTCATGCCCCGGGTGCTGCTGTGCGCAGTTTTCTCGGTGGGCATTTTGCTGCTCTACGCTCGGGGCTGGCCGGTAGCGTCACCAATTTTGGGGTCGCTGGTGCCCAGCCTGGTGCTGGGTCTGCTGCTGGTGTTTCGCACCAATACCTCTTACGAGCGGTTTTGGGAGGGGCGCAAGCTGTGGGGCAGCGTGGTGAATTTGACCCGCAATCTGGCCCGGCAGATGTGGGTGGCGATCGCTGCGACTGAACCTAGCGATCGCGAGGCCAAGCTGGCCGCCGTGCGCCTGCTGCCTGCCTTCGCCGTGGCTATGAAGCTGCACCTGCGCGGTGAACCCCCTGATGCCGAACTGTCCAGCCTGCTGAGCGCCGACCAGTTTGCCAAACTGCGGCAGATGAATAACCCGCCCCTGGAGATTGCGTTTTGGGTGGCCGACTACCTGCAAACCCAGCAGGCCCAGGGCACCCTCAACCCCTACCAGCTCACCTACTGCCTGGAGACGCTAGACGGCCTGGTCGATGCCCTGGGCGGCTGCGAGCGCATTCTCAAAACGCCCGTGCCGGTGGCTTACAGCATTCACCTCAAGCAGCTGCTGATGCTGTACTGTCTGGCCCTGCCCTTTCAAATGGTGGACTCGGTGGGCTGGGGCACGCCCCTGCTGGTGGGGCTGATTAGCTTTGCGGTGTTTGGGATCGAGGAGATTGGGATTGAGATCGAAAACCCCTTTGGCCACGACCCCAATGACCTGCCGCTGGATGCGATATGTCGCACTATGCAGCAGAACATTGAGGATTTAATCTCGCTGGTGCCGGGAAGTGAGCGATCGCTAGCTGATAGTTGAACCACCGCTAGTCCCTAGAATGGCTCGCCGTCCCCTCCTGGGAGGGGCTAGGGGTGGGATGGTCTTGACCGTTGAAAGCTCGTCAGGATCTGGCTGCTTTGATGCCATTTGTGACCCACCCTGCCCTCTGGGCACCCCTCCGGGGAGGGGAGGGGTTACCCTACCAGTGCCGCTTCTCCTAATCCAGCATTCGCATGCGCAATAAATACGACATGACTTCGCCCTGGTGGGGAGTGATTACAATGCCGCTGGAGGGTACGGTGATCAGCTGGCTCCAATAGCTTTGGTCAACGTAGCCCAAGCTGTGAAGCTGGTGGATGGTTTGATGCACGCCATCGCGAGAACTCAGCAAAATATGGCGCAGGGGCTCTCGTTGGGACTCGGCCTGGGGCAGGGGAAGCTGCAAAGGACTCTGCCCCCCGGCTTCTTGAAGAAACCGGGAATCTCGAAAACATGTAGTTGTCATGGGGGATTCCTCGTGTGAGATGGGTTAGGAAATCCCCCAAAAACTTGGCCGCCCCGGACCTGGTGAAGTTCGGGGCGGCCTCGGTACAATGACCGTAGCCTCCGCGACAGCATGCACTGTTTCGGGGGTTAGGTATCGGGCTGTTGCGCCAACAACGCCTGGTACCGCCAAATTTTTGGGAAAGCTAAGCCGCACGCAAGCAGCTATCAGGACAGAATGTAGCGAATTTAGGGCAGAGAGTCAAGTTACAAATGATACAGGCTGGGGGTTAGAGTCGCTTGAGCTCAGATTGGCGTACCCCGCCCGTTATCTTATCTCCCCTACTCACCCTGCTCTGTCACCTGCTTAATTTGCTCATCCGTTAAACCTAGCAGTGCTGCCACTTCGCCCATGGTCATACCTGTAGCCAGCAACCTTTGGGCCGCTTGCAACACCTGTGCCTGTGCCTGCTCTTTGGCCGATCGCTCCTGCTCTTTGGCTAGCTGTTCTTGCTCGGTATCCAGCAACAGCCACTCACCATCCTGGTCACACCACCGCAACCACTGTCGAGAAATTCCTTCAAATTCCCCCTGCCATAGGCCCAGACCAACCGCTAAACCCGGTAGCCAGATTTTAAGATTGCCGCTCTGTAATAACGACTGCTCTTGATAGCTGTCGCCCATCAGCTGAAAAAATCTCAAAGTACCAGAGTAGCGGTTGTAAACCAGATAGTAAGGCACTCGCAGGTAGCGCTCGTAAACCGTAAATTTTTCTGGGGGGTTTGCATCCTGTTTCTTCCCATTTCCCCCGCCAGATAAATCAAAGCCAGGCTCAGTACTATCTCCCTCAAAAAAGCGACCTAAGTCTCCCTGTTCTGTTCCAGGCGACAGAAACTCTACCACTACCTCAGGCGATCGCCCCTCTTGCCATACGACATAGCTACGCCGCAGGTCTTGCCCATCGTAAAGTCGGGGCACCCCCACCGCTAAAAACCAGTCGGGTCGCTTGTGCCACAGAGGATGCTGCACATCGTAGTAAACGTTCAGATCGCTGGCCGTAAACCAGTCCTCTCGGCTGTAGTTGGCCAGAGCCAACGTGCGGCTCAACAGCTGAGGCTGCAAATCATGGAATTCATCCGGCAACCCCGGCTCCTCCGGAAACTCGCTGGGCAAATCATACATCGTCGGCAGCGTTTCCCGAGGCGATTTGGGTGGGTCGCTTTGGGGTACCGACCGGCCTCTAGTCAAGGTCATTGCGAATCTCCCTGCTCCAAACCTGACGCTGGTATTAGCCTAGACGACCTATCTTCGTCACATCGACTATTACTACCATAGTCTATGGGTCAGGCCTGACCAAAAAGCGATCGCATGACACCATGCGATCGCTTTTGCTCCTATTTAAATCATGATTATGGGCTTTAACCCATCACGCCGTCCTCCGCTGGGGTCGCTTCCGCTCTGAGCGCCTTACGCCCCCAGCCATTTCGTACTCATAGCTGTCGCGGCCAAACTTCACCTTTACGCCGCTTAGAACCTATCCGAAAACCGATGACCTTTGAGGACAGATTGTCTAGGGTGGACTTGTAGCCATCGAAGGAATCCATCGTGTCTACCCTCACACCCCCTCGCACAACCCCCGATATTGACCCTCGCTATCAGGTTCCTGATGAGTTGTGGGAGCACCTCCAACCACTTATTCCGAAAGAACCACCGAAACCCAAAGGGGGACGCCCTCGGATGGATGACCGTCAAGCGTTGAACGCCATCTTCTATGTGCTCTGTACGGGGTGTCAGTGGAAGGCCCTGCCTCGGTGTTTAGGAGCCGCCAGTACTGTGCATGATCGCTTTCAGGAATGGCAAGATAACGGCACCTTCACTCGCTTTTGGCAGGCGGGGCTGATGGACTATGCCCATACTCAGGGCATCGATTGGCACTGGCAGGCGATGGACGGGGCGTTGGTCAAAGCGCCGTTAGGGGGGGAAAAAGACGGGGCCAAATCCCACTGACCGAGGGAAATCGGGCACCAAGCGCTCCGTATTGACCGATGGCAACGGAATTCCTTTGGCCATCGTGGTCGCTCCGGCCAATCGTCACGATATGAAACTGTTTGAGGCCACTTTAGCCGCGCAGGGTCTCGTTCCGCCTGACGTGAAGGCCGATGAGGTTCGCCATCTCTGTCTCGACCGAGGCTATGATTACCAGGCAGTGCGCGAGATTCTGGAGTCTTGGGGCTACCAAGGCCATATCCCACCTCAAGATGAGCGAGACCTGGTGATACACGACATCCCGAATTATCGAGCCAGACGGTGGGTGGTTGAACGCACTCACTCTTGGATGAATCGGTTCCGACGTCTGCTGATTCGTTGGGAAAAGAAAGCTGATAACTATTTGGCACTCCTTCAGTTCGCCAGCGCAGTCATCACGTTCCGGTCCGCTGAGGTTTTCGGATAGGCTCTAAGAGTTTAGCTAGAGCTAACAGGTTTCACCCCGTGCATCGATACCTACTTGATTGTCAGGCAAGGAAAGGTACTTCTACTGCAATCCTAGAGGATTTGGCAGAGCGCTACTTTGGGTGCAAAGAGTCTATCTACCAGATTTTTCTTAAGAAAACCCTAGTGGGAGCAGTAGCCCGAATCTTCAACCCAGGTTGCAAGCTAGACACAGCATTAATCCTCCAAAGTCCCGACCAGGGAATAGAAAAATCCAGTTTTTTTATGGTGCTGGCCAGTCAGCTATGGTTTGACGATTCTATGGGTGCCGCTACTAGCGAGAGAGACGAACGGCTAAAACTTCATCAGTTCTGGATTTTGGAGTGGCCAGAATTAGAGACTGTTCTTAAGCGAAAAGATGTAGCTGCTACCAAAGCGTTCTTGAGTTGCCAAATTGATACCGTGCGCCCACCCTATGGGCGAAACGCAATTAGCTTAAAGCGACGGTCAATCATCTTTGGCAGCACTAACCAGGACGAGTTTTTGACAGATAATACAGGCAACCGCCGGTTTTGGGTTATCCCTGTGCAAAAGCGCGTAGACCTTAACCTGCTAGCTCAAGAGCGAGATCAAATTTGGGCTGCGGCAGTGACGCTATACCAGGCCGGATATAACTGGTGGCTAAGTGAAGATGAGGAATCAATTGCGGCTGAATTTAGCCAAGCCTACCAGCCAGGAGACCCCTGGTTTGGCACCATTCGATCATACCTCCAGAAAACCTCTAGAGAGGAAATAACAGTTGTAGAAATCCTTACCTATGCCCTTGGCATCCAGATGGGGATGCAAGGTCGCCCTCATGAAATGCGTGTAGGGAATGTACTCAAAATGTTGGGGTGGACTAAAACTGATCGTAGGTTAGACGATTCAGGAGTAAGGCGGCGGATATGGGTAAAGCCCTACCTCTCCCAGTCACAGAGCCCAACCTCAGACGTTGGAACAGGTAGATACTGTGTTGGCCCGAGATCGTCAAGGGACAGCCAAGGCCGATTTTTGGGGTTTCAGCTTTTCAGGATCGTAGAGTTGACCTGAGGACAACACGCCGTAGACGATACGAATGAGCTTGTGCATAGCAGCGCCGATAATCGCCATTTTGGTTTTGCCGGCCGCTGTTAGGCGCTCACACCAAGGCTGAAGTTCTGGGGCATGGCGTAGGAAGGCGATGGCCGGGAAATATAGCGCTTTTCGCATGCGGGCATTGCCAATCTTGCAGAGACGAGTTTTGCCCTGCACCGAGGTGCCAGAGGTATGTTCTTGGGGAGTTAGCCCCGCATAGGCGGCGAGCTGACGAGCGGAGCCAAAAGCTTGGATATCGCCGATTTCAGCTAGCAACCGGGCGGCGGTATCGGGGCCAATGCCCACGATGGAGACCAGCAAGTCCGCCTGGGCCTGCAAGTGTTCATGGCTCTGGATATGAGTGCGCAACTGCTTTTTTAGCGCCTTGACCTGAGCTTCGAGGAAGGTGATATGGGCTTGAATATTGGACTTTAGCGCATCGGAGCTGATGGCTAAGCGGTTCTTCTCCTGGGTCAGCATGTGAGTGAGGGCATCGAGACGGCGGGTGTACTCTTGTAGCGTTTGGATGTCCGCTGATGACGGTTGCCAAGCACTGGGCTTGAGGTCACGGCAGAACTGAGCAATCAGCGTGGCATCAGGGCGGTCGGCTTTGGTGCGCTTGAGTTGGCTTTTGGCGTAGCCGTGAATCCGCACCGGGTTGACGATGCTGACCCGATGGCCCTGCTGGTGGAGCGCTGTCGCCACACCATGGCCATAAATACTGGTCGCCTCTAAGCACACATGGGCCATTGTCACCCCGGACTCCATCAGCCACGCCTGCAAGGCGGCATAACCCGCTTCGGTGTTATCAAAGCTCTGATACTGGGGTTTGGCACGCTCTGGGAATAGAATCGCCACATGCAAGATAGCTTTGCTCACATCAATGCCAACGGGAATCAGGTTTTGAGCCATGGTTCGATACTCCTGATAATGACGGCAACGGGGCAGATCGCTCTCAGCGCTATCCTTGTTATCCAGCTTGGGGGTCTCAGGGATCCCTAATATACTGTCCAGTCTGCTGGCGGCAATCTAGGTCAATGAAAAGGGGAGGCTCTTGTTCTACATAGCAAGCTCCAAAGGCTTTAGGGTGCGTCCAGAGTCACTCCTAGGGCTATTGTGGGCCAAACCTTACATACAAGGGTGAGTGATAGAACAGACCTAGAAGCCTCTCTCAACAATGCTTCTGGCGATTTGTCCCAACCTACCCTACCTGTAGGTTCAACCTTAGGAAATTTCTGTAGGACAAACGGATCTCACCGTACCTCAAAGCTAGAACCCTTAAGCGGGCGTGAGTGTTGTGATCAGTTAGGAGATTGTCACCATGCAGATGCCTGAAACAAATCCCGATGGAATTTGCCACGACATTCACCAGCTGCTGAAAATCATTAGGAGCAAACATCAAAAGATATCAGCAGATATTTTTGCTTTGCTCGGCCAACTCGACCCTGACGGTAAAAGACAGTTTTTGACTTGGCTTGACCAGCATGATCACAACCTCAAGCAGTGGCTACTGATTCAAGGGAACCAACGGAGGGCAGCTTAGTGGCTAAGGACTTGAAAGCCGAGGTCGAGGCGCTCAAAGCTCAAGTGCAGCGACTGGTACAGACCCACCGAGCGCTGGGGCTACCTACCTCACCTTGGGTTTCACCCCAGCAGGCCGCCCAGCTTATGGGCACAAGCCGTAGCCGGATTCAGGATGAAATCGCAAAGGCAGAGTATGCTCGCGCAACCGGACAAAAATATGACTTACTCTGGGGTAACCATTACCGCAAGAACGGCCAACACTGGCAGGTGAACCCAGTTGAGTTTGAGGCAGTAGTCTTTCTGCCTCCAGAGCAGCGGCCCTACATTGATCCGCCCAGTTGATTGGCGCGACGCCAGATAGTCTCGTGTTGGAGCTGGTTAATCGCAGCGTGGTAAGTAGCTGCATGTACGGCCACGCTGTGACCCATCCACCGGGCCGCAATACTATCAGGCACTCCCATCACCGCTGACCTGATCGCCCATGCGTGGCGCAAGGCATAGGGGTGGTGGGGAATTTTCTTTAGGTTGGCGCTGACCCGCTGGCCCAGATCCCGGTTATCCCTGCCCTCAATTCTTACATTGGGCAATACTACGTCAGCCAGGTTGAACTGGTGCCGCCATTTATCTGGCAGGGGCCAAACGTCTCGGCGGCCCGTCTTGGAGTCGTCAAGAATAGTGATTCGTCCTGTCTCGCTGGCCAGACCACGATCCCTGGCCAGCTTAAACACCTCATGGGGCCTCAGCCCATAAGTGGCCAGCATGCCATATACCCACCGCCAGCCAGGAGTGGGAATACTGGCCCAAATAGCCTCTATTTCTTCGGCAGAGGGCACATCGTCAGGACTAAGAAGCCTAGGCTTGTACTTCCCCTTGATGGCACTGAAATCGACTGTCAGGCCCGCATGCTTGGCTACCTGCTTAAATACCATGCAGTCATTGTTTCTAGTCCAGGTGCTGGGCTGGCTGCGACCTAGGATGTGGGCTACTAAAAGCTCCTCGGTTAGGGGCTTGGTCGGTAGAGAGGCCAAAGGTTCTTGGTAGTTCGACTTATAAGAGCTAGGCTGCACGGTTCCAGCTTTGAGGGTTCCAAACTCTCTTGCCCAGTCAGCAGCTGTCTTTCCCCCTTGCTCACTACCTCCGCTCTCCCAGTCGGCCCACTTGAACCGCTCCAACCTGAGGTCAGACTCCAGGCGTTGCGCTTTGGCCAGGGCAACCTTGACACCCTCAGGGCTGGCAAACACCCCTAAGGCGATAGTGCGTTGTTTGTTCCCTCTACCCTCTCCTGGTTTCTTAGGCAAAGAACCGCGCAGCGCCAGCTTGCGATCTCGACGGAATATCTTGACCCGCTTGAAGCCTTGGTTAGCCAGCTCAATAGCCTGATCGATGCGGTCCATGCCGAAAACCTGATCTAATTCTGATCTAATTTTCTACGCAATTAGGACATTTTGGGCATAAAAAAACAGTCCTAACTGCTTTTGGGGAAGCGACTAGGCTATGGGCCGAAACTCTTGAAACCATGGTACGGAGAGGGTGGGATTCGAACCCACGGTCCTTGCGGACACCCGATTTCAAGTCGGGCGCATTCGACCACTCTGCCACCTCTCCAAAGGGGGATGACTGTCACTAAAACAGCCCTTCTAATCTGTTATATCATTCCCCTGGTCCGGCTCGAAGGCTAGTCTGCTTGCTTGCAAGCTTACCTCCTGCCCGCCAAGGGTGTGCCAGACAATTCACAGGCACAAGGTAGGTCTTCAAAAAAGAGGCTCTTCGTCACAATGGTTCACATTAATCACGCTTGTCTTTGGAGCCACAGCGCCACCTGGTGCCTAGCCCCTAGCGGCTTGCCAGTGGCCATGTAATGTCGGCCTACTACTATAAGCTATGAGTCAATCCATGTTCTCGACCTGGCCTGTTTCCCTTAGTGCCCCTAAGTCTGCTGTTAAGCCCGAACAGTTGACCAGCACAGAACTGGTAGCCCTTTGCCAGCAGCGGCTACGGCCCGAGCGAACCATGTTCGCCGAACTTCTGCGCCGCTACCAAAGTCATGTAGATAAGCTGCTCTACCACCTAGCTCCCGACTGGCCTGATCGGGCTGACCTGGCCCAGGAAGTCTGGATTCGGGTATACCGAAACATGCGCCGCCTGAACGACCCAGCCAAGTTTAAAGGCTGGCTGGGCCGCATCACCACCAATTTGTTCTATGACGAGTTGCGGCGACGCAAGCGCAATCGAGCCACTCTCTCCCTCGATGCCCCTCTGAATCTAGAAGATGGCAGCATCGATTGGGATGTACCCGCCAATGCCCCCGGTCCTGTAGACACCATGATGACGCGGGAATTTTACGACCAGCTGCATCGGGCCATTGCCGATTTGCCAGAGGTGTTTCGCACGACCATTGTGCTGCGGGAAATCCAGGGGCTCTCCTACGAGGAGATTGCTGATATGACCGGCGTGTCTTTGGGTACCGTAAAGTCTCGAATTGCCCGCGCTCGTCAGCGTTTGCAGACTGAACTACAGCCCTATTTAGGCTACTAACCTCCCTGCAATCGTCACCTCGCAGGGT
Source organism: filamentous cyanobacterium CCT1 (assembly GCA_003017855.1). Taxonomy (GTDB): domain Bacteria; phylum Cyanobacteriota; class Cyanobacteriia; order Phormidesmidales; family Phormidesmidaceae; genus Nodosilinea. Next base: position 15,179 of record PYER01000012.1, read on the forward strand.
GCTCTGCCAATTCCTGGCAACGTGTGATTTAGCGAAACAGCTTACCTTGAAAGCTACGCCTAAATTGCGCCGTTAGAAAAGTCTGTAAACCTCTACCTATTGATTTATGTTTTACCGATTAGAAATACTCCCGAGAGGTTACCGATTTTAGGGTGTTGGCATTATGATCAGTACCGGCAGTAAAAATACCTGATCTGGCCTTTGGTCAGCTAAGGGGGCGTTTGAGGCCCATTTCTGCCTTGGTCGTTGTTTAGTTGCTTATTTCAGGTGTTGTTTTTGGTATGACTACCTCTCCTTACACGCCTAATCAGGTTCAGCCGTCATCCTCTCGGGGGGGTAATTCGGCTAGGCCTCTGATTTCCGCTTCGTCTTGTTGTCACGACTTGGATGCCACTAAGCGCGATCGCTTCGAGTTGCTAAGCGCTTACCTCGATGGTGAAGTCACCCCCGAAGAGCGCCAGCAGGTGCTGAGCTGGATTCAGCACGACGACGGTACCCGCCGCCTTTACAACCGTCTCCTGGCCTTGCGCCAGGGCATACGCAGCCAGAGTGCCCCTACAGACTGCAGTGCAGAGGCAACCCTGGTGGGGGTATTCCAGTGCCTTAACCGCCGTCTCAGGCTGGCTACTATGGCTGGCGCTGGGGTAGCCGCTATTGGCGTTATCAACCTTTTGTCTGGAGCTGGTATCGGTACTCCGTCCTGGCGAATGGCTACCGTTGCCCCGCCTGACGTCCTGGAGATTGCTCTCGACAAACCCGCTTTTCCAATTCCTGAAGCCTCGGCGGTTATGTCTACTGACTTGACTAACCCCCTAGAAGCCGGTGGCTTGCCCATCGACTCTGAACTTTAGGACAGCGGCTTAACGCTTCAGCTTGGGCAATAGCCCGAACAGTTCTTGTGCCTTGCCATTGCAATGATGGCAAGGCACACTGTTTTGAGGAAATCTTTGTATAAAAGATAGGGAATCGGGAGAGGTTTGGTTGAACTCGATTAAGCGTCGGCTATGGGGCCTAAAACTTCTCTAGCTGGTCGAGGCGTAGCCAAATGTTGGGAGTCGGTACTGTCCCAAATTTGACCAGGGCATAGTCATCGCTGGTTTCTAAGATTTCGCCTTTGGTTTCAAATAGGTAGGACGGAAACCGGGTATCGCTGGCGGTGGCCTCCAGGCTGTTTTCGAGTTTTTCGCGGACGGCCCGTACCAGGTCGCCCCGCTTCAACGCTGCTGCCATAGATTTACTTGCAATCAACCTCAGCTTTACTGTACACGAAATTGCTCTGCTGTAGCCCTGATCCTGATTGACGCTGGCTTTCTAGCTTTGATTTGGGTTGTTCTCGGTTATGATTGCTGGCGCGCTGGCACGGTTTTTTATCGCTGGCACTGGGGGCAGTAGTGGGCCGATCGCCCCGCCAGCTTAAGGCGACGGATTGGGGTAGCACAGATTCGACAGGGCTCGCCGTCGCGATCGTAGACCCAGGCAACGCCGCCGTAGTTGCCGTTAATGCCGTAGATGTCGCGGTAGTCGCTAAAAGTGGTGCCCCCCGACTCGATGCTGGTCGTCAGTACCTTGCGAATGGCGCTGTGCAGACGTTGTAGACGCTGGGCGCTAATGCGATCGCTGGGGGTGAGCGGGCGCAGGCCGCTTAAAAACAGCGCTTCATCAGCATAAATATTGCCAATGCCCGCCACCAGCGCCTGGTCAAGCAGCGCATTTTTGATTGGGCGACGGCTGCGGGCCAAGCGCTGGCGCAGGTAGGCTACCGAAAAACTATCGTCAAAGGGTTCTGGCCCCAGGATTTGCAGCCCCGTCATAATGCTTTCGGGGGTAACCCCAGGGGGCACCCACCAGAGGCGGCCAAAGGTACGCTGGTCAACGTAGCGCAACTCGTGGTTGTCGCTCAGCCACAGCCGCACCCGACAGTGGGTTTGCAGCGGAGTTTTAGGATCAAGCCACAGCAGCTGGCCGGTCATGCGCAGGTGTACCCCCAGATAGCCGCCGGGGCTGTCGTCAGGCTGGGTCAACTGCCCTAGCAGATATTTTCCGCGTCGATGCCAGTCGCTCAGGGTAGATCCGATTAGCCCCGCCAAAAAAGCCGTCTCGTCAGCAGGGTACGCGATCGCCCTAGGGAGCAGCACCTGCCCTCCTTCTAGCTGATGACCGGGCGTTACCCGCGCGAGCCCTCGCCGCACAGTTTCAACTTCAGGTAGTTCTGGCACAGCCTAGCCCTGGGCCTCTGCCCCCGTTACGGTATGTCTTTGCACTATAGCAGCGCCCACCGGCAACGGGCAGTTCAGGAATCCGCAGCACCAGGAGCAGCGTCGGCCTGCTTGGGATGCTGGCGCGGCTGGTAGTTTCCTGCGCCTATAGCAAAGGCCCATGCCGAAGCACGGACCTTGAAGATTGTAAGCCGTAGTCACATATGTTAAGTAGAGCTACCAACCCGGCGGGCCAAGCCAGTGGCTCACCCTGAGGCCAGCCGCCTAGGAGGCAGCCTTTTTAGCCGCTTTGGGGGCTTCAACTTCTTGAAGCTCAGACAGCGCAAAGTTGTTGGTGTTGATACCAGCGTAATTTACCTTGTCAAAGCGCACTACCGCGGGGTATTTGATGCCGCTTTGGTCAATGGTGGCAACGGTGCCGACTTCACGGAACCAGTAGGACTCTTTGCGGAGAATGCGAACTTTAGAACCACGTTGAACCATGAACAATGCCCTCTTGAAAAATCAATATTAATGGCAGCTTGCCCAGGCCAAACTCCAGCCCAGACTAATCTACAGAAAGCCTAGGGCCAAGCTTGGATAGGGGGTTATTCCATGTCCACCAGATTACTACGAGAGCTTAGGTCTCACGGCGGCTGGGGGTTTAAGTTTTATTGCAAGTCCAAAAAGCGGATCCAGCCTCTGCCAGAGCATTGCGGAGGCCGCCACTGCGGAGCCACCGAAGGCCGTGATTAGCACGTTCAGCGGACAAAAGGAGGCTGAAGTCATCGCATATTAATTGGCGACAAAAGTTTTGTTCATATTTCGCAATATTTGGGCACTCTAACGTTAACCATACCCCAGGAGACTTATCTGCGTGCTCACTAATATTGAAGCCTTGGTTCAGGCTAGCGATGGCCGCTACGCCTCCGATCAGGAACTGATGTTCTTTCAGGCCTATCTGTCTACGGTCGGCACCCGACTGCGGGCTTACCAGAAACTTCAGACTGCCGAGCAGCAGATCGTCGCTCAGGTGCTGACTCGGCTCAAAGCTCAAAAATTCGATATCTTTCAGGTGGGTGGGCAAGATTTAACCGCCAAATGGCAGCGAGACACGGTACGCGTCTTGCGCTACAGCGCCATCGCGCTGCTGCTGGATGAGCCCAAGCGGTTTGAAGAAAGCCTGCTGAGCTGGTTTCAGACTATTATGCGTGCGTTTGGGGCTCAAGAAACCTGCGATCGCACCTATGCGGCGATGCAGGCCGTAGTGCCCCAATTTCTCAATGCTGAGGAGCTAAAGCTATTTTTGCCTATCCTGGAGCTGAGCCGAGTCACCCTTGGCCGCTAAAGTAGGCGAGAGCATATCCATAATTTAGGCAATTCAGACAGATGAAAAGCGATTTATCAGGCTGGAGATAAGCTACGCAGCAAGGCCGCTGGTCCCACTGTCTATTGATATCGCCCAGGAAATCCGATCCGGTTTCCTGGGCGATTTGGGTTGAAAGTTACTACGTTTTGTATCGTCTAGGCGAACGGGTGGACGGTCTCAATCCCTCTGTTTTCTACTATTTGGGCCATGGGTGCAGCGTCAACCTAGACCGCGATCGCCCTGCAGAGTGGTGAATTTTGCACCGGCCTGGGCACATTACACCTATCACTGAAAACAGTCTTACAAGGCTAGTTCAATCATGGTTATGACCACCGAGACCGCCCACCGTCTGCACCAAAAATTTCCTAAGAAGCATAACCACTATGCCCTGCGGGATTTCTTTCAATTTAATGGTGAGTATGGCACCATCACCGACTGGAACGATACCCGCAATGTCCTCACCAGTGAAGACTTTATCATTGGCCTGCTAGAGGGGCTGCAGGAAGAAGTCGGCGATGCCTCTTCGGCCATCATGTACACCGTGGGGCTGGAGTGGGGCAAAATCGACTCGCTCCAGTTTGAGGCCTGGTTTGAGCGCGAGTTTGCCATGAGCCCCCGCCGAGCCAACCTGATGTTTTTGCTCGAAACCTGGTGGTGGCCCTACATTTCTCAGGGCTGGGGCCGTTGGGAAGTGGACATGAGCGATCGCAAGCAGGGCTTTATGTTCATTAACCTGTTTGACTCCGCTGTGGCCCGTACCCTGGGCGATGTAGGCAAGCCCGTTTGCCACCTGTACGCCGGGCTATTCGCCGGATTTTTCACCGAAATGGTGCGTAAGCAGCTGAGCTGCATTGAAATTCAGTGCTACTCCATGGGCGAAACCTACTGCAAGTTTCTGCTGGGGGGCCGCGAGCGCATTGATGCCGCCGCCTTTTGGATGAACGAAGGGGCCAACGCCCGCGACATCGAGAAGCGGCTGCGGGCTGGGGAAGGTGGCCAATGAGCGCGTTCTCCCTCGATGCGATGACTGAGTCTAATGGTTCTCAACCCTGGCTCAAAGAAACGGTACAGGCTTTCTTTGAAGCGGTGGCCTGGGATGGGCGAGCGGTACTCGCCGCCCCCAGTCTGGGGAGCGCTGCCCGCCCAGAGTCGGCCATGACGATGACCGTCAGCGAATTCTTTGCCCACATTGCCTGGGACGGGCAGCCCACGATTGGGGTGCCCATTGCCCCCCTGGCAGCCACACCGGATACTCCGGCGGATTCTGACCTGGACTTGACCCTAGACGGCTTCTCTGACCTGTTTGGTTAGCCACTGCACTCGGCTAAGACCGACCTCAAAGCCGACCTCTAGAATCCGTTATCCCTGGTTGTCCACCCGACCTACCCTGCCCCTCCAATCCAGAGGATTTTGTCATGACCTTTAAGCTCGACGCCCTGTTTGATTCGCCCGATAAGCAATACCTCGATGCCAGCGACCTCAGCACCCTGAGCCAGTACGTGAGCTCGATTCCAGAACGGATGGCGGTTTACCGCACCCTGCGTGACCAGGAAATTGCCATTGTGCAGCCGATTGCCGATGCCCTACAGCAGCAGGCCGGGCACCCTGAGCCCTTGGTCGAGCGCAGCGTGCGCAACGGGCTGATGGTGCTGCGCTACGCCGCGATGGCGATGCTGCTCGACGACGAGAGCTTTGTAGAAGAGCGCCTGCAGGGTTGGCTGCCGGAGATGGTCAAAGCCTACGAAACCCAGGCCGTTGATCAGCAGCTGTTTCAGCTTCTGCACAAGCAGTTGGGCAAGGTGTTTTCGCCGGCTCAGCTCGGCCTGCTCAAGCCCAGCCTGGAAAAAGCGCAAAGCCTGATGCTCAACACTCGCGAAACCGTTACCCTGGCCGGGCTGCTCTAGGCGCAGTGAATGTCTAGCGCAATTTAGCGTTTGGGGGTTGCCCCTGTCCCGTCGGTGTCGGCGGGTCTGACCACCATCATCACTCTCCTGTAAAGGACATTACCTATGGTTTCTGTTGCCGATTTACTCACCGATGGCCGGCTACCCGGCAACTACTTTGCCCAAGATCTCTACGTGCGGGGGTCGACCGAACTGGGGCTGCTCGAAAACCGGCGCGGCGATCGCCTGCTGGCTATTCCTGACCCGCTGCTGCAGGCCATTTATTCTGGGTTGGAAAAAGAAACTGGGCAGGCTTCGGGGCTGGTGCTCTACAACTGCGGCCGCTGGTGGGGCAAAAACTTTTATGCTCGCTTCTGTGAAGAACTGGCCGACTACTACAAACAGCCCCTGGCCAGTCTGTCGATGGCCGAATTTTTGCAGTCGCTGCAGCAGTGCTGGAAAACCCACGGCTGGGGCCAAATTCATCTGGATATTACCTACCGCGATCGCGGCTTCCTGGGCGTAGAAATCTGGCATTCGCCCTTTACGGCGGCGGCGCCCCAGGGCCAAAAGCCCTCCGGCGATCTCGAACGCGGCATTTTAGAGATTTTCTTTACCCAGCTCACCGGGCGTGAACTGCGCTGCGCCCAGACCAGCTGCACCGCCAAGGGCGACGACTGCAACCGCTTTATTCTGGGTCTAGACAAGCGACTCGCCCCGGTCGAGGGAATGGTGGCGAACGGCCAGGCCCATCAGGCGATTATGCAAACCCTTATGCAGCAGGGGTGACCGAGTGGTGGCCCTAACCCGGCAGATTAGGCGATCGCAGTATCGCATCCTGGGGCTGGTCGGTCACGGACAGTTTGGCCGGGTCTACTGTGCCATTCACCGCACGACGGGCGAGCTGGTCGCCATTAAAGACCTCCACAAAGATCGCTTTCCCACCCACAAGTTTTTGCGGGAGCTGCGGTTTTTGATCAGCCTGGAGCACCCCAGCATTGTCACCTGCCACGCTCTGGAACACTCCACCAGCGGACGGCAGCTGGTGCTCGACTACTGCGAGGGGGGCACCCTGCGATCGCTGCTGGAAAGCGATACCTCGCTGACGGTGCAGGAGGTGCTGGGCTTTGCGCTCGATATTCTTGCGGCCCTGGAGTGCGCCCACCGTCAGGGCATCGTGCACTGCGATATCAAGCCCGAAAATATTCTCATGGAGCTGACCCCTGGCGGCTGGGTGGCGCGGGTGTCTGACCTGGGTATTGCCCGCCTCAGCCAGGAGGCCACCGAAGCCGACATGGGCCACACGGGGTCGCCCGCCTACATGGCCCCAGAGCGGTTTTACAACCAGCATCCCCCCGCTGCCGACCTCTACGCGGTGGGCATTATTCTGTACGAGCTGCTGCTGGGTCAGCGCCCCTTCTCGGGCACCCCCATGGAACTCATGGTGGCTCACCTGAATCGCCATCCGGTCGTACCGCCGCAGGTGCCAGAGTCTCTGAGCCGGGTACTGCACAAGGCCCTGCAAAAGCTGCTGCCCAAGCGCTACACCATGGCCCGAGACATGCGCGCCGACCTGATGACGGTGTACGAAACCTACCAAACCCAGGGCTTGCTGGCCCAGCCCGCCTGCCCAAAGGTTTTGCCCGAGATGGAGCTGGCCCCAGACTTACCCTCTGTGCCGCTGCCCCACCCGACGGCGGTGATGGGTCTGGTGCCGCTGCCCAATGGGCATTTGGTCGTGACCTGCAGCCAGCAGCGGGTGTGGTTTTATCACTGGCCTCAGGCCGGTATGGCTGCGCCGCAGGTGAGCCAGGGGTTTACGCTGGCTGCCCCGGTGCAGGCCTTTTTGCCCACGCCCCAGGGTGGGGTCATCGTAACGACCGAGTCGTTGCACCTGCTGTCGATGACCCACGGTTTGGGCTGTATTGCCCAGGGCACCCATCGCGAGCAGGTGGCGGTGGCCCCCAACGGGTGCTGGTTTGCTACCGCCACAGAGGCTGGCGACTCGGTCAAGGTCTCGATGCGCCAGCTGGCCATGCCGCCGGGGCAGGGGGTTAAAATATCGGCGCCGAGGATGGTAACCCTGCCCACTCAAGCGGGCGATCGGCTGATGACCCTGATGGCGGTGGACAACCGCCACGGGGCCTTAGTGGTCCGCCGGGGCAGCCGCACGCTGTTCTACGGCGTCACTCGCCGGGGCACTTACCTGGGCACCCTTTCGGCTTCGATACCGATTTACAATTTGGTGGCTACCAGTCACCCCTACCGCTACCTGGCCCTGGAAGAAAACTGCCCCAACGCCCTGCTGATTGTGGATTTGATGCCCTTTAGAATCTTGCGCTATCGGGTCAGTATGGCGCCTCGCTGGCTCTGTGAAACCGCAGTGGGCTACGGTTTGCTCAGCCAGGAGGGGGAATTTGTGCTGATCAACGACGAAGGCCGGGTGATGAACCGCATGACCGGACTGCCTCGGCCAACGGCGATCGCGCAGCGCACGCCCACGCAGTACCTGTGGAGCGTCAATGAGGGCGATCGCAGTCGCCTCTACACCGTCAACCTGGGCGATCTGGCGCCAGACATTCTGTTCTAGCTCAGTTTTAACCGCCTGTTCCGCATTACGCAATTTAAGTGACACTTAAGTGACACTATAGGGCGATTGTTTCAGAAATTAAGCCCATGCTGGAGTTCATGACTCTGCCCGATAACGTGCTGCCTCCGGTGGCTCCCTATTCCCACGCGGTCAGGGCCGGAGATTTTTTATTTGTGACCGGGCAGCTGGCGGAAGATCCGACTACGGGCGAGGTGGTCAAAGGCCCAATTGAAGAGCAAACCCGGCGGGTGATGGAAAACCTATCCCTGGTGCTGGACCACGCGGGCAGCGGCTTCAACAAAGTAGTGATGGCGCGCATTTTTGTCACCGACTTTCGCTACTACGAAACGGTGAATGCCATTTACCAGTCGTACTTTGGTAGCGCCTCCCAGCCCAGCCGCACCACAGTCGGCGTGACGGCGCTGGCAGGCTATGGGGATGTAGAGATTGATTTGATTGCCTACTGCGGAGAGTAAACTGAAGCTTGAATTTGGGGGAGGGCAAACGACCGTTTGCCCCCTGCGAGAAACACTGCGGTTTTGATTTTGGGCTGTATCCAGCCACGGCTGCTTTCTAGTTACTATCTACTCGCCAGATTGTGCTGCCCGTCGCCTGGTGCCAAACATGTGGGCATACACATACGAAAACTCGCAGCCCGCAAAGAAAATTTGGCAGGCCAAGAAAATCCACAGCATCAGAATCATGACGCTGCCGATGACGCCGTAGGAGACAAAGCGGCTGCCCAGGCTGATGACGCTGTTGCTGACTAGCCACTGCAGGCCCGCTAGCAGCAGGGTGGTGAGCAGAGCACCGGGCCAAATATCGCGCCAGGAAAGTTTGATCGAGGGCAGAATGCGAAACAGGCCGGCGATCGCAAAACCCAGGGCCAAAAACGACCAGCCCGCCTCCAGGCTACGACTGAGAATCGCTTCGTCAATGGTGAGCAGGTCAAAGGTCTCTTGAAAAGTGCTGACCAAGCCGAGGATAATCTTGATGACAATGTTCGACAGCAGCGAGGCTAGCAGCAGCATCGCCGTGGCCAGCACCAGCACAAAGGCCGACAGCTTGTTGACCACAAAAAAGAGCGCCATACGAACGGGCGACCCCGCTTCGCTGACGCGGCTGGGGGTTTCCCAGATCTTGTTCACCGATCGCTTCAAAATGCCGAAGATGGTGCTGGCGGCAAGCAGCAAAATGCCAAAGCCAATTAGCCCCGCCCCGACGCTGTTGTCATAGAGAGAAACGATGGTGTCTCTGATCAACTCGTGCACTTCGGGGGGCAGGTAGCGCACAATCACCGCCTCAATAGCCTCAAATACCTCAGTGTTTGGCCCCACCAGCACCCCAACTACGCTCAGCACCACCAGCAGCAGCGGAAACAGCGAAAACAGCGCGTAGTACGACAGCGCCGCCGCCATACCAGGCACATTGTCGCGATCCCACTTGAGCCAGGTTTGAATCAGCAGCTGAGCTGGTTTAGAGGGCAGCAGCTGGGTGCGCAGGTAGGGGAGAAAGCGCGATCGCACGTAGTTTGGCATGGCGGGTAGGTCAGATAACGCGAAGGTATTATCGCTCAACCCCGGCCGCAGTGCAGATGCGACGCTAGCATTCTTGCAATTGTGGCCTCACTAGCGTTGCGATCGTGCTCACCAGTAGGTCAGGTTCGATGGGCTTGGCCAGGTGCAGCTGAAAGCCAGCGGCGAGGGCCTGCTGCTGGTTGACCTCTCCAGCGTAGGCGGTCAAGGCAATCGCCGGAATGTTGCCCCCCTGGTCGTGGAGCCGTTTGCGGATCTGCTGAATTAGCGCGTAGCCATTCATCTCGGGCATGCCGATATCGCACAGCAGCAGATCGGGCACCGCCTGGTTGAGCTGGCTGAGGGCCTGCAGGGCCGAGGCAGCAGTGGTCACCTCAGCCCCCGCCTGGGTGAGGATGAAAGACGCCAGCTCGCGCATGTCGGCTTCGTCGTCGACCACCAAAATCCGTAGTCCGGTCAGGTCGGTTGCTTGGTCTAGGGGTGCAGCCGTCTCCGGCTGCTTTTGCCCATCCAGGGTGAGGGGCAAAAGCACTGTAAAGGTCGCGCCTAGGTTCTGGCCGGGGCTTTCGGCTGCCACCAGGCCGCCATGCAGCTCGGTGAGCTGGCGCACGATCGCTAGACCCAGGCCCAGGCCACCAAACTGGCGGGTGGTGGTGCCATCTTCCTGACGAAAGTAGTCAAACACGTGGGGCAAAAAGTCGGGATGAATGCCTTTGCCGGTGTCGCGCACCTGAATTTGAGCGTAGCTGTCAACCTGCTCTAGGGTGATGGCGACTTGGCCCCCCGCTGGAGTGAATTTAACTGCATTGGAGAGCAGGTTCCAAATTACCTGCTGGAGCCGATTGGTGTCGCCTAAGACCTGGCCTGCGATTGCCCCCAGCGTGGTATGAATTTGAATCCGTTTGGCTTCCGCCGCCAGACGCACGGTCTCCGTCGCGGCTTCAATGGTGGTGGCTAAAGTCACCGGGGCCACGGTCAGGGTCAGTTTGCCCTGCAGAATGCGGGAGACATCGAGCAGATCTTCGATCAGCTGGGCCTGGAGTTTGGCGTTGCGCTCAATGGTCTCTAAGGCCTGATCGGTTTTGGCGGCATCCAGCGGTTTGCTGCGCAAAAGTCTGACCCAGCCCAGGATTGGGTTCAGGGGCGACCTGAGCTCATGGGACAGGACGGCCAAAAATTCATCTTTGATGCGGTTGGCGGCTTCGGCTTTGGTGCGATCGCGCTGAGCCGCCTCGTAGAGCTGGGCATTTTCGATCGCCAATGAGGCCCGGTGGGCCAGTTCTTCGGCCAGCTGCAAATCGGCGGTTGTGTAGCGGCGGCCCGACTCCGCCGAGATGAACGAAATCACGCCAATAATGCGATCCTGGCTGCGCAGGGGCACCGTCATCACCGAGCTAAAGCCCACCTGACGCAAAATCTCTAGATGTTCAGGATCTTTGGCGGCGTGCACCAGCAGCTCATCGGGAATTTCGGGCACCAGGTCAGGCAGCCCGGTGCGCAGGGTCAGGGCGGCACCGCGATCGGCCTCGGTATCTAGGGGGTACCGGTCGCGGATCTGGTAGGCCCACTCCAGCTTGGCCGGGTCGATGTGGGCCACGGCAATTTGGTCGATGGTGCCATTCTCTTCCACGATGTGGACGGTGCACCAGTCGGCCAGTTGCGGCACGGTGAGCCGGGCTACTTGCTCCAGGGTGGTTTGGTAATCTAAGGACGACGCCAGCACGGCGCTCGACTCCGAGAGATACTGCTGAGCCTGCTCTAGCTTGACGCGATCGGTGATATCGACCACGTAGGCTAAAAGCCCTTCTACCCGCTGATGGGAGTCTACCGTGGGCAGGTAGTAGACGTTGTAGTAGCCGGGGCGGCGATCGTCGCGCCCAGGGGCATGGAGGGGTAGGCTGGGTGAGATAAACGGCTCACCCGTGGCGTAAATTTGGTTAATTACTTCGATGATCGTCGGATCGCTCTGACCAAATAGCTCGGCCACAGACTTACCCAGGTGTTGGGCGCAGGGTAGCCCGTTGATCTCAGCCAGGGCTTGGTTAATGGCGATAAATCGCTGCTCACCATCCAATAGCGCCAGCCCGATGGGAGAGGTGTCGACAATGGTGGCCAACTGCTGTCGGGCGGCTTCGGCCTGGGTGCGGGCCAGGCGCTCACGCTCCAGCAGTTGCTCGCGCTCCTGCTCGGCTAGCTTGCGGTCGGTGACATCCAGCATCAAAGACAAGATCGAGGTCATCCGTCCTGATTCGTCTCTCAGGCTAGAGTTGTACCACTCGCAGTGAACTACGGCGCGATCTTTGGTGTAGTTGCGGTTGTAGGAAAAAATATGGGACTCTTCACCGTAAATCAACCGGCGGCAGGCTTCGGTCACCGGCTCTAGATCGTCTTCATAGACAAGGGGAATCTCGGCTAGCGTTTTGCCCAGTATTTCTTCAGCCTGCCAACCTAAGATGCGCTCGGCCCCCGCAGACCAACGAGTCACGCGAAAGTCTCGATCCCACTCGATCACCGCCATTGGCGTGTTTTCGACGTGGAAATTGAGCTTTTGCAGCGCCTGATGCAGGGCCTCTTCCGCCTGCTTGCGCTCGGTAATGTCGATCACCGCCCCAAGCGATTGTTTGGGCTGGCCTTGAATATCGTAGGAAAACTGCCCTCGGGCCTCGACCCAGCGAGTGGACCCATCGGGCCAGCGCAGGCGATATTCGTGGTGGTACTCGGTGCGCTCTTGAACCGCCTGCTTAAGCTTTGCCTTGGCCAAGGCCAGGTCCTCGGGATGGACGCGGCTAGCCCACATCTCGTAGCTTGGTTCGCCTTCGTCGGGCTGATAGCCCAGAATGGTGAAATGCCCCACCGACCAGCGGATGGTGCTAGTCTGCATATCCCATTCCCAGGTGCCCATGCGGCCAATGTTGAGGGCGATCTGGAGCCGCGCTTCGCTTTCGCGCAGGTTGGCTTCGGCCCGCGATCGCTCCACAGCCAGCCAGGTTTTTTCGGCAATCCGCTCCATCAGGGCCACATCGTCTGCGGTCCAGCGGCGCGGCGCGGCATGGTGGAGCACCAGTAGAGCCACAAACCGCCCCCGCTTCACTAGGGGGACGCAGAGCAGCGACTGGGTCTCAATGGCGGCAAAGGCTGCCGCACCGACTCCAGCGGTGCGAGGATCGCGATCGACATCGTCGACCACGATGGTTTTGCCCTGCTTGAGTTCGGAAATAATCTCAGCCCCAAAGGAATCCATATGGTGGGCGCCCACCACACTGACAACGCCATTGCAGTAGTCGCGATCGACGATTACATGCTCTTGGGCAGCATCAATTTCGCCGTAGGCGCAGCGGGTGACGCTGAAGTGCTGGCCGGTGGCGCTGACCACCTGCCAGATAATTTCCTCAGAGTCTTGCAGGGTGCGGGCGGCATCGTTGAGCTCAATTAAAAACTGCTGCTGCCGTTCTTTGCGCTGGAGTTCTGCCAGTAGGGCCTCGCGGGTGGCTTCGATCTGCTTGCGATCGGTAATATCGATCGAAACCCCGATCATGCGCACGGCCTGGCCAGCGTTGTTGAGATAGATTTGTCCTCGGCTCTTGAGCCAGCGCACCTCACCGTCGGCCGGAATCACGCGAAAGTCTTGGGCAAATGACTGATCCCCCGCCACCGCCTGGGCCATGGCTCGCTGCAACAACGAGCGATCGTCTGGATGGATGAAGGCTCGAAACTCCTCGGTGGTGCCCACCTGCATGCCCCAAATCGCCTCAGCATTGGGAGAACAGATGACGTTCTGCGTTTCTAGATCCACATCCCAGGCCATCATCTGGGCTGAGGAGAGGGCCAGCTGGAGGCGTTCTTCGGCCTGGCGCAGGTTCGCCTCAATTTGCTTGAGGCGGGTCACATCCTGAAACATGACAATGCCGATCGCCCCATGGCCATACATCGCGGGCAGGGTTTCTCCCCAGCAGAGGGTAGCCCGCACGCCGCCGGGGGTATGCCAGTACACCTCATAGTTCTCTAAGCGCTCACCACGGGCAATCAGCACGGCGGGCATTTGATCGGTGGCAATGCGGTCGCCCTGTGCATCAGTGCAGTAGTAGGCGTCGGCGTACTCCTCTAGGGATTTGTGTTTAGGTAGATCACCTCCGGCCAGTTCATTGGCAATACGGTTGGCAAAAATGACTTCTGCGGTATCGGGTTCAATAAAAACGGTAGGCGTTGGCATTAAATCGAGAACAGTTTCTAACCATTTTTGCTGGTTTTCGAGATCGTTTGCCTGCTGTCTGAGCAAGCGTTCAGTGTGCTGGCGTTCGGTAATGTCTTGAAGTACCACCACCGCCGCTAAAATCTGCCCCTGCCGATCTAAAACTGGGGCCGAATTGACGCTAATCACGATGCGCTGACCATCTCCCTGGCGGAGCTCCATCTCCTCGTGGGCAACAACTTCGCCCGCTCTCAGCGATCGCGGTAGGGGATATTCGTGGGGCGCATACTTTTGACCGTCGGGGCGAAACGCCTCAAAGGGCGTGATCGGGACATAGTCCTCTAGTTCGTAGGACTGCTCGTAGCCATAGCCCAAAATTTGTTTGGCCTGCTCGTTGGCCAGCACCAGTTTGTTCGACGAGGCCTCGGCAATCAGCACCCCCGCCGGCATCTGGCGCAGCACCGCTTCAAACTGGGCTCGTTCTGTCTCTAGCTGACGGAGCAATTGCTCGCGCTCGATCTCGGCCTGCTTGCGCTCGGTCACGTCGCGAAAATAGACCGTGATGCCCTCCGCAGAGGGATAGGCTTTTGCCTCCAGCCAGCGGTGCAGCGGCTCGCCAAATTCCTCCCAGGCTACTGGAACTTGCTCCGCGATCGCCCGGTGCAGAGCCTTGTAGGCTACCCCATCCACCAGCTGAGGAAAAACCTCGTTCCACACATGTCTGCCAATCAGGTCTTCGGGAGCTTTGTGCAGAATTTGGGCCGCCGCCTGGTTGACGTAGGTGTAGCGCCAGTCGCGGTCAAAGGCGACAAAGGCATCGGTGATGCTCTCCAAAATAGCGACAATACGATCCGCTGCCCGATCGACGGGTTCCGGGGAATCGGCTAAGCATGCCTCTAGGACCTGGTTCTGCTGCTGTAGCTCAAGCAGATGGGTTGGCCGCCGCTCGGCGTGAGCGTTTTCTTCGTCGCAGCTAGAAGCGTCTTTTAGCTCTAAACTGCGGGCAAACTGTTCAATTACCTCAGAGCGAGAAATGCCTCGCTGCTGCGCCGCCTGATCGAGCGATCGCCAAGCCGTATGGGTTAGAGATAGGCTGACTCGATGTTTGCTCTCTTGCTCCCAGGTGTTCTCAAACTTGCCGCTCGCGTCGCGTTTCATGGAGGATGGAACCGTGTATATAAACGGTTAATCCATTCAACTCGACTCCGTCATGAATATAAATCTTCCTCAAGATGGATGTTCTAGCTCAACCGGACGCTGTGCTAGGGCCGTGGCCTAAAAAGGGTTGAAAGCGACGGCTGTGCGCCAGTTCGCCACCTGGGCTTTTGCTGATAACGGCTCCCGATAGCCTGATACTGAATCCGCCTTGACTGCCCCCGGTTGGGCTGGGCAAACACCATTTGCCCCTACGCAAGTCGCCTGTTGGAAAATCGGGGTTATGCGATTCGGATTTGGTATGAGTGATATAACCAGAGTCACCTGGGTTAGAACATCAGTAAAGCCTGAAAACGTTTGAACGCCCGTCCGGCGGACGTCCTGATCCGATTGGCTATGGCTATACCAATATTCTCCGCCGCACCAACAGCATGAACGAGATTGACATCAGGCCTGTTGCAGAGTCCGCTACAGCGCTAGCAGCTGCTGAATTAGAGCCTTCAGTTCCTTCATTTTGACGGGCTTAGGTAGGTACTGGTTGGCACCAGCCTCCAGGCAGCGCTCGCGATCGCCGGGCATGGCCAGCGCCGTCAGGGCAATAATGGGCAACGTGGCAAACCGAGCGTCGCTGCGAATTAGTTGCATCGCCTGGAGACCATCCATACCGGGCATCTGAATATCCATCAGGATCAGGTCTGGCGATTGAGTTTGGGTCAGCTCGACCGCCTCCTGGCCGTTTTTAGCGTAGATCAGGCGATACCCCGAGGCCGTGAGAAAGCCTGAAATAGTGGCCACATTCATGTCGTTGTCTTCCGCCAGCAGAATCAGCGGCCGGTCTACCGGCTGGTGGGCAGGGTTGGGCAAGCTGACAATCAGCGCGGGAGACAGCGGGGCCGGGTGGCGTTGTTGCAGACTTTCTAGGGACTGCTGTAGCCGCTGGCGGGTAACTGGCTTAACCAAATAATCTGACGCTCCCAGCGACAACCCGTAGGAGCGCTCGTCTACCACAGAGACGACAATCACCGGAATGGCCTGGGCTTGGGGCGAAGCTTTGAGCTGCCGCAGCACGTCCCACCCCGAGCAATCGGGCAGCAGAATGTCGAGAATAATCAGGGCGGGCCGCGACTGCACGACCTCCTGCATAACGCGATCGCCGCTGGGACAGACAATGGCGTCTAGCCCTTGTTCTTGCAGATAGCGAGCCAAAATATCGGCGGCCTCGGCCGAGTCTTCAATGACGAGAACACAGGTATTGCTGGCATCGAGGGGCTGGGCTGGGGCGGCTGGGCTAACGGGCACTTCTAAACCCGTCTCGCTCAGGTAGGGCAGCGTGATAGTAAAACAGCTGCCCTGGTTGACCTGGCTGGTGACCGATACGCTGCCGCCGTGGAGTTCAACGATCTTGCGCACCAGGGCCAGACCGAGGCCAGTCCCCGTATACTGGCGGCTTAAGCTGCTGTCGATTTGGACAAAGGGCTGAAACAGCCTGGTTATATTGTCGGGGGCAATGCCAATGCCCGTGTCGGTGACAGACAGTTTAAGCATGTTTCTACAAGCACTGTCGGGCCCCTGCGGTTCAACCTCGGCTCTGAGGGTAACCTGCCCACCAGCGGGGGTGAACTTGACCGCATTGCTGAGCAAGTTGATCAAAACCTGACGAATCCGCCGCTCGTCCACCGCGATATCGGGCATTGACGGGAGGCTCTCCAGGCTGAGCCCAATACTTTTTGAAAACGCCATCTGCCTGACAAAGCTCAAGCTCGATTCGCAGAGCTGCTTCACGTTCACCGCCACGGGTTCTAGCTCTAGCTTGCCGGCTTCAACCTTAGAGAGGTCAAGAATGTCGTTGATCAGGTCTAGGAGATGCAGGCCGCTGCGCTCGATGGTGCTGAGAGCCTGATGTTGGCGGTCATTGATGGGGCCAAAAACCTGCTCTTTTAACCCCTCAGCCATGCCCAAAATGGCGTTCAGCGGCGTGCGCAGCTCATGGCTCATGCTGGCTAGAAACTCGTCTTTGAGACGGGTGGCGCGGTCCAGTTCGGCGTTGGTCAAGACCAGGCGCTCGTTGATGTGCTGGAGTCGTTCTTCGGCCTGCTTGCGTTCCCGCAGGGCAGCGTGCTGCTCGCTGATGTCAAAGTTCACCCCAATCATGCTTTTGGGGTTGCCCTCTGGGTCGCGTTGCACCTCACCGTAGGCTTTGATGTGGTGAAGGCTGCCGTCAGCGTGCAGCACGCGGAACTCAGGGTCGTACGTCGCTTGCCCCAGCACGGCCTGTTGCAGCAGCTGTTCTGCCGCCGGAAGATCGTCGGGGTGCACCTTATCGGCCCAAAACTTGTAGGCCCAGGTGGCGTCAGCATCAGCGCCAAAGTCAGCCCTGGAGAGTCCGTAAAGCTCATACATGCGCTCATCCCAAAAAATAGTGTTTTGCTGAATATCCCACTCCCAGCAGCCGATCGCGCCCGATTTAAGCGCCAGGCTCAGGCGCTCAGACAGCTTCTGCCGCTCCAGTTCGGCGAGTTTGCGATCGGTGATGTCGAGGGCGGTGCCAAACACTTTGACTACTTGCCCCTGGGCATTGCGCTTGACGCTGCCGCGGGCTTCCAGGTAGACCAGGGTGCCATCGGGCCTAACGAATCGCAGCTCGATCTCGTAGGGAGTGCCCTCATGCATGGCTCGGTTGAGGTACTGCTGCAGGCGATCGCGATCCTCCGGCGGAAAGTAATTAAAGTGCTCGGCGTAGGCTGGTTCAGGGTCGCTGGGGTCAAAGCCCAGAATGCGAAAGAGTTCGTCTGACCAGGTTATTTTTTGGGTGAGCGCATCCAGTTCCCAACTGCCCAGATGCACCATGCGCTGGGCCTCGGCCAGGGCCGCCCGGCTGTGGCGCAGCTCAGCCTCGACCTGTTTGAGCTCACTAATGTCGAGTACCGTACCCATCAGCGCCAGGGGCTGCCCAGTGTCTTGATGCACCAGCTCGGCCCGCGACAGCACGTAGTGTAGATTGCCATCGGGGTGGCAGAGGCGATATTTAGCCTCAAAGGCCTGACCTTCGTCGAGCACAGCCTGGGTCTTCTGCTCGATCTGAGCCCGATCGTCGGGATGAACGTACTCAAGAAATTCAGCAAAGGTGGGCGGCCCGGCCTCGGTGTCTCGACCAAAGATGCGATAGGTTTCAGCCGACCAATCAATGGCGTAGGTGTGCGGGTTAAACTCCCAACTGCCCAGGCGGGCCACGCGCTGCGCCGCCGCCAGGTGCGCTTCGCTCTTGAGCAGCTGCTCTTCGGCCCGCTTGCGGCGATCAATGTTGGTTTCTGAGCCAATAATGCGCACCGGGTTGCCGTTGTCATCCCAGCAGGCCTGACCGCGATCGAGAATCCAGAGGTAGTGGCCGGCCTGGTGCCGAATGCGGTACTCGACCTCGTAGAATGGGGTTTTTTGGGCGAGGTGATCGTTAAAGGCGGCCAGAACGCGATCGCGATCGTCAGGATGAATACCATTCAGCCACGCGGCCTGGCTGGTATCTTCCAGCGTCGATAGCCCCCGCAGCTCCTTCCAGCGCTCGGTGCGGAACGTCTCTCCGGTGATCAAGTTGAAGTCCCACAGAGAGGCGTTGCTGCCTCGGATAGCCAGCTGCCAGCGCTCTTCGCTGGCGCGCAGGGCGGCGGTGCGCTGCGCGACGCGCTCCTCTAGCTCGCGGTTGAGGGCCTGAAGGCCAATTTCGGCCCGGCGGCGATCGCTGACGTCGCGAATCACAAACAGCACCTCATCACTGTTGATCGGGCTAGCCCGCACTTCTTCCCAGTACAGCTCACCCTCGATCTCAAGCTGATGCTCGTAAACCTGAATCGAGCCGGTCTCAAGCGCCTGTCGTGCCGCCTGAATTTTCTGAGCCGCCAGCGGCTGGGGCAGGACGTCGTAAACGGTGTGGCTGGACGACACTGAGGGGGGCAGCAGCACGTTTCTAACCGAGCCACCGCTCAGGATGCCCAGATATTGCCCCTGCCGGTTGAGGCGCACCAGCAGATCGGGGATGGCTTCGACAATGGCCCGGTTGGTAGCTTCTAGCGCCTTGTGCTCGGTGATGTCGCGCACCACAACCAGCACCTCGTCAGCGGCGCAGGGGTTGATTCTGACCTCTTCGGTACGCAGGCTGTTGTTGATCACAATTTGCTGCTCATAGATTTGCAGCTCCCTCGTGCGAAGCGCCCGCTGAATGTACCCTCGGCGCAGGGTCGCCAGCTCTGAGGGCAGCAGGTCGTCGAGGCTTTTGCCCAGCAAATCAGCCTTGCCACAATAGACTTCAAAGTCGGCGGACAGCACGCAGTCGAGACAAACACCCTCGACTGAGAAGCGGATGATTAAGTCGGGCAGCGCCTGGATCAACGACTGATACTGCTGTTCTCGGTGGCTGAGCGAGGTGGCGAGAGTCTGCTGTTCCTGGAGCGCCTGCCACAGGTGGGGTTGCAGGCGCTCTCGGGTAATCACCCCCACCAGCGCGCCGCGATCGCCTAAAACGGCCAAGTAATCGGTGGCGTACTGATCTAGCTGCTGCATCAACATTGAGAGGTCGCCCAGCTCAGTTTGCCTCACCGTAACGACCGGCGATCGCATCACCGCGGAAATGGGCAAATCGTGGAGCGATCGCCCCTGGGCCACCACCAGCAGCAGATCGCGCTCCGTAAAAACACCGGCTAAATCTAGCCCGTCAGCAATAAAAAGACAGGGAAGTTGCGGTTGACTGCCTGTCATTATCTGTAAAGCATCGGCAACGGATGTATCGCTGCTTACAACGTCAGTCGGGCCAACAAAAGAGGGGTGCATGATGATAGAAAAGCAGCGAAAAATTATGCTAAAGACAGATTGCCCTAGATCTCGAAGTACGATACCCATTTTCAGCTTCAACAAAGCTGTTTGTCTGGCAGCGTACAGGAATTTTTTGGGGCAGTCAGCCAAGTTTCTGCCCAAAAAATCCTTTCATCTCTTATAAATATAAGTATCCCTTAGCGCCCCATTCTTGGGGCGGCTTAAGCACGGGATTATCACGTCTCATCATACTCAGTGCCCTAGGCCTGGGCATAGATTCAAATCTATAACTCAGAGTATTTTGTGTCCCATGCCGCAGCTTGTTATGACATGTAAGCGCTTTAAGGTTGCTGATCTGGATGGTTTGGCCTGGTGAAAAAGCTTTGAGCAGTCTCTTTGCAGATCGGCTCTTTGCAGATCAACGAAGACCAGCAGCCTCTGCTAGACATGAATAGTCAAACGGTTGCCGATGGTCCTGATATTTTTTTGGCTTCTCTATAAGTTTAGTTGCTTCTATAGTGCAAATAGCCTCGGTCAAAGGTATTTGGGAACCCTGGGTTAGAACTTGACAAAATTTTTAGAGAACAATAAAAGCCTTGCTGTCATTCAGCCAGTCAGCTGACAGTCCTACTTGCTCACACAGCCCAGTTAATGAGTTTATGTCCTCTGTTCACGCTTGCTCAATTCTCATCGTTGACGATGAGCCCAGCAACTTTGAAGTGATTGAAACACTTCTGTCCATAGAGGCAGCAGAGGGGACATCGTTTCAGGAGACTCAGCCCTATCAGCTGCACTATGCCGCCAGTGGAGCAGCGGCGATCGCGGCCCTCGACCTCTTTAAACCCGATCTCATTTTGCTCGATGTGATGATGCCGGGCATGAGCGGGCTGGAGGTTTGCCAGCGCATCAAAGCCATGCCCCAGTGGCAGACGGTGCCGATTATTATGGTGACATCCCTTATCTCTAAGGCCGATTTAGCCCGCTGTTTTGCGGCCGGGGCCGACGACTTTATTGGTAAGCCGGTTACCCGTCTAGAGTTAACCGCCAGGGTGCGATCGATGCTGCGCATTCGCCAGCAGTATCAGGCCCTGGCCTCTTTCAATGCCAGCCTCGAAAAAACCGTGCAGGAGCGCACGGCCCAGCTGCAGGCCAGCCTCAATCGAGATGCCCTTACCCAGCTGCCCAGCCGCGTTTTTTTGCTCCAGCAGCTGAACGAAACCCTGCAGGCTAACCGTTTCTCCTTTGCGGTGGTCTATTTAGACTGCGATCAGTTCAAGCTTGTCAACAGTGCCTTTGGTCACGCCGTCGGCAACCAACTCCTGCTGGCGATCGCCGAGCGCCTACAGCTGCTGCTGCGCCCCGACGACATTTTGGCGCGGCTGGGGGAAGATGAATTTTGCTTCTTGCTGCACCACATCGATCGCGAAGCCGATCTAGAGCCCTTCATTCGCGCGGTGCTCCAGAGCTTTGCCAGATCGTTTATGATCGGCGACTGCGAGATTTTTATGACCGCCTGTTTGGGCATTGCCCTGGGCAACAACACCTACCAGCACCCCGAAGAACCCCTGCAGGATGCCGATACGGCTATGTATAAAGCTAAACTGCGGGGCAAAAGCTGCTGCCAGATCTTTGACTGTCAGATGTCTCTGACGATGCTAGCGCGCCTCACCCTAGAGACAGACCTGCGCCGTGGCCTCGACAACCAGGAGTTTGTGGCTTACTACCAGCCCGTTGTCAATTTGAGGACCGAGACGGTGTGCGGCTTTGAGGCGCTAGTGCGCTGGCAGCATCCCGATCGCGGCATGGTCTCACCCGGTGAGTTTATTCCCTGCATGGAAGAAACGGGGCTAATTGTGCCCGTGGGCATTATGGTGCTGCATCAAGCCTGCCAACAGCTGCTGACCTGGCACCAGCAGGGCTGGACAGATCTCACCATGAGCGTCAACCTATCGGTGCGTCAGTTCGCATCGCCAACCCTGCTGACCGATATCGATCGCGTGCTGGCCGAAACGGGCGTCAACCCCGGCTGTTTGAAGCTCGAAATTACCGAAAGCGCCCTGCTCGAAAACGCCGATCGGGCCATCGACCTGATGGAACAGCTGCGATCGCGCCACATTCGCATCAGCGTTGATGACTTTGGCACCGGCTATTCGTCCCTGAGTTCGCTCCACCGCTTTCCCCTCAATGACTTAAAAATTGACCGCTCTTTTGTCAGTCAAATGCACGAGAGCAGCCGCAATTTTAAGATCGTCAACACCATCATTTCGCTGAGCAATCAGCTAGAGCTAACGGTTGTTGCAGAGGGCATTGAAACCCGTCAGCAGCTAGACCACCTTCGGCACCTCGGCTGCTCGCTGGGACAGGGGTATCTCTTTCATCCACCGCTGAGCGTCTACAACGTTGAGGCCTACATTCTAAATCGATAGCAGCAGGCCGAGAGGGGTGCATCCCAACTTTGTAAATTTATGGATTCGATGGACGGTTGGCCCGTCATGCCCGTGCAAACGGGCATCCAATCGAGAGTAGTTGCTAGCAAGTAGATTCCCGCCTCCGCGGGAATGACAGGCATGATTCATTTTCCAAATCAATAACGCACACATTTACAAAAGTGGGATATATCCGACCGAGAGAGTGCTACTGGACAGTTTATATATTCAGTATACAATTCAAATTTGAAGGCAAAAGTAAAGTTTTGTCCGTAGGAAAACTCTAGATTTCGAGCTGAACCGGATGTAAAGCGCGATCGCAAAATCTGCTTCAAGGTCTGCGATCGCGCCTAAAGCCCAGCCGCATTCCGCTGCTGCAACACGACAATAGTTTAACCCCGTTAACCTGTCGCTGTGGTTCAGTATGCTGAGAGCTATGGTTGAGCAAGGCAGAGTGAACAACGATGAGATTGGCCTCAAGCGCTTCAGTGAGGTTGGTCTAAGCGGCATTAGCGTAAATTTTTCTTGCGATCTTTTTGAGTCAGCGGATTGGCGGGCGATCGCAAACTTCATCGCATTTGCCACAGCTTTTTGAAGAAAAATCTTTCTCTTTCAGCCTCAGCCTCTCTACTAGTAGAGGCAGTTTTTTGACGACAAAAGTTTGTACTCTCTTCCGTCTGACAGTTCAGGGTGACCCAACTGGGCCATTACACTACCGGCAACAGTTCCTTACATTCTTTTCCATTTCACTCAGTTCCTGTCATGAAAATCGTCAATTTTGTTACTTCTGGAAATACCCATGTTCCATCTACTCTGCTATTGGCAACTGCCGGCATAACTCTAGGTATAGCGTCTGGAGCTCATGCCATGCCAGACATTCAGGTGGAGAGTGACGGCTCGGTCGAGATCGATAGTAATGCTTTCGACTTGATGACAGGGCCTAATCAAAACAACTCAAATATTCCCATGCCAAGGGGGCTAGTCGAACAGACACAAGAGAATGTTTCTCAGCCTGTCAGGCCAGATCAGGAGGCACCTAACTCAGTAGATATTAGGGTCGATACCGACAATATCAACCAGCAGCTACAGCCTGCAGTGCCGGGGTTTGTCATGCTGGATGATTCTTTGCGCCTGTCAACCGAGTTCAATCTGCAGTACATCCCCGGCCAGCACGACTATGGAGAGGGCATTCAGCTGACGGTCTACGGCCCCGATGGCAGTGTGAAGACCACCGAAAGTGCCTTTGTTCGAGGCGATAGAGTCGACATTGGTCCTGATGGACAACCCTTACCTGCTGAGGCTCAAATTAGTGCTGTTTATGGAGCGGAAGATACGGTTGAGCTCAGGGTTTCGCACCTGGTGCAAGATGGTGGCGAGCCTCAGCAATCGGGCATTTACTTCAACACCGATGGACAGTTTGTGGTTGAAGATCAATCTCCAGCTAATGGAAGCGATTTAGACTTTAACGACGGCCAATATGTTGAACTTTCTATGGGTCGAGGCGAAGCTGATATTGTCTCTGAGTCTCAATCAATTACCAGGACTTTGAGTTACCGCACCGAGATAGTTGAGACGCCCCTGCCCCCCCTCACCCGGCAGGAACAGGTGACAGAAAATAACCGTTTGCAACTCGACCAAACCTTTACAGAAACAACTGAAGAGCGGCAGGCAGGCCAAGTCGAAATAGTCAACTCAGAGGCTAACCTGTTGGCTCACGCTACGGGTGCCAATGCTGCCGACGGCACCCCGCTCATCTACGATCGCTATTTTGCGTCGGCCCAAGCGCGATTGGGCACCGATGGGGCCAGTTTAACCGGGCAGCTATCCCCCTTAGTCAACAATCCTGCGGCACCGCCAACGCTAGTCACTGGCACCCTAAATTTTAACCCTGGAGTGGTTGCAAACCAGGCTGGCCTCACCGCGACGGTGGGGCTGACACAATTTTTTAACTCCACCCACCACGATGCGGTTGATATGTATGGCCATCGAGTTGTTAACCCCGACTCCGACGGGCCGCGCCTGATTCAGCCGACGGGGTTGATTGACAACACTCAGCTGGTGGGGTTTGTGCCGCCAACCCGGTTTCAGGTTGTGCCCGGTCAGCCCCTGACGCCAGCGGACGGTATTTATGAGCTGCCTGAGGACCAGGACATTGTTATTGAACCTCCGGTGCCCAACCTGGTAGGCCCAGGTGATGCAGCCTACACGCGCAATGTAGGGGGGCTGATTGTTGAGCGCACCGATGGCACCGCGACGTTTTTGCCCCAGTGGAATGAGGCGGGGTATGCAACCGCATCGACCCGGCTGGAGGCAGGCCGCGCCCAGCGAGTGATCTATGCCCTGGTACCCCAGCAGGCGGGTCAGGATCTGCAGCTGGGGCAGGAGTATGCCCTCACCAACCCAGAGGGGACCGGCTATCGCACGGCTAACGGTGGGTTTGAGGTGATTGCAGCCAACCAGCATCCGGCCAACTTTCAGCGAGAACAACCCAACGTCTACGCGGTCGAAGATACGCTGCCGGGGGAGAACGCAGAAACGGCCCGCTTTAACGGTTTGCGAGGCCTCTACCGTAACGTTCCTGGAGGGCCGCTGGTCTCTACCGTCGATGTCTCCCAGCCAGAGCGGGTCGATGCTCGGGTTGGCAACCCGCTCTCTACGCCGGAGGTGCTGTTACCAGGCAGCGTGGGCCAAGCAGGCTACCTGAAGACAACCTTTGCGGGGGGCCTGTATGTGAGAGGCGAGCTGGCCCTGGGCCTGGGCAACCAGGAAGATGTTGTCACCACGACGGCCTCAACCTACCGGCGCCAGCTAGATGTGGCCGTCACGCAGATGACAACCAATCTCTTAGCCACTCCCCGCACCCGGGTAGATACCCGCACGACCGAAATTGCCTCTCGGCAGATAGAAACGACACGCCGTAGCGGAGAGGCAGATTTTGATATCGACGCCGACGGTACGCTCAGCAATATCAACGTTCGCTTCAATGACATCGAAACGTCGAGTCAGGTCGAAACCACCGAAGGCCCCACCAGTGTTGATACAATGCTTCGCCTTGGGCCAGAGTATGTGGCGGCATCGACCACTGAGATCACCGATCGGGAGGTCTTAGCCGACAGCACCAGCCTGATCGATCGCCAGACCACGACCGAGCGAGAGAGCTATCCCAATCTGACTCCCCTGCGGGGCGAACTCGCGATCGGTGGGGTGCTGAATATCGGCAATACGCCTTGGACGCCAGCCGCTAACGTTTTACGGGCGGAACTCTTTACCCAGGGAACCACCATTGGGCAGGGGCGAGGCGGAGACACTGGCTGGCGGGTTGAGGCCGTGTTCAACCCCTTTGGAGAACAGCAGCGCCCCGCCTACCGCTACAACCTGGCCAACCGTTTAGCCCCCATCTATAAAACGACGCCGCTGCTCGACGAGAACGGCGATCAGGTGGTGACGCTGCTGGCCAATGCCGACGGTCAGCCGCTGCCGGTGGAGACCTATGAATTTGTGTACGACGAGACCGGCGATCGCATCATTGAAACAGTAGGGACGGGTGAGCCCGTTGGCCCTGGCGTCTACCTGCGGGTTGAGGATGTCTTCAACGGCGACAGCGGGCTATCGATCTTTGGCGGCCTTAAGTTTGACCTGTAAAGCCGCCCATGACAGATCTATTTGCTTGCCGAGGTTAAGTGGGCCGCCGAAATTTGTTTGCCCCAACGGCCCCTTATCGATCTGGGTCACCCTCTACCCGGCGAGGTACTGCGGTACACCCACCTGACTATTTGCCTTGAGACGCCATTGGGCGCTTTCTACACCGGGTGAAAGAAAAACGACGCGCCCAAAATGGCAAAGGTGGAGAGCAGCAGCACCCCCTCCAGCCAGTTCGATTTGCCGTCCTGGCTGATCAGGTTGACCACCGCGACGGCGATCACAACCGCGATCGCCTCAAAGGGGCCGAAGTTCAGGTCCATCGGTTGACCGATCAACTGGCCCACAATCACCAACAGAGGGGCCACCAGCAGGGCCACCAGCAGGCTCGACCCCATGGCGATCGACACCGACAAATCCATATTGTTTTTTACCGCCATGCGTACAGCGGTGACGTACTCCGCCGCACCGCCCACCAGGGGCAGCAAAATTACCCCGGTAAACAAGTCAGTCAGTCCCAGACTGCTGGCGGTTTCTTCCACCGCCCCCACAAAAATTTCTGACTCTACCGCCACGCCGATTGTGGCCGCTAGAAGCACGCCGACCCAGAGCCAGATGTTAGGTTTGCCTTCGCCGTGCTCGCCCTCGCCGTGGCCGCCGTCTAAATCACTAACCCCAACATCGTAGAGATAGCTGTGGGTCTTGAGCGAAAACAGCAGCGTTAGCCCGTAGACCAGAATCAATATGGCGGCCACCGTCAGCGACAGACGGCTAATGGCAACCGGCTCCACGATGTTGGAGGTATTGATCACCATGGCCGGCAGCACAATCGCCGTCACCGCTAGGGCCATTGTGCTGCCATTGATGCCCGCCACTTTGCGGTTAAACTCCTGCTCTTTGTAGCGCAGCCCGCCAAAAAACATCGAGAGCCCCAGCACCAGCAGCAGGTTGGCCAAAATCGAGCCGGTAATGCTGGCTTTGACAATACCGATCAAACCCGCTTTAAGGGCAACCAGGGCAATGATCAGCTCAGTGGCATTGCCAAATACGGCATTGATTAAGCCCCCAATGGTGGGGCCTGTAACGACGGCCAGCTCTTCTGTAGCGGTGCTTAGCCAAATCGCCAGGGGCACAATGGCCAGCGCTGACAGCCCAAATACCGCCAGGGCACCCCACTCCAGTCGTTCTGCTGCGATCGAGACTGGAATAAAGAGCAGCAGACCCAGGGAGACAATATTTTTTGTCGACATAGATAACCAGCTTAAGGAATTAGGTGGGCACTGGGAAAGCGATATAACCCTCACGCAGCTTTGGGGAGCAGGGTAGGCACAGTCTGGCCAAACAGGTTAGAGCCAGTAGCGACTGGCCCAGCCTTTGACGAAAATCCGTCGTGCCAGCTCCATTTTTCTGCCTATTGTCAGGCGAGAGGCCATTCTGCGCAATCATCTGAGCTGTCTTTTTACTGAACTGCCCACAATTTGATTGCTAAGCGATCGCTAGACGGTCAGCAGAAGTGGCTTAGCTACTCTCCTGGCTACCGATTGAGGGCGCTAGGATGGCGATCGGCGATAAATGTGGCTAACAAAAATTTTGGATTTTGCCCTACTTTTGTAGTTTTAACTCCCCCTTAAATTTACGTTTGGAGAAACTCACGATGAAACCTTTGCTCGACGCATCTATAGTAGCTGCGGCTTTGGCTGGACTGGCCCTAGCTGGCTGCACCACGACCTCCCCCACCAGCGATGCTACCGATGAAACCATGGCGGCCGATGAAACGGTAGTGTTTGCATGCCCCGGCGGTGAAACCATTACGGCCCAGTTTGTTGGAGCTGAAACGGCGATCGTTACTCTACCCGACCAAGACCCGATTACCCTACCCGCCACTGAGTCTGCATCTGGAGCCCGCTACAGCAACGGCACCACAACCCTGTGGAACAAGGGCGACGAGGTGTTGGTTGAAGTTGACAACACTGTAGTGCTGTCGGATTGCACTGCCCAGAATTAGACAGACTAGGCCAGCAGCAGCGCCATCTGCTCCTGACTCAGCACGTTGCCGACCACCCGCCGCACAGGCTCTGGCCATACCTGAATCAGCGTTGGCGTAGCTGAGATATGGGCGGCTTCGGCCTCATCGGGGTGAGTGGTCACGTCGATCACCTGTAGGGTGTAGGCGCTGGGCAGGGTCGACTCCAGGGTGGTGTACAAAAACCGCAGCATTCTTTCGGTTGCAGCGGTGTCGGTGCCGCTGACAAACAGTTTGAAGCTATGGGGCTGGGGCGGTGCGCCGAGCGCGTCGAGCGTATCAACCGGCAGCGAATTGTCTGACACCTCAGCTTTCTGCTCAACCCGCATGATTAAATCGTGGCATTCCCACAGCTGCGGAAAGGCGGGCCGATACGACTCAATGAGCGCTACAGAACATTCTTCGGCGCTGCTGTAGTTGGGCTGCCACTGGAGCTGACCCAGGCCAAACAGGGCGTTGAGCAGGGGCTGAAACCGCAGGGCGCGGGGGTAGGCTTCGGCGACCATGGCCGGAGCCTGGGTCGTGGGGTTAACCCAACGATCTACGGTGGCCGTGAAGCAGGGCAGCAGAAAATAGGGTGGCTCGGCCAGCCCCAGGTGAGTTTGCAGCGCGGCACAGAGGTCTAGATGCCAGTGGGCGCGCTTTTGCACGTCCAGGCAGTAGACACAGTCGCCCCCAGGGGTAAACAGGGCGATGCCCTTAAAGCTGGAGGCAACCAGGTCAGACATCACAGCGTTAGACACGACCTCGCAGCATTTGGGCCATTTCATTTTGCTTGGGCGACATTTCCAGCGCGGTCTCTTCGGTAATGCGCCCCGACTCGTAGAGGGCGTAGAGCGACTGGTTCATGGTGCACATGCCGTCGAAGGTACATTTGGGAATCAGCGCTTCGACTTCGTCGAGCTGACCACGCAGAATGTAGTCTTTGATGGCGTCGGTGTTGATCAGGATGTCGTGGAAGGCGGCCCGCTTGCCATCGGTGGTGCGGCAGAGGCCCTGGGCGATGACGGCCACCAGCGACTCCGCCAGAGAGACCCGCACCGGGGCCTGCTGCTCAGGTTCGTAGAGGTTGAGAATCCGCTCTACGGTTTTGACGGCGCTGTTGGTGTGCAGGGTACCCATCACAAGGTGACCCGTTTGCGCCGCTTTCAGGGCGGTGTTGACGGTCTCTTTGTCCCGCATTTCACCGACCAGAATGATGTCGGGGTCTTCCCGCAGCGAGGCCTTGAGGGCGTTGTCGAACTTTTGAGTGTGCATGCCCACTTCCCGCTGCTTGATCAGCGATCGCCGGCTGGTATGCACAAATTCCACCGGGTCTTCAATGGTGATGATGTTCTTGGGCATCTCGGTGTTGACGTAGTCAATCATCGCCGCCATGGTGGTCGATTTACCCGAACCGGTCGGCCCCGTCACCAGCACCAGCCCCTTGTGGTAGTGGCACACATCGCGAAAGATCGGCGAGAACCCCAGCTGATCGAGGGTGAGAATTTTGACTGGAATCAAACGCAGTACCATAGCCGGGCCGCGCAGCGAATCAAAAATATTGATCCGGATGCGGGTGAAGTCGTACTGGGCCGCCCCGTCAAAGTCAAGAGTTTGACGAAATTCTTGAATTTCTTCGGGCTTGAGGATTTCTGCCAGCCAGCTGTAGAAGGTGGCCTCATCGGTAGCAGGGTACTCCGTGAGCGAAATATCGCCGCGATCGCGGAACCGAGGGATTTCACCCACCCCCAGGTGGATGTCAGAAAAGCCTTTGTCAAAGGCCTCCCGCACAATTTTTTCGAGGGTGAGCCCACCACTGACTTTGAGGGTGTCAGCCGCCTTAGGCATCGGGGGCGGTGAAGCCGGTCGATGGCGAGCCTGCCCCGGAGCCGGTGGTTGCCCTGCTGGCGCTGACGCTGGCGCCGGAGGAGCCTGCCCTGCTGGAGGCGCTGGAGGCGCCTGTCTTATCGACGCCTGAGCCTGACCAGCGGCAGCCTGGGCGGCAGCCGCCTGACCAGCGGCTTGGGCGCGGGCCTGCGCCGAAGCCTGGGTCTGGGCCGCCGATTGGGGAGGTTTGGGCGGCGGCGGTGCGGGCTGGGCAGCGGCGTTGGGTAACTCAGCCATGAAAGGATTCTCCATAATGGACTCAACAGCGACAGGTACAACAATCGGGTAAAAACAGCGTGGCTACCCGTGGAATACAGTCAGGTTGCCCACATTAGGTGCAGAAGTTAGCCGAGCTATGATCTCCGGCTATACCCTAGCAGCTCACAGACGTTAACGGCCTCAATTGGCCTGGTTGATACCCAGTCCAGCTTAGGATCTGTTAATTGTCCTACCAGCAGAATTTTGCTGCTGGACCTGGATTAGGGGTATAACCCCTGAGTATACGTCATGTCTCGGGTTAGCTCATCAGGGTGCGCCCGAGCAGGTGGCCGTGGCTAAAGACCGATCGCATTAGCCCCAGGCGCACTGGGTTAGGGGCGCGGCCAAACAGTCCGATCATGGCCTGCACCACCTCGGGCAAGGTCATACTGTCGGCCAAAAAGCCCGCCCAGTCGTCGGTGGGCAGGCTAAAGAAAGCGGCAAAAAACTGGTGCAGCTGGGACGCATCAAAGGCCATCAGGTTTTCGAGGCCAAACAGATAGAGATAGTGCTTGCGGACGCGTTCCGCGGGCCATAGCTCTTCCCAGGCCTGGTGGGCGGCCTGAGAAGAGGTGGTCTGGGGTGAGCTGAGCGCAGCGGCGATCGCCTTGGCCAGCCCTGGCCCCCGCCGCAGTAGCGCCCCCATCATGTAGCCCGAGGCTGGATGCACCATACTGGCCGCGCCGCCAAAACCCACCACCCGCTGGGTGAAATCTGGCAGCGGCTGATTCATCGGAAACAGGCATTGCTCCACATGGTGGATATCTTTGACCTCAATACCCCGATGGCGCAGGCG
The DNA here is from genome assembly GCA_003017855.1 of filamentous cyanobacterium CCT1. Taxonomy (GTDB): domain Bacteria; phylum Cyanobacteriota; class Cyanobacteriia; order Phormidesmidales; family Phormidesmidaceae; genus Nodosilinea. Next base: position 45,906 of record PYER01000012.1, read on the forward strand.
CTGATACAGTCGCTGCTTTAGAGTCTCCATTGCGATCGCCGGATGGTGGGCCAGGGAAGTCTCTTCGACAAAATACACGTCGTCGCCCAGATCCATAGCATAGAGAAAGGTGGGCGGCTCCTGGCGATCGCTCGGGGTGAGGTAGTCGTCGCGAAAGTCCATGAATATCATCTGCTGAGGATCGGTAGGAGGCTTGGAAAAGCGTCCTACAATACCGTAGGCCGCCTGAAAGGCTACCTCTGACGCCTCCGGACGCTGCACCAGCGCCGCCCGATGCCCGCTGGCATCGACCACTAGACGGGCCGTGAGAGTATCTCCAACCTCGGTGGTAATTTGAGTATGGGTGGGAAAGTGTTCGACCTGACAGGCTTTGCCCTGATGCCAGCTCACCTGGTGCTGGTTGCTCTGGTTCAGCCAGTGGGTTTGCAGTCGATCTCTGTCTAGCAGACCGTACTCGCGGTGCAGGGGCAGCTTGCCGCTGTTGACATGTACTACGCAATCTTTCCAGCGATGCTCTAAAAAATGCACCAGACCTAAATCTTCGAGTTCGTCAACCCAAATACCGTAGGTGTTGGGCCAGGGCTGCGCCGGATCGTTTAGGGCCAACCCCTGCACCGCTAGCCCTGTTTCTGCCAGAGCTGCCACCAGCGATAACCCCGCTGGCCCCGCGCCAATGACCAACACATCCTGCATGAACTGCTTGCTACCTCAATGGTTGCTGTGAAACCCTATCTTACAAAGATTGTGGTCTTTGTTGGTGAGGGAATGGGGAAGGTGAGGGAGATGGGGAAGGTGAGGGAGATGGGGAAGGTGAAGGGGGGAGTGTAAAGTTCAAAGTTCAAAGTTCAAAATTTTGAATTCTCAATTTTGAATTTTGAATTTATCCATCCCCCATCCTCCCTCAATTAGCCGATGTATGATTCAGGGGCGGTGTATCCCCCTCGTTTGACTATGGAAAATCTTGCGAGCGATCCTAACCTGCTGGCTACGGTGGTGGGCATTGTGGCCCTGGGCCTGGCTCCCCTAGCGTTTTTGCTCTGGTTTTTCTACACTCGCGACAAGCTTAATCCGGAGCCGCGATCGCTGGTGCTTAAGCTTTACCTGCTGGGGATATTGGCGTACGTGCCGGTCTTTTTGGTGCGGCAGCTAGTGCCGCTGCCGAGCTGGCTGATGGCGATCGCCGTTGTACCGGTCCTAGCCGAACTAGTTAAGTTTTGGGTGGTCAAGCGGGGGGTGTACAACCACCCCGAGTTCGACGAGCCCGTGGACGGCATTATCTTTGCCGCCGCAGTGGGTCTGGGCTTTGCCACCCTGGAGGTGGTTGGCTCGATGCTCTACGCCTACTTTGCCGTCGCTCGGCTGGGGGTGCCGGGTGCCGCCGTCGATGCCTCGGCCTGGACGGCGGTGCTGGCGATGTTTGCCCTACGGGGGCTGCTGGCGGGACCGGGCCATGCGCTGTGGTCGTCGCTGTGGGGCTATGGTCTGGGGTTGGCCAAGTTTTCGCCCCCAGGCCAGGGGCGGGGGCTGGTGCGCAACGGTCTGCTGGCGGCGATTCTCTCCCACGCGGCGTTTAACGCTCTGGCGCTGGAATCGAGCTGGTGGCTAAACCGGGTGGGTCTGGTGCTGGTGATTGCGGTGCTGTGGTTTGTGGTGATGCGCTGTTTGCGCTACGCTCTGGCGCTCAATACTGCAGCAGCACGGTGACGGGCACATCGGGCAGCTTGGTGCGTCCCGCCAGCCCCATCAGCTCGATCACAAAGCCGAACCCGGCTACGGTGCAGCCGGTTTTCTCGATCAGCTGGGCGGTGGCGGCGGCGGTGCCCCCGGTGGCGATCAGGTCGTCGATAATTAGCACGCGGCTGCCCGCCGGAAAGGCATCTTGATGGAGTTCTAGGGTGTCGTTGCCGTACTCCAGGGCGTAGCTGGCCTGATACACGGCGGCGGGCAGCTTGCCGGGTTTACGCACCGGGGCAAAGCCCACTCCCAGCTTGTAGGCCAGCGGCATGCCAAACATAAAGCCCCGCGACTCAATGCCCACGATGTAGTCAGGGCGATGCTCGGCCACCTTTTCGGCAAAGAGATCGATGCTGTACTGCATGGCGGTGGGGTTGCCTAGCAGCGGCGTAATGTCGCGAAACAAAATGCCGGGCTGGGGGAAGTCGGGAATATCGCGGATGTGGGCTTTGAGATCCATCGTGGTGCGGGGGTATGGGCGTTGTTATGGTATCAGCGTTTTGTGGTTGAAAAATTGTCAAACCAGCCGCGTTTCCAGAAAAAGTAGATTTGCAGCACGGCGATCGCCCCCATCACCCCCAGACAAATAACATAGCCCCAGTACCAGCCCAGCTCGGGCATGTTGAAGGGTGAGGCTTCGGTGTCAAAGTTCATGCCGTAGACCCCGGCAATAAAGGTGAGCGGGATAAACACAGAGGAAATCACCGTCAGCAGCTTCATCACCTCGTTCATGCGGTTGTTGATCGATGACAGGTAGACATCCATCAGGCTGGAGGCGATTTCGCGGTAGTTTTCGATGATGTCGACCACCTGCACAATGTGGTCGTACACGTCCTGCAGGTAGACGCGCACCTCCTGGCTAATCAGCTCGTCGCTGTCGCGGATCAGGCTGTTGATCACGCTGCGCTGGGGCCAGATGTAGCGGCGCAGCTTCATCAGCCCCCGGCGCATGCGGTGAATTTTTTTGATCGTGGCGCTGGTTGGGTTGGCCACCACTTCTTCTTCCAGTTCTTCTAGGGTTTCGCCAATTACCTCTAGAACCGGGAAAAAGCTGTCAACGATGGTGTCGAGCAGGGCGTAGGTCAGGTAGGCGGCGTTTTGGCGACGAATGGTGCCGGTACCCCGACGGATGCGATCGCGCACGGGACCAAAGGAATCCCACTCGGGTTCTTCTTGAAAGGTGACTAAAAATCCCGGACCCAGCACAAAACTGACCTGCTCGCTGCCCACCCCACTGCCCGTAGGCTTGGGCCGCACCATCTGCATAATGATCAAAATCTTGTCGTCGTAGAAGTCGATTTTGGGTCGGTGGGGCACGTTGACAATGTCTTCGAGCAGCAGTGGATGCAGGTCAAAGGTCTTGCCCATTTCGAGGATTGTTTCCTCGGTACCTAGCCCGCGAGCATCGAGCCAGGTCACGCTATCGGAGGCCCCCAGAGCAGAGCACTCCTCGGGATGGTCGATGGTGGCTGTATGAACGGCATCGGGGCCGTAGTCGATTAAAAAAAGCTCTGTGGGCAAGGCATCGTGGGAAATACGCAGCGTGCCAGGAAGTGCACCGGGGGGTGAATAGCTGTATTCAAATAAACCATCGCCATCGCTATCGACAAGGGGGGGAAGGTCGCAGTGAGGGCCACTGGGGCGGGCCAGCTCTGGGGTCGCCCTGCCCGCCGCTGTTTGTACAGGCGGTGGGTAGACGGGTGATGTCGCCTCAGATTCTGAACTTTGTCTTCGCTGCGACATCACCTGACTTCCTTACTGTTTGCCAATTAAAAGCATAGGGGCACAGCCGTAGCTGTACCCCTAGAGGTTAAGCATTTATTCAAAGATGGTCGAGGGCAGGCTACATCATACCCATGCCGCCCATGCCGCCCATGCCGCCCATGCCGCCCATGCCACCCATGCCGCCCATGCCGCCCATGCCACCCATGCCGGGGTCGCCAGCGGGAGCCGGAGGCTCAGGAATTTCGGCCACTAGGGCTTCGGTGGTGAGCACCATGCCCGCGATCGAGGCGGCATCCTGCAGGCCAGAACGCACGACCTTGGCGGGATCGATGATACCGGCCTGAATCAGGTCTTCGTAGGCACCGCTGAGGGCGTTGTAGCCCATGGGGAAGTCCATCGCCTTCACTTTCTCGACGATTACCGAGCCCTGCTGGCCAGCGTTGTCGGCAATCTGGCGCAGGGGAGCTTCCACCGCCCGCATGACGATATCAACGCCAATGGCTTCTTCAGCGCTGAGGGAGGCCTTAAGCGCTTCCAGCTTGGGAGCTAGGTGCAGCAGGGTAGCCCCGCCGCCGGGGACGATGCCTTCTTCGACCGCCGCCTTAGTGGCGCTGAGGGCGTCGTCAATGCGCAGCTTGCGGTCTTTGAGTTCGGTTTCGGTGGCGGCCCCAACTTTGATCACAGCAACGCCGCCCGCCAGCTTGGCTAGCCGCTCGGAGAGCTTTTCTTTGTCGTAGTCAGAGTCGGTGCGCTCTAGCTCCTGGCGAATTTGAGCGATCCGCTTGTCGATGTCGCCTTTGTTGCCCGCATCGGAGACCAGGGTGGTGGTGTCTTTGGTGATGGTGGCCTTGGTGGCGGTGCCCAGCATCGACAGGTCGGCGGTATCCAGGCTAAGGCCCACTTCTTCAGAGATCACCTGACCGCCCGTGAGCACGGCGATGTCTTGCAGCATGGCCTTGCGGCGATCGCCAAAGCTAGGCGCTTTGATGGCGGCTACGTTCAGCACGCCCCGGGCCTTGTTGACCACCAGAGTAGCCAGGGCCTCGCCCTCAATGTCTTCGGCAATAATCAGCAGGGGGGCACCCTCGCGGGCGACGCGCTCCAGCACCGACACCAGATCCTGAATGGAGCCAATTTTTTTGTCGGTAATCAGCACGCGGGCGTTGTCGAGTTCGGTCACCATGCGCTCTTGGTCGGTGACAAAGTAGGGGGAAATGTAGCCGCGATCGAACTGCATCCCCTCGACAACATCCAGTTCAGTGTAGAGCGACTTGGATTCTTCCACCGTGATGACGCCGTCTTTGGTGACTTTGTCCATGGCTTCGGCGATCATGCGGCCGATTTCTTCGTCGCTGCCGGCCGATACCGTGGCGACTTGGGCAATGGTAGCGTTGCCTTCGACGGGCTTGGCCACGGCGGCAATTTCACGCACCAGGGCGTTTACGGCTTTCTCAATACCGCGCCTCAGGCTGACGGGGTTGGTGCCAGCGGCCACGTTCTTGAGGCCCTCTTTGACCATGGCCTGGGCCAGTACGGTGGCGGTGGTGGTACCGTCGCCCGCCAGGTCTTTGGTCTTAGAAGCCACCTCTTGCATGAGGCGCGCACCCAGGTTTTCGAAGGGGTCTTCTAGGTCAATTTCTTTGGCAATGGTGATGCCGTCGTTGACGATCTGGGGTGCCCCGTACTTTTTCTCGAGAACAACGTTGCGCCCCCTGGGGCCGAGGGTAATTTTAACGGCGTCAGCTAGGGCGTTGACGCCTTTTTCGAGGGCCTGCCGCGACGCCTCATCAAAGGAAACTCGTTTTGCCATGTCCTGTCTTTCAGCTCTCCAGAGACAAACTTAGCACTCACTGCGTGCGAGTGCTAACCCAGCTAGATTACCGCTGTCAGCGCCGGTCGGTAAGTCGCAATAACCGATCCTCGACAAATCCTCAGTTCAGTGGCTTGCGGTGAAAAAGAGCAGGATCAGGGAAATGCTCTTTTGGTAGATGATCGCTCCCTTCGACTCCGCTCAGGGAACACCTTCGACTTCGCTCAGGGAACACCTTCGACTTCGCTTAGGAACTCAGAAACTGGTCGCTGAGCGGAGTCGAAGCGGCCGTCTAAGATGGGCTAACACGAGTCAGGGAGACTGTTGTAAAAGCCAGAGGCCGGTGGTAGTCATGCCCGAGTCGTCGGGGCGCACCAGCAGAAAATGAAGCCCCTGGCTGGCCTGCTTGCGCTGCTCAAACCGCTGACCTGCGCTGGCGACATCGGAATCGCTAAAGGTGGTGAAGACCCAGCGATCGCTCAGTCCAGCCTCCAGAATCAGCCCGTCAGGTTCTCCCCTCACGTAGCTCAACCAGGCGGGGGCACTGGACTGAATCCACTGAACCAGGGCCATCGCCTGCCGTCCCGCATCTACCACCACCCCAGGAATAGGGGTCGTGCTGGCCAGCCCCAGGCGCGAAGGCATCAGGTTGTCAGGTAGGTGGCGCAGGGGAATGGGCTCGTAGGGCAGGGTTTGCTCAAAGTCGTAGGCAGCCAGGGCGGTAAACCCCCAGCGGTCTCCCCACAGGTGCTCGGGCAGAGGCACCGGCGGCGGCGACTCGATGTGCAGCGGGTTGTAGGGAATCGGAATGGCGTTGGGCTGGGTGGGGTACCACTTGGCCCGCTGCTGTAACCACTGGTGCAGGGCCGGGGTATGGCGGGTGGGTAGAACGGCAATGTCCAGCGG